>JBBASH010000052.1:0-23145 GCA_040399305.1 Cyanobium sp.
CGTCACCAACCGCAGCACGCCTTCGGCTTCGTAATCTGGATCGGAAGCCTCCGTCCGGATCGGGGGGAACCGCCCGTGCGCTTGTGTGACCCCATCGGTGGACCAGGATCCGAGCCCCAGCCAGCCGCGCAGCAGCCAGCTCCAGGTGGTGATCGTCGACGACGATCCCCGGCTGCGCCAATTCCTCTGCGGTGAGCTGGAGGTGGAGGGTTACGCCGTGCGGGAGGCCGCCGATGGCCAGAGTGCCTTGATCGCCCTGCGCGAGAACCCCGGCGACCTGATTCTTCTCGACTGGCATTTGCCGGATTTCAGCGGTGTGGAGGTGTGCCGCCGGATCAGGGCCAGCGGCATCACCACTCCGATCGTGATGCTCACCGGCCGGGATGGGGTGCAGGAGCGGGTGGAGGCCCTCGATTCAGGCGCCGACGACTTCATGCTCAAGCCCTTCTCCGTGGAGGAGCTGCTAGCCAGGCTGCGGGCCCACCTGCGCCGCAGCTCCTACGGCCAGGAGGAGGACAACGGCGAACGCCTGATCTACGCCGATCTGATCCTCGACACCGCCACCCGGGAAGTGAGCCGTTCCGGGGCGCCAATCACCCTATCGGTGCGGGAGTTTGAGCTGCTCCGCCACCTGATGGAATCGCCCAACCGGGTTCTCGAGCGGCAGGCCATCCTGCGGGCCGTGTGGGGGGAGAACCACTTCGGCGACGACAACCTCCTTGATGTCTACGTGCGCTACCTGCGCCGCAAACTCGAGCAGGCCGGTCGCCCCACCCTGATCCAGACAGTACGCGGCGTGGGCTTCATGCTGCGGGAGGGAGAGGTGCGTGGCTGACACCAACGCCAATTCCAGAGCGCCCCGCTCCGTGGCCATCGTGGATGACGATGTGCGGATCCGCACCCTGCTGCGGCTCGAATTGGAGGATCTTGGCGCCCTGGTGATCTGCTTCAGCTCTGCCGAGGAGGCGATCGATGGCCTCAGCAACGACAGCGTCGATCTAGTACTGCTGGATGTGGGCCTGCCGGAGATGGATGGCATCACCTGCCTGCGTCAGCTGCGCCAACAGGGGCTGGCCACCAAGGTGGTGCTGATGAGCGGCCACTGGGATCCGGTGGATGAGGAGGAGGTGAGGGCAGCCGGAGCGGATGGCTACGTCGTCAAGACGGGGCTCCCGGCACTGCTCGCGGAACTGATGGAGCAGGCTCGCTGAGCTCCGGCTCAGGCGCCACGGGCAACAGCAGCCGGAAATCGGCCCCTCCCCCGGGGGCATCGCCGATGTCCACTCGGCCACCCATGGCCTGCATCAGGGTGTCCACCACCGCCAGACCGATCCCGCTGCCGGGCACATCACCGGTGCTTCGCCCCCGCTGAAAGCGCTCCAGCAGGCGGGCCCGGTCCTCCTCCGGCACACCGGGCCCCTGGTCGAGCACATGCACCAGCACCGAATCGCCGCAAGAGTCCCAGGCCAGCTGCACCTGGCCGGTGGGCGGGCTGTACTTGAGGGCATTTTCCACCAGGTTGAGCAAACACTGCTCAAAGCGCTCGGGATCCCCCACGGCGTGCTCAGCCTGCCCACGCTCCGCCGATTCCGGGGCCAGCCGCAGCCGGCCTGCGGCCACCGGCCGCAGGCGGTCGACCACTTGGAGGCAGGCGGCGGCCACATCGAAGCGCTGGCGCCGCAGGGTGAGCTGACCGGCGTCGCTGCGGGCGATATCGAGCAAATCCGTCACCATGCGGCCCATCCGGGCCGCTTCCTCCTCAATCAGATGGAGCTGTTCCCGCTCGGCGGCGCTGAGATTCATGCCGCGACGCTGCAGGCGGGCCGCGTAGCCGGCCACCAGGGTGATCGGCGTACGCAATTCATGGCTCACGGCATTCACAAAGGCCCGCTGCCGTTCCCAGGACACCGCCAGACGATCCAGCAGATCGTTGAAGGTGCCGGCGATCCGCTGCAATTCGCGGGGCTGGGGAGCCAGGGGCAGGCGCTTGCGCCCAAGGGTTTCCGTTTCGATCTGCTCCATGCGGTCGCTGAGGTCCTCTAGGGGACGCAGCCCAGCGTTCAGCACCGGCCGCAGCAGGGCGGCGCTCACCAGAGTGGAGATGCCCGCGAACACCAGCAGCAGCATGGAATTTCGCTGCTGCCTGCGGATGTCGAGGCTCACATCCTGAAGCAGATGCAGGGAAACACCGGCCCGCTGGGGCCCCACGGGCATGGTGCTTGAGAGATAGCTGTGGCCCTGATAGTCCCAGGGTCCAGCCACCGAGAGGCCCCGCTGCTGTCGCCGCACGAGGGCTAGGGGGGGGAGGGCATGGCTGCGCACCATGGCGCGGGACAGGGGCCGAGTGCGACCGGAGGTCTCGATCCAGGCGTCTACCCCGCTGAGGGTGACCTCCGTGGGCAGGGCTCCCTCCCGCTCCACCAGGGTCAGCAGCTGGCTGGCCATCTGCCGGTGGGCATCCCTGCGGTCGAGGTCCGCCAGCCATGAATAGGCCATGAGCAGCACCCCATAGCCCGCCAGCACCGCAATCACACTCGCTCCCAGCAACCACTGCCGCAGGGAGCCATGGGGGCGAGCCAGCAGGGAAACGGGCAAGATCGAAGGGTTCTTGCTCCAAGCTAGCCGCGCTGGCGAGAGGGGTTCCTCCCGCAGGGCCAGCCCCGCCCAACCACACAGAGTGAGGAAAGGCTGAGAGCTGCCTGAAAATCTGATTCATTCCACAGAAAAAAACCGTGAGCGATTTCCCAAGCAGGCATGAATAAAACCGAAGCGGCTGCGCCAAAGGCAAGGACTACCCAGTTCCTGCAAGGGATCTGAGCGGCAACCGTTTCACTTACAGGCCAACTCCCACCGATGGACGAACCCGGACGTGGAGCGTATGTTGAGGCAGTAGGCGTGTTTCCAGATCCATGCGCACCAAACTCCAACTCGAGCTGCTCCGCAAACTGCGTCAGCGCAAAGGCCTCGCCAAGGGCTTCACCCTGATCGAACTGATGATCGTGGTGGCCATCATCGGCCTGCTGGCCGGCGTGGCCCTGCCCCAATACCTAGGGGCCCGGGCGGCTGCCCAAGCCGGTGCGGCGATCGGCGAAATCGTGGGCATCGGCAAAGAATGTGGCGTGTTCGTGGCCTCCGGTGGTGTGGGCACCCCTCCCGCCAACTGCAGCGCCGGCGCCTCCGCAACGTTCTCCAAGAGCTGGGGTGCCAATGTTGCCGGTCTGAATTGCCTCGCCGCCTCCACCGGCAGCACCGGCAAGAGCGCCGCCACCGTTTCAGTCACTACCGCTGGCCAGCTCTCCTGCACATTCGGCTGATCCCCTTGTTGTCTTGATCGGGAGTCTTCCGGGCCTGTCCCGGAAGACTTTTTTTGTTTGGTGGTTCAGGCAGCGGGCCCAGCCTGCATCCGCATCGCGAGGAAGGCCTCCTCCAGATGAACACTCAAATCGGCCCCATCAAAGAGCGGGCTGGCCAGCACCCGGCGGCGCAGCTCCGGTCGGGAAGCCCGTAGGGCAGGCAAGTCGGCGCAGAGCCGGGCCACGATCGCGGCGAACTGCTCAGGCGTTTCGGCGATCCACTCGGGCCTGCCCAAGCCCTTGAGGATGGAGGCACTCATACGGGCCGCCGTGCAGCCCCCCCGGATCGCCACCAGCGGTACCCCCATCGCCAGAGCATCGAAGCCGGTGGTGGCACTGCTCCAAGGGGTGGTGTCCAGGGCCACGTCCAACTGGTTGTAGGTGGCCATGTGGTCCTCCCAGCCGCCCACATAGTCCAGAAAGCTGATGCGTTCGGGGGCCACGCCATCGCCGGCCAGGGTGCGAACAATTCGCTCGCGGGTTTCAGCATCCGCCACGGAGCGATCCTTCAGCACCAGCCGGCTGGAGGGCAACGCATGCAGGGCAGCGGCCCAGTAGCGGAGGGTCTCCTCCCTCACCTTGGCCAGCTGATTGAAGGATCCCAACACGGCCACCGGATCCCGGCTCTCGCTGCAGGCAGGCGGCAGCGTGGAATCGGGCTGGCGCGCCAGCCAGGTGCGCGGCAGACGCCAGAGGCCCTCCACGAACTGAGGAGCAAACTCTTCCGGAACCGTTTCGGCATCACCGATGAACCAATCGATCGTGTCCAGCCCCGTGGTGGCGTGGTAACCGATGTAATGGCACTGAACCGGGGCGCAGCGTTCCGCCAGCAGCTCGATCGCGGAATCGGCGGTGAAGCCAGAGGTTTCCACCAGGATGTCGAGCTGGCGGCTGCGGATCAGATCCCGGGCCTGACCCATGTCCATGCCATTGAGCAACCAGTGGTGATCGGCCAGCGCGGCCATCTCCGAGGCCCTCGCATCGAAGCGGCGCGAAGCGGCAAACAACTCCACCGCAAAGCGATCACGGTCGTAGTGATCGAGGAAGGAGCACAGAAACGAAGCCACCACGTGGGAACCGATCTCCGCCGAAAGGAAGCCGATCCTCAACCGGCGATCTCGGCGCACCTCCGGCCGCACCAAGGAGGAAAGCACCCCCTGCTGAACAGGCAGAGCGGCAGCAAAGGTTTGCCTTACCGGTGTGGCGGCAGTCACCGCCTGGGACTGCACCCTGAGGCTGGAACGGCTGCGCACCGCTGTCCAGAAGCGTTGGCTCAGCGCAAGGGCTAGGGGAGCCAGACGTTCCGAGCCGACTGAGCAGCTGAACAACTGGATCGCCAGGGCATCGAGGTGCTCAGGATGATCGGCCAGCAGCTGCTCCAGCTCGGCCATTGAAGCCTCAAAGAAACCCTGGCTGCGCAACGAGGCGGCAAGATTGCAGCGTAGTTCGCAGTTCTTCGGATCCTGCTCGAGGCCAGCGCGGAATTCTTGGATGGCCTCGCCTTGTCGCCCTTGAAGAGTGTAAAAAAGACCGAGAAGGTTGCGCACCTGGATGTTGGTTGGATCGAGGGCGATGGCACGGCGGTAGAGATCGATCGCCTGGTTATCTTCCATTTTGTGCAGGCACCAGCCCACGGCCACCAGGCCCGGTGAATCATCAGGGCGCATGGCCAGCAAGGGCAGCAGCACCGTGAGGGCCTGATCGGCCTGACCGGCGCCCAGGAGGGCAAGACCCACCCCCATGCGCAGCTCGGCATCCTCCGGGTCCCGCTCCAGGCATTCCCCGTAGGCCGCCTGGGCCTCCTCCAGCTTCCCCTGCAGACGAAGCATCTCGCCAAGATGAAACAGAATCCTGCTCTCCTGGGCAACCGCCGCAGGCAGCTGCCGCAACAACTGCTCCCCCTCCTGGGGGTTGCCATGGTTGGCCAGCAGCACACTCAGGTTCTGGGCCGCCACGGCATAGCCGGGTTGCAGCTCGAGAGCGCGCTGATAGGCCGCCATCGCCTCCTCAGGCTGGTCCTCTTCCGCCAGCACAAAGCCCAGGTTGTTCCAAGCCTCTGCCAGCTGGGGGTCTAGGTCCAAGGCCCGCTGCAGCACCGTGATCGCCTCGGCGGTGCGCTTCTCGAGCTGCAGGGCCATGCCCAGATTGAGATGGGATCGGGCGTGTTGGGGATCCACAACCACCGCCTGCTCCAACCAACCCAAAGCTGCAGTGGCGCGCTTCTCGAGCAAGGCCAGCACGCCCAGATTGCAGTAGGGGCGCACATCGCCCACACCGGCCTCCACCATCTCGCGATAGAAACGTTCCGCTAGGGCGCGATCCCCTGACTCCGCCGCGGAGCGGGCCTCGGCCAGCCTGGATTCCAGGTCGCCATGTTGCGAGGAGCGCCCTGCTTCGATGTGCTCAACATCCATCGGAAAAACGCTGATAGTGCCGCCAGGCTGAGGGATGATGAGACTGGTGATTGCCTGGATCCAGCAACCAGGGCCCCATTCAGGACAATGGCGATCGTGGTGACCAAGTCCATCAACACCACAGCCTGAACAACGAGCCCCTCGTGCGAAGAGCCAGGCCCCTGGGAAGCGAACGTGGGGATTCTGAAGCGGCCTAAGCCGACGGGCCTACCGTTATTGGTGCATTAAAGCTGCAACCTAGTCGGTATTTCACCCATCGCAAGGCTGCCAGCCCCCTTGCCCTCGCTCATGGATCCGGCGCCGGGGCCGCCACGACAACGGCCGTGGTGATCCTTTGCAAGCCCCCCTGCAGGAGGGGGAGTTCCTGTTCCATCGACAGGCGAAATTGGCCGATGGCCTCGACCTCCGCCCGGAATCCAGCCGGCACCAGGGCATCGATCACCACGCGATTCTGGCTCGCACCCCGGCTGGGCTCCCCATCCAGTCCGAAGGCGGGCCCGCAGCGCATCAACACCCGGCCCCTCCAGATCGGACTGGGGGGCAGCCCCAGCGAGTAGGTGATCGGTCCCTCAGCCGTGCTGATCTGAAGCACGGGCTCGCGGCCGGAGAGGGGGCAGGGAGAGCTGTCGGCGGAACCCAGCCGGATCGCCACGGCCCGCCGCAGATCGTCCCGCACCAGATCCAGAGTGCGGCGCTGCAGGGTCCGCTCGCGCCACTGACGCACCAGCACGGCCCCCAGACGGCTCTCGGCCACGAGCACTTGCACCAGCACGGCGCTCAGTGCGAGCCCCATCCCCAGGGCCAGCAACAGCTCCACCAGGGTGAAGGCCCGAACAGGCCTGCAGAGCCCACCACGGGCTCTGGACTCCACAAAACTGGCCCGGATGACAACCGCCATCGTTAAAGGTTCGGATCCGGACGGCAGCTGCCGTCTCCATGGAGCCCAACTCGGGTCACCCCCAGGGGCAGGGAGACCACCACGCAGCGGGTGAGAGCCGTAGCCCGATGGGCCACCAACACCGTTCCGGCATCGAGCACTAGGCCATTGCTGCTGAAGCGCACGGCTGGCGGCAGGTTGTGCTCCAAGCGGAGCCCCTCCTGGGACCTCAGTCCCTCCCCTAGGGCCAGGGGCACGCCCACGCAGGCGGGCAGATCGCCAGCTCGAGGTGGCCCCCATCCAGCGGCATCGAGGCTGAGGGCGCAGGGGCGCCCCTGGCGTTCCGCGGCGGTCCGGCCCCGCTCCAGCCCCACCAGAACCCTGCGCGTGGCGGCCTCCACCTCGAGCCTGGCCAGAAGCTCCGCTCCGGACCCCAGGGCCATCAGCCCCATCAGAGCCAGGATCGCCACCGCCAGGAGCAGTTCCATCAGGGTGAAGGCTTCAGAGCGCGCCATTGCCGCCTCCCTCCGCCAACGCCTGGGCTGGAGCCTCGGCCTGGGTTGGAGCCTCTGCCTGGCCTGGAGCCTCTGCCGGAAGCCCAGCTGGATCGCCGCCGCAGCCTCCGAAGGCCGCGGGGCTGTAGAGCCGCCGCCGCTCCTGATCACCGGCCTGAAGGTGGATCAGCAGAAGTTCCCCCCCCGCCGGCATCTCCAGAGTCCGCACCACACCGCTCCGGGGGGGCTGGTTCTCCAGCCGTGCCACGAGACGCTGCAGCTGCTCCTCACAAGAGAGCGGCTGCCCGAGCGGAACCTGGCGCGGATCCTGCAGCCGGGCCTCCAGCGCCTGTACCTCCGCCTCCAGGCTCTGGAGCTGCTCCAGCTCCACCCGGTGCTCCAGGAGGGTGGTGGACACCCGGTTCCACACGCCCAGAGAAGCCGCGCTGGAGCCGAGCAGCAGCCCCGAGGCCAACATCAGTTCCACCAGGCTCATGGCGCCACCCCCCTCAGGCCCAGCAATCGAGGGGACTGGGCCCGGAGCGGATCGGAATGGAGAACCACCTTGAAGACAGCCCGCCGGGCAATCTCACCATGAACCGCGGGTTCGGCCTCGATCAGAGCCTCGGCTTCCGTCGCCCCCGGAGACCAGGCGAGCAGTCGCCCGCCGAAGGATCGAGCCTCCCCCAGCAGGGCCTCCTGCTGGGGGAGGCTGGCACAACTCTGGCCCTCCTGGGGCCAACGGCTGAGGGGCAACGACAGCAGGCAGGCGTGACGGCGATTGAGCTCACCCACCAGCCGCTGGGCGGCTCCCACGAGGGCATCCTCATCGCGGCCCCGGCCCGCCTCGCTCACCTGATCGAGGTGGCCCTGCAGGACCACGGTCTGGAGCGAGAGGCTGCCGAGCAACAGGAGCATGGACACCCCCAGGGCAAGGGGGAGCACGAAGCCGCTCTCCGAAGAAGGCGGGAGCAGGAATTTGCGGGGAAAGACGGCTCCCATGGCAGTGGGTTGTGAGCGCTAGCCGAGGGTTCCCGCCGGCGGACAGGCGGAGGCGCGGCCAGGCGATCGCCGCCGCAGCAGCATTGGAGCAATCCAGGGCGTTATCATTGGTGCTATCAGCGGTCAACACCATGGCGCAGGTCCTCGTCAGGCAGCTGGATGTCCACGTGGTGAGCGCGCTCAGGGCCCGAGCCAGGGCCCAAGGCCTCTCCCTGGAGCAGAGCCTGCGCGATCTACTCACCGATGCGGTCCGCAGGGACGGTTCCCTGCGCGATGAACTCGCGCGGCTGCGCGCCACGACACCAGCCGCAGGGCGCAGCTTGGATGTGGCAGCCCTGATCCGCGAAGACCGCGATGGCCGCTGAAGTGCGCGCCTGGGTAGTGGACGCCTCGGTGGCCTTTGGCTGGTTTGCGGCGGTGCCCAACGCGGAGCAAGCCTCCCGGCTGTTGGATGCCGAACCCGGCACCCTGCTGCTGGCCCCCGACCTGGTGCTCGTGGAGTTGCTGAACGCGGCCTGGAAGAGTCGGCGACTGGGGGCGATCACCAGCGAACAGTTCCAGATGCTCGCGAACCGTGCTTCGGAACCATTCAGTTGCCTGTTCCCCTCTTCGCCGCTCTTGACTCGGGCCGCTCACTGGTGCCACGAACTTGACCACCCTGCAACCGACTGCCTCTATGTGGCCCTGGCCGAACGGGAACGGGCCACCCTGATCACGGCGGATCAGCGGCTGCTGCGCAAGCTCCAGGAGCCGCGAGCGGGCCTGCCGCTGGTGATGGATCTGGCCACCTTTTAGGGGTGAGCTTGAGGCCTACTGGTTCAACTTCAGCACCGCCATGAAGGCCTCCTGGGGCACCTCCACCTTGCCCATCGCCTTCATGCGCTTCTTGCCCTTGGCCTGCTTCTGCAGCAGTTTTTTCTTGCGGCTGATGTCGCCGCCGTAGCACTTGGCGAGCACATCCTTGCGAATAGCGCTGATGCTCTCGGAGGCGATCACACGGCTGCCGATCGAGGCCTGAATCGGGATCTTGAACTGCTGGCGAGGGATGAGTTCCTTGAGTTTTTCCACCAGACCCTTGCCCACGTTGTAGGCCTTGTCGCGGTGCACGATCGTGGTGAGGGGATCGGCCTTCTCGGCATTGATCAGCACATCGAGCCGCACCAATTCATTTTTGCGATAGCCAATCAGGCTGTATTCCATCGAGGCATAGCCCTTGGTACGGCTCTTCATCTGATCGAAGAAATCGGTGACCACCTCGGCCAGGGGCATCTCGTAGTGCAGGGTCACCCGATCGGTGGTGATGTACTTCATGTCGATGAACTCACCCCTGCGCTCCTGGCAGAGCTCCATCAGAGCGCCGTTGTAGGTGTTTGGGGTGTAGATCTCGAGCTTCACATAGGGCTCCTCGATCGATTCGCGCTTCTGGGGATCGGGCAAAGTGGCCGGATTGTCCACCAGCAGCTCGCTGCCATCGATCATGTTCACCTTGTAGATCACCGAAGGCGCCGTCACGATCAGGTCGAGGTCGTATTCGCGCTCCAGGCGTTCCTGCACAATCTCCATATGCAGCAGCCCCAGGAAGCCGCAGCGGAAGCCGAAGCCCATGGCGCTGCTGGTTTCTGGCTCGTACTTCAGAGCGGCATCGGACAGCTTGAGCTTGTCGAGGGCCTCGCGCAGGTCGGGGTACTGGTCGGCGTCGGTGGGGAAGAGGCCGCAGAACACCATCGGCTTGGCCTCGGTGTAGCCCGGCAGCGCCTCGGATGCAGGGTTGGCCAGCAGGGTGATCGTGTCGCCCACCCGGGCATCGGCCACCGCCTTGATCGAGGCGGCCAAATAACCCACCTCGCCGGCATGGAGGCTCTCCACCTGCCGCTGGTCCGGGGCCATCACCCCCACCTCATCGAGTTCGTAGGTCTTGCCGCTGGCCATGAGGAGCACCTTGTCCCGGCGGGCGATGGAGCCGCTGATGACCCGGAAATACACGATCACGCCGCGGTAAGCGTCGTAATAGGAATCGAAGATCAGCGCCCGTAGGGGTTCATCCAACTTGTCGGCCGGCGGCGGCACCCGATCGACCACGGCCTGGAGGATCTCAGGGACCCCTAAACCAGTCTTGGCGGAACAGGCAATGGCGTTGCTGGTATCCAGCCCGATGATCGCCTCGATCTCCTCACTGATGCGAGCCGGATCAGCACCGGGCAGATCAATTTTATTGAGCACCGGGATGATCTCGAGATCATTAGCCAGGGCCAGATACACATTGGCCAGGGTCTGGGCTTCCACCCCCTGGCTGGCATCCACCACCAGCAGGGCACCCTCACAGGCCTGCAGAGAGCGGCTCACCTCATAGGAGAAATCCACATGGCCGGGGGTATCGATCAGGTTGAGGATGTAGGTGAGGCCATCGGCGGCCTTGTATTCCATCCGCGCCGCCTGCAGCTTGATCGTGATGCCGCGCTCTCGCTCGAGCTCCATGTTGTCGAGAAATTGCGCCTGCATGTCGCGGGCGGCGACGGTGCCGGTTTCCTGCAGCAACCGATCGGCCAGGGTTGACTTGCCGTGATCGATATGGGCAATGATGCAGAAATTGCGGATCCGCGCGGCGGGAACGTCGGTCATGCGGGGCCGGGCGGTGGCGACAGGCGGACCCAGCGATCCTAGGGAGAGGAGCCTCCCGGCCCGAACCGGTGGTCCCGGCCAGATGCCGATCCAGTGGGCCCGACCCAATGCCGATCCGGCTGGGCCAGGAAGCAGAGGCCGGGACATGGCCCATGCCTTGGTGGGGCTCCCCGAGGAATCCACACCCTTCCAAGGCCCAGCACTACCTAAGCTCAACTTCAGGTTCCCGATTTGCCATGACCACCGAAACCCCTCTCGCCACCGACACAGCATCCACCGCATCAGCCGCCTCCGATGCTGCGACGGCCGATCCCCGCGCCCTCACCATTCCCAATGTCGAGCGGGTGCTCGATGAGCTGCGCCCCTACCTGATGGCCGATGGCGGCAACGTGGAGATCGTTGAGATCGACGGACCTGTTGTGAAGGTGCGGCTGCAGGGGGCCTGTGGCTCCTGCCCCAGCAGCACCATGACCCTCAAGATGGGCATCGAGCGCAAGCTGCGCGAGGCCATCCCCGAGGTGAGCGAAGTGATTCAGGTGCTCTGAAGCGCCAACGGGCCCCGGGACCGCAGCGCTGGCGGGCTGGGAGCGGCTGACCCTCAGCCCCCCGCCCCTCAGCCCCCCCGGCCCTGGTCGCACCTGGCCTGAGCCACGGCCTTGAGGGCGAAATCCTCGAAGCCCCGAACATAGTCGAGCCGGTCGTAAAGGCGGGTTTTCGCCTTGGCGGCGATCTCTTGGCGCAAGAGCTCCCGCCGCTGCGGATCCTGCATCAGGGCAACGGCCAGCTCCACATAAGCCTCGGGGCTGGCCGCCACCGGGGGATTCGTCACCTCCATCAGCCGGTAGGCAGCCGCCACAAAACGGGAACGCAGGAAGCGGCCCTCCAGGGTCACCACCGGGGTGCCTGTGTGAATCGTTTCGTAGAGGGTGATGCCGCTGCCGAAATGGAAGGGATCGAGCAGCACATCGAGGCAGCCCGCCAAGGCCAGGAAATCGCGCCAATCCATCCGGCCCAGCATCACCACCTGCTCCCGGGCCGTGGGGGCAGAGCGGGCCAGACGATCGAGGTAGAGGCTGGTGAGCGAGGGCACGTCCTCCTCCACGAACACGAACAGCGAATCGGGAACCGCCCTGGCAATCGCCTCCAGGGCCAGATCGAAATCGGGATGGAGTTTCTCAAGGCGATGCAGGCAGCCCCACAGGGGCCGCTCGGGCGGCAGGAGGTAATAGTCCCGCTGCCGCTCGAGCGGCTCGATGGCCTTGGAGAGATAGCAACAGGGAAGGCCCGGCAGCCGCACCAGGGTTTCGCTGTAGTGCTCCTGGGCCTCGGGCGGCTCCACCAGATCACCGGAGACGTAGTAATCGATGCCAGGCAGACCCGAGGTCTGGGGAACCCCCCAGCCGGTGGCCTGCACCGGGGCCGATCGCCGGGTGGCCAGCATCGTGGCGAAGGGATGCATGCCCAGATCGGTGTAGAAGAGCAGATCGAGTCGCAGCTCCGCCAGCTTGGCGCTGGCGGCATCGAGGGGGGCGGGAAGCACCACCACCTCCTGGCAGCAGGCCTCCAGCCTGGCGCTCACGGCATCCCGAGGGGAGGAAGCCAGATGGATCAGCACCACCTCAAAGCGGTGGCGATCCAGGTGAAGCAACAGGCCATCGAAGGCCCGGGCATTGCTGTGGTTGTAGAAAAAACCGGAGAGGAAGCCGATCCGGATCCGGGGAATCGAGGCATCGCCGGGCGTAGGCACGGCCAGAGGCAACCGGGGGCGTTGCTCCAACGACTGGCCATGACCCATGGCCCGGGTGATCAGGCGGCCATAGCGCTCCAGGAGTTCGCGATCGTTGCGGTCGTGATAGATGAGGTAATAGGGATGGCAGATGGCGGCCACCTCCCTGTCGAAATCCTGGAACGGCTGCTCCTGCTCCAGGGCCCGGAGGCCCTGCTCGCAGCGCTGCCGGCACACGGCGATCTGCTGCGCCGATTCGGCCACCAGCGGCAGCACGAAGAGGTGATTGAGATGCAGCAGCAGCGAATCGGGCTGCACGGCCAGCGCCTCGCCATGCCAGTGGATGGCGTCGCCCAGGTAGCCCACCCTGCGGAACAGGTGGCCCAGTTCCGTGCGGCAGGCGGCCTGGGCAGGTTCGAGTTCGGCCAGCCGGATCAGGCAGGGAATCGCATCGCCATAGCGGCCCACCGTCTGCAGCAGCCTGGCGAGTTGGCTCCAGAGCTCCCCATCCTCGGGAGCGAGCTGCAGCCCTTCCTGAAGGCACAGAATGGCGGCCTTGAAATCCTGTGCGGCGGCCAGCCGTTTGGCCAGGGCCAACCGGCCCTGCCCGGAGTGGTCGTGCCGGCAGCGCCGCACCAGCTCGCGGAGCCCGGGATCCGGCTCCTTCACGGGCTCCTCGCCCCCGGAGGGAAGGTCGGCGGAGTGGCTGTCAGATGACACGGAGCGGAGCCGGATGGAACCCTGCAGAGGGCCTTGGTACAACACAGACACTATCGACCCCTAGGCTGCCGCCAAGCCGCCTTCCCACCGTGCTGGACCAGCGCCTGCTGCGCGATGACCCGGAGCTGATCCGCCGGCAGCTGAGCCGCAGGGGCCTGGAGGTGGACCTCACCGGGCTTCAGCAGATCGCACGCCAGGAGAGGGATCTGGAGGAGCGGCGCAGCGGCCTGCAGGCCGAGGGCAACCGCATCGGCCGGGAGGTGGGGCAACGGATCCAGGCCGGTGCTCGCCCCGATGGTCCGGAGGTGGCCGAGCTGCGGGAGCAAGGCAACCGCATCAAGCAGCAGGTGGCTGGCCTTGAGGAGGAGGAGAAGGCCCTGCAGAGCCGCCTGAGCCATCAGCTGCTGGAGCTGCCGAACCTGCCCTCCGCCCAGACCCCCGAAGGCCGCTCCGAGGCCGACAACGTGGTGGTGAAGACCTGGGGCACCCCCCGCCAGGGCACGCACCCCGACGGCTCCGCCCTGCAGGAGCACTGGCAGATCGCCGAACGGCTTGGCCTGGTGGACACGGAGCGCTCCGTGCGGATCGCCCAGAGCCGCTTCGTGACGCTGCTGGGTCAGGGCGCCCGCCTGGAGCGGGCCCTGATCAACTTCATGCTGGATCGCCACAACGCCGCCGGCTATCGGGAGGTGATGCCGCCGATCCTGGTGAACACCGCCAGCCTCACCGCCTCGGGCCAGCTGCCGAAATTCGCCGAGGAGAGCTTCCGCTGTGCCGAGGACGACCTCTGGCTCACCCCCACCGCCGAAGTGCCACTCACCTCACTCCACCGCGACGAGGTGATCCCGGCGGAGCAGTTGCCGCTGCGTTACACCGCCTACACCCCCTGCTTCCGCCGCGAGGCCGGCTCCTACGGCCGCGACACCCGCGGTTTGATCCGCCTGCACCAGTTCAACAAGGTGGAGATGTATTGGTTCACCCGCCCGGAGGATTCGGAGGCGGCCCACGAGCAGCTCACCCGCGACGCGGAAGGCGTGCTGGAGGCCTTGGAGCTCCCCTACCGGCGCATTGAACTCTGCAGTGGCGATTTGGGCTTCTCCGCGGCTCGCACCTACGACCTCGAGGTGTGGCTGGCCGGCGCCGGCGCCTACCGCGAGATCTCCAGCTGCAGCACCTGCGCCGATTTCCAGGCCCGCCGCGCCGCCATCCGCTTCCGCGACGGCAAGAAGACCCGGCTGGTGCACACCCTCAACGGCAGCGGCCTGGCGATCGGCCGCACGATGGCAGCCCTGTTGGAGCACGGACAACAGGAGGATGGCCGGGTGCGGCTTCCCGAGGTGCTCACGAGGTTCTATGGGTCTCAATACCTCACAGCTGACACCAAACCAGGTTAGAAAGACTTGAATCCTCCCCATTGTGGGAGAGGAGCGTTGATCGCTTGATCCCCAGACCAGCTGATATCCGAAACCGGGTGGGCCGTCCGAAACTGCTGCTCCACCTGCTCAGCGCCCGCCCCCCCCGGGCGGGGCGGCGCCAACGGGGCTTCGCGATGATCGTGGGCATCCTGGTGGTGCTTGGGCTGATCGTGGCCTCGGCTTCGCTGGTGTCCGTGGTGAACGGCGGCCTCAGTGCGATCACCGACGACAGCGACGCCAACCAGGCCCAGGCCGTGGCCGAATCCGGCGCCGACCAGATCATTGCGGTGCTGAACCAGCCTGAGAACCGCAAGCTGCTTGTGTCCGGCGATGTGGCGCCCACCACCACCAACTGGACCACCACCAACGCCAACCTCCGCAGTCCCTGCCTCTCCACCAGCAACGTCAGACCGGGCACCAACGGCTATCCCTCCAGCACGGCGGTAGCCCTGGCCGATGGCAGCTACCGCAGCCTCGCCGATATCACCCAAACCACCGGCAACCAGCGTTTCGCCCTCAAGGCGGTGCGCTATTCCACCGGCGCCAACGCCAGCAGCAACCGCCGCACCCTCTACCGCACCTACCAGGTGGGCACCGCCACCCCTTCGGCCAGCGGCGGCACCGTGCCCACCGGCAGCGGCTTCAGCGACCTGGTGAACCTCAGTGATCCCGATGCCAGCGGCCCTGTCACGGCCGGCTCCAACAGTGGCCTCATCGCCATCACAGTGGAAGGGAGGATCTACCGCAATGGCGCCCAAGTGGGCAGCGCCACGGTGACCAAAGAATATGAAGTGCTCGCCAAATGCTGCGGCGGTTCCTTCGGATCGAACGGCTCCGGCGGCAAGAATGTGAGCACCAACTCCCTCGGCTCCGACAGCCGCTACTGCGGCGTGGATTTCGGCATGATTGTTGGGGTGAATAACGGCAAGATGTGGTCGTATTTCAACAACGACCGCTACACGCAGCGCAATGACAGTAATCAGGTGGTGGATGTGCGCAACCTCCTGGGCATCGTGGCCGCCGATGGCGACCCCTTCAGCCGCGCCAATGCCACCGTGGGCGGCCGCAGTGTGGGATGCCGGGTGATCCCGGGCCAATGCTCAACCAGCAGCGAAATTTACACTACATCTGGAGCCGATGACTATGATCTATATAACAATCAGTTGCCCGGCTGCACCACCTGTGGCAACGCCTCAGACAAGGCCGGCACCTCCGCCTCCGGTATCCCGATCGTGCCGGTGTATCTGGCCTCGGGCCTGCCCACGGTGGCCTCCCGCTACGCGGTGACCTGGACCGTGGGCGGCCGTCCGGCCACCCGCATCGCCGTAGCCAGTAACGGCGGCTATCCCAGCTTCACCTCGATCGCCACCTCGAAGCTCATCCTGCGCACCCGCAACGACACCAGCCCGCCCCGGGTGGAATTCTGCGATGCCACTTATGCCACCTGCACCTCCACCAGCCCCCTGAACTCCTGGGGCGAAATCTCCACCGCCGGCACCCTCACCATCGGCGATAACTTCACCAGCAACGCCTTCAGTGGCACCACCAGCAATCTCGCCTGCACGACCTCAGCCACCGTTCAGTGCAATGTGAACCGCTGGCCCTCCATCTGGGTGGAAAACGACAAGGCCAGCGGTGGGACAGGGGTCGCCGCCGGCAATGTGCTGGTGGGATCCGGCATCGCCACCCTGAAATTCGTGAGTGGGGCCCCGACCTGGTCCACCCTCACCAACCGCGCCGCGATCGCCCGGGTGGTGAATCTGCACGCCCTGCAATCCCCCTCCCTCAGCTTCAGCCAGACCGTGACGGGCCTCACCGGGACCGCCGCCACCCTGCAGGTGAGTTACAGCACCACCAATGCGGCCATCGACACCGACACCGGCTGGACCCAGTTGATGACGACAACCGCTGCCGGCGGGGTCACGGGGACCGGTGCCACATGCACGCTCTCCGGATCGACTTACAACTGCCGGGTTCCATTACCGGCCGCAGCCCAGACAGGCTTCACCAAAATCCGCCTCCGGGCCAACTCGGCTTACAGCACCGCTCAGTCGGTGGCCATCGACAATGTGGGAATTGCAAACTCCGCAGGCGCCGCCGTGTCCTACGACAACTGGTGCGAATACAAGAGTGCGTTTCCGATCACCTCCCTATTCACTGGTGGCTTCCACTGCCTGGGCCCCACGCTGAACTTCGTGGCGGGTGGCACCTTCATTGTGGATTCCACTGGCGGATCGTTGAGCTTCTATTACAACGACGCCAATGACACCCGCGGCCAAAGCCTCAGCACACCGGTGATCAACATGGCCGGTGGCGGCACCCTGCAGCACGTGAATTGCAATACGAACATCCCCCCCACGACTGCCTTTACCCCCAATGACAACTGCCTGACGCCGATTTCGGAAAGCGAGTATTCCGCCGTGGGCGAACAGGACATGTTCAACATCTTCGGCCGTGATACCAGCCCGGGTGGCGCCTCCAACACCATGCAATGGGTGCGGATCGGCTCCTTCTCCTCGAACGTCACCACGCCCGGAAAGATTGCCGGAGCCTGGTTCTATATGCCCTGGGGCGCTCTCTATCTGGTGGCCGAGGGGTGTGATGGTGGAGCACTTCCCACAGGTTTCCTCACCAACGACAACAACTGGAATTTCGGCGGCCGCCTCTGGATGCGCTTAGTCATTCCCTGCGGCGCCAATTACTTCCGCATTCCACCCTCCTCCGTGACCAACCTGGCGGCGCTGATTGGAACCTCCTCGCTGCGTTCCGCCGCCGGGGATGTGGACTTCGTGAGCTGGACCGGGGTGGACTGGGTGGCCCGGGCCGCCATCAGCACCCGCAGCAACTGGAGCCTCTGATGGATGCACTGCGCAGCCCGAAGAAACCTCAACCCGCATCCAGGCTCACCGTGGCCGGCTTCTCCCTGACTGAACCGCTGGTGCTGGTGCTGATGCTCACCGTGGCGATGCTGGCGGCGGCGGTGATCTTCTCCTCGGCGATGCGTAGCTTCACCACCTCCTTGAAGGTGACCAGCATGGAGACGGCGATCGACCAGAACATGGCCCAGATCAATCAGTTGTCACGCGAGTTCACCTGCTGCAGCGGCACCTGCACCACCACCAAGCCCACCACTTTCGGAGCCACCCAGGCCTGCGCCACCGATAACCCCCGCGACGACCGCTACTACTTTCCCCAGCTCGATCTGAGCACCACCAACACCAATTTCGCCAACACCACCACCAGTGTGGAGCCGGCCGCGGTGGATCAGATCTGCTCGGCGGCCAACAACACCAACTTCATGACCCCCTTTAAGACCGCCGTCGACGCCACAGCCCAGCCCAGTCCGGCGATCCGCTCCACCACGATCAAGACCGACAGCCTCCATACCCTGCAGGTGACCTTCAGTGAAAGTGCCAACAACACCACCCGTGTGATCCGCACGGTGATCGTGGTGCCGGTGATGGCCAATTACTGCCCATGAAAACCGGGGCCAACAAGGCCAGGCCACACACCCTCAGCCCCCGCAAGGCCAGCGGCTTCAGCATCGTTGAGCTGGCGGTGGTGATCTTCATTCTCCTGATCGCCTCTGCCGTGCTGATTCCGATCAGCCGCAGCTCTTACCAGCGCGATGTGCTCAACCTGGCCATCTCCAGCCTGGAAGGCTGGCTGCTGGAAGTGAGCCGCTCCCCCGACCAGACTGGTCAGACCTGCGTGGTGACCTTCGCCACGGGTCCACTCACGACGGGCGCCCCGATCGCCTCCGTCAGTCCCAGCACCTGCGCCAACCCGAGCACGGTCACGCTGCCCACAACCCAGGGCCAAAGCTTCTCGGTGGGGGCCAGCAGCAGCACGGTGAGCTTCACCCGCCGCAGTGCGATCACCTCCACCAGCGACGTGGAGGTGAGGGTGGCCGTCACCGGCCTCACCGCCATGCGCTGCGTGCGCATTTTGGGCATCTCAGGCCTAATGCGGATGGGCCGCCACAACAGCTCCTCCACGGTCAACAACAACACCGGCCAGCTCTGCAATGCGTGGAATGTTCTCTAAGCACCCCAGGCCCCGCGGCCGACGCCGGGGCGGCTTCACCCTGGTTGAACTGATGGTGGCACTGGTGGTGTCGGCCACTGTGATCTCCCTGGCCGCCAGGCTTGCTAGCGATTACATGAGCAGCACCAATACCGCCACCTGGGTGGCGCAGGTGCAGCACGATATTTCCCGCTTCAGCCGGCTGCTGAAGACCGAGGTGAACGAAGCCTGCCTGGTGCAGGTGGACACCAGCCCGAGCACCACCGCCACGGCCCCCAGCACCCCCTGCACCCCATCGGCCGCTTGCACCACAACGGCCGGCACCACCCTCTATCTGCTGGTACCCGTGACCGAGGACAACGGGAGCGTGACCTACCGCGTGATCTCCTACAGCCGCAACGGCAGCGACCTGCGCCGCACTGGACCGCCGATCGCCGCCAACGGCAGTCTCGACACCACCCAGAGCGATGTGTCCAACGTGGTGGTAATGGACAACCTGGTGAATGGCAGCGGCGGCTTCCGCCCCTCCGTGGACAGCTCCTGCACCACCGCCACCATGAACGTGCAATACGCGGTTCCCAACAGCGGTGGCACGGTGTCACGCACCCACGTCTTCCCGATCGGTGTGAACTTCACCCGGAGCTGAGCCCGGGCTCCTTGCCCTGCGGCCATCCCTAGGCGCGGGAACCCGGCCTGCCGGATCGGCCGCCGGGAACCGGTGGGCTCCACAATGGGCCCAACTGGCTGAAGGCCTGATGGGAGTTCTCACCGCACTGGCGATCCTGGCGGGGCTGATCGTGGTCCATGAGGCGGGCCACTTTCTGGCGGCCACCTGGCAGGGAATCCGGGTGAGCGGCTTCTCAGTGGGCTTCGGCCCGGCCCTGCTGCAGCGCACGCGGCGCGGCGTGGTGTATGCCCTACGGGCAATCCCCCTGGGGGGCTATGTGGCCTTCCCCGACGAGGACGAGGACAGCCCCTTCCCCGCCGACGACCCCGACCTGCTGCGCAACCGGCCCCTGCATCAGCGGGCCCTGGTGATCGCCGCCGGCGTGATCGCCAACCTGCTGCTGGCCTGGGCCGTGCTGGTGGCCCAGGGGGTGGTGGTGGGGATCCCGGCGGGCTTCAGCACCACCCCGGGCGTGCTGGTGGCCGGCGTTCAGGGCGGCCAGCCCGCGGCCCTCGCCGGCCTCAAGGCAGGCGACCGTGTCGTGCAGGTGGAAGGTGCGCCGCTGGCGGGCGGCCAGCAGGCCGTGGCCGATCTGGTGGAAACGATCCGCTCCGCATCCGGCCGGAGCCTGGCGATCCAGGCCCAACGGGGCGAGCAACGGCTGAACCTCACCCTCACCCCCGCCGACCTCGGCGGCATCGGCCGGGTGGGTGCCCAGCTCCAGCCCAATGGCAGCGAGGTGTTCCGCCGCCCCAGCGGGCCCCTGGAGCCCATCCGCCAGGCCAACCACGACGTGGTGGCCCTCACCCGCCGCACGCTGGAGGGCTTCGGCAGCCTGATCACCCACTTCGGGGAAACGGCCAGCCAGGTGTCGGGCCCGGTGAAGATCGTGGAGATGGGCGCATCACTCGCCCACCAGGGAGGGGCCAGCCTGTTCCTCTACACCGCCCTGATCTCGATCAACCTGGCGGTGCTTAACGCCCTGCCGCTGCCCATGCTGGATGGCGGCCAGTTCGCCCTGCTGCTGATTGAGGGCCTGCGCGGTCGGCCCCTGCCGCAGCGCTTCCAGATGGCCTTCATGCAATCGGGCTTTGTGTTCCTGGTGGGGCTGAGCCTGGTGCTGATCGTGAAAGACACCAGCCAGCTGCCGGCCATCCAGCAGTTGCTCGGCCACTGAAGGCGATCGCCGGGAAGCTTCCTAGCCACGCGCTAAGGTTGAAGGCTCCTCTACGACCCGAGCACCCTGCCGCATGGCGAAGAAGTCGATGATCGCGCGTGATGTCAAGCGCCAGAAGCTGGTGGATCGCTTCGCCGCCAAGCGCACGGCCCTCAAGGCCGCCTTTGAAGCCGCCGCCGACCCGATGGAGCGGCTCGAAATCCACCGCAAGATCCAGGCCCTGCCCCGCAACAGCGCCCGCGTGCGCCTGCGCAACCGCTGCTGGGCCACCGGCAAGCCCCGTGGTGTGTACAGCGATTTCGGCCTCTGCCGCAACCAGCTGCGGGAACGGGCCCACAAGGGTGAACTGCCCGGTGTGGTGAAGTCCAGCTGGTGATCTCTGCGGCAGGCGGCGCTCCCGGCTGACGATGGCAGGGCCTGGCGGAGCGGCTGGCGCGGATCCCCGCCAGCCCTCCGAACACTGGCCCCTTGAGTGGTGGATCCAGGCTTACGCCAAGGGCTGGTTTCCTATGGCCGATGCCACCAGCGGCCGATTGGCGCTCTGGCGCAGCCGCTCCAGGGCCCTGATCCCCTTGGATGATGCGTTTCGTGTGCCCCGCTCCGTGCGGCGCCACCTCGGCCGCGATGGCTTTGAGCTGTGTCTCAACCGATCCTTTGAGGCGGTGCTCAGCGGCTGTGCCGACCGCCCCGACACCTGGATTAGCGGCGAATTGGCCCGTATTTATGGCCATCTGCATCGGGCCGGATGGGCCCACAGCGTGGAGGTGTGGCAGGGGCAGGAGCTCGCCGCCGGGCTGCTGGCGATCGGAATCGGTGGCTGCTGGATCGGGGAATCGATGGTGCATCACCGGGCCCACGCCGGCAACGTGATGCTGGTGGGCCTGGTGGAAGCCCTGGGGGCGAGCGGGTTCAACCTGTTTGATGTGCAGCTCAGCAACCCGCACCTGGAGCGCTTCGGCTGCCGTGAGCTTGATGACACGGCCTACATGGCCCTGCTGAGGGCGGCCCGCTCCAGAACCACGACCCTGCGGCTGGGAGAGTCCGTAGTGGCCTGTGAAGGCTGGATGCGAGAATGAGGCGGACAACAAAAAGGACATAAAGCCCAGTGCAAGGACAAACGCAGTCGGTCTCCTTCGATGGTCGGGAGATCCGACTGACCACCGGTCGTTTCGCCCCCCAGGCCGGGGGTTCGGTGTTGGTTGAATGTGGCGATACATCCGTTCTCGTCACCGCCACCCGCTCCGGTGGCCGCGAAGGCATCGATTTCCTCCCCCTCACCTGCGACTACGAGGAGAGGCTCTACGCCGCCGGGCGGATCCCCGGCAGCTTCTTCCGCCGCGAAGCGCGCCCCCCCGAGCGCGCCATCCTCACCACCCGGCTGATCGATCGCCCCCTGCGGCCCCTCTTCCCCTCCTGGCTGCGGGACGACATCCAGGTGGTTGCCACCGTGCTGTCGCTCGATGAGCGCGTTCCCCCCGACGTGCTCGCGGTGACGGGAGCCTCCATCGCCACCCTGCTGGCCAAGATCCCCTTCGCCGGCCCGATGGCGGCGGTGCGGGTGGCCCTGCTCGGCGACGACTTCGTGCTCAACCCCAGCTACCGGGAGATTGAGCGCAGCGATCTTGATTTGGTGGTGGCCGGCACCCCCTCCGGTGTGGTGATGGTGGAGGCAGGCGCCAACCAGTTGCCCGAGCAGGACGTGATCGAGGCGATCGACTTCGGCTACGAGGCCGTGGGCGAATTGATCAAGGCCCAGCTCCAATTGCTGAGCGATCTGGGTATTGAGCAGGTGATTCCCGAGCCCAAGGTGGAAGATCCAGCCCTGCCCTCCTTCCTGGAGAAGGAATGCTCCAAGCCGATCGGTGAGGTGCTCAAGCAGTTCAGCCAGACCAAGGCCGAGCGTGATGGCAAGCTCGATGCCATCAAGGCCGCCGTGGGCGAGAAGATCGCCGGCCTCAAAGACGACGACGCCGTCAGGCTGGTGGTGAGCGGCAACAGCAAGGTGCTGGGCAACAGCTTCAAGAGCCTCACCAAGAAGTTGATGCGCGAGCAGATCCTCAAGGAGGGCAAGCGCGTCGATGGCCGCAGCCTCGACGAGGTGCGCCCGATTCAGGCTGCCGCCGGCGTGCTGCCCAAGCGGGTGCACGGCTCGGGGCTATTCCAGCGGGGCCTCACCCAGGTGCTCTCCTGCGCCACCCTCGGCACGCCGAGCGATGCCCAGGAGCTGGACGACCTCAACCCGTCCACCGAGAAGACCTACCTGCACCACTACAACTTCCCGCCGTTCTCGGTGGGCGAAACCCGGCCGATGCGCTCCCCCGGCCGCCGCGAGATCGGCCACGGCGCCCTGGCCGAGCGGGCCCTGGTGCCGGTGCTGCCCAGCAAGGAGAGCTTCCCCTACGTGCTGCGGGTGGTGTCGGAGTGCCTCAGCTCCAACGGCTCCACCTCGATGGGTTCGGTGTGCGGCAGCACCCTGGCCCTGATGGATGCCGGTGTGCCCCTCAAGGCCCCGGTGAGCGGCGCCGCCATGGGCCTGATCAAGGAGGGCGACGAAGTGCGCATCCTCACCGACATCCAAGGCATCGAGGACTTCCTCGGTGACATGGACTTCAAGGTGGCCGGCACCGAGAAGGGCATCACCGCCCTGCAGATGGA
>JBBASH010000053.1:0-22909 GCA_040399305.1 Cyanobium sp.
GGGATTACGTGCTCCTGCACCGCGACACCGGCACCGCCCTGTACGCCACCCGCGCCACTGAGGCCGAGACTCACAGGGCAAACCTCAACCTCAGGCGTTCTGGGAATCGCATCAGGCCATCAAGCCAGCCAGCTCTCGACATGATCACAAGGCCTAGGATGTACCAGTACATCCCGGTTGGCCATGACGACGACACGGCTCTTCCGCAACGGCAACTCCCAGGCCGTGCGCATCCCGGCCGAGCTCGCCTACGAGCGCAGCGATCTGGAGCTGGAGATCGAGCGCTGCGGCGATGAGCTGCGCATCCGACCGGCCGGCCGCCCCATCACCGGTGCGCTGGAGGCGCTGGCAGCCTTCTCGCCCTCATTCTTGGCGGAGGGCCGCGAGCAGGACGAGCAACAGGAGCGGGAATCGCTGTGAGCCTCAGGACCCGCTATCTGCTCGACACCAACATCTGCATCTACCTGATGAAGCACCAGCCCCCACGGGTGGCGGAGCGGTTCTCCGCTTGCAGGGTCGGAGAGGTGCTCATCTCGGCGATCACCGCTGCAGAGCTGGAGTACGGGGTGGTGGCCTCCGGGGTCGATACAGAGCGCAACAGTGCTGCGCTGGCTCGCTTTCTGCTCGAGGTCCCCGTGGCGCCCTTCGATGGGGCAGCCGCCAGGGTCTACGGCGCCGTCCGCTTGGCGAGCCGGGAGCGGCGCAGGGATGCTCTCGACAAGCTGATCGCTGCGCATGCCTTGGCACTCGACGTCACCCTGGTGACCAACAATCCCCGCGACTTCGTTCCCTACGCCGGCTTGAGAATCGAGAACTGGGTGGACTGATCCCAGGGCAGAGTTTGCTCAGCTCCAGGGAACGTCGAGGAACTCCACCAGCAGCACACCCCGGTGGGTGCCGTGGATCTTCACCAGGCCCGCCTTGGCGACCTGCTCCATACCGGCTCGCTCCTTGCGCACCTGCTCCGCGCTGGCGAGGACCCGCACCCAGCCACCAGTCATGAAATCCTCGCTGCCCGTCTCGAAAGCCTGAAGCCGCCGGTGGCGGTTGCTGTTGCGCTCGTAGTACAGGCCCCCTCCTGTGGGGTCCGTCCCTTCTGCCCACACCTGATCGACCATGAGCTTCCCGATCGCCAGCGGATCCAGCGCAGCTGCGTCGATGGCCTCACCGTCAAGCACCAGCGGGTTGCCCGGGTCGTCACGGTTGTCTGAAACGATCAATCGGTGGCCCATGACAGGGTTCTCCTCGGCCCCAGTCGCGTGATGTTGCTGCATCGGATGATCCAGCGTTGGCGCTTCTAAGTCTGGCCGCGGAACAGATGTCAGCCTCAACCTGCTCCAATCAGCAGCCTCTCCTGTACCAGCTGGTCCGAGCCTCAAGCGGGTGCCATCACGCCCAGGCCGCCGCTGCGACTGCCGGAACGACAGCGATCTGGAGCCTCCAACTGCGCCCATCCATCACAGACCGTGAATGGCGGTATAAAAGACGGTATAAGCAGCACCACACGTCGTCCAAAGCCTTTCCATAACAGCCGATTCCGTGCGCTGCACACGGACGCCCCCTCCGTTCCTCGTTCTGGGCTCTCCTCCATAGCCCCAGCAGCGGAGGCCAGCGGCACGAAGGTCTACATCACCCCAGTCTCATCTCCCATCACGAAAGTGAATCTCAAGGGTTCAGCTGTTGCCGCAGGAAGTCGTCACATTGATCAACGGCCGTGGCCCAGTTCCCCGCCTCGCTGAGGCCCGAGCTCTTGGTGGGCTTGAAGCTATGGTCTCCGCTGGTGATCCACTGCAGCTGCACCTGGGTTGAGAGGGCATAGCTCTCCACCTCCTCCCGTTTCCCGAAGGGATCGCGCTCTCCCTGCAGGATCAGGGTCGGCGTCCGCAGGCTGACCAGGTGCTCGGTGCGCAGTTGCAGCGGCTTGCCGGGCGGGTGGAAGGGATAGCCGAGGCAGAGACATCCCCGCACCCCATCGCTGGCGGCCAGTTCGTCAACCAACAAGCTGGCGACCCGGCCGCCCATCGACTTGCCACCGATGATCAGCGCTCGCGAAGGCCTCTCGCCTTTTTCCAGCTGCACCAGCTGGCGGAAGGCATCCTGCAACACCGCCATCCGGTCCGGCCCCTGGCGGCGCCCCGTCTCCCGCATCCGGGCCATGTAGGGGAACTCAAAGCGCACCACCCGCCAGCCCGCCCCGGCTAGCCCGCTGGCGAGGGCCGCCATGAACGGGCTGTCCATCGGTGCGCCAGCCCCATGGGCCAGCAGCACGGTGGCCGGCGCGGCCTCAGGACCGTCGATCAACCGTGGTTCGGGCAGGCCGGCCCTCACTCCTCCTCGGTAGCCCCCAGGGGGATCAGCTTGATCTGCTTGCGGCCGAGCTTGATCTCGAACTCATCGCCGGGCTCCAGCCCCAGCTGGGCGGTGTAGGCCTTGCCCACGAGCAGGTTGCCGTTGAACTGCACCTTGGTGTTGAAGCTCAAGCTGCGGCCCGGACGCCGCTTGCCGCCACCGCCCCCGCCGTCACCCAGGGTGACGCCTTTGGCTTCCAGCAGGGCCTCATAGAAGGCGGTGAAGTTCAGGCGCTCCGTGCCGTCCTTTTTGGTGCTGACATAGCCGGCGGAACGAACCAGATCGGATTTCGAGACATCGCCGAGTTCCTTGAGCTTGGCGAGTAATTCGGTTCCGGTGAGCATGTTGCATGGAGGCTGCTTTCACGTTGCACTCTATCGAACCGCCTGGAATTGTCTATGGCTGGAAGGTGGCAGAGGAGCTCGTCGATCGGGAACACGAGGGCCACTTTCTCGCCTCGGTGATTGAGCATCAGCGTGTTCAGCCCTTCTCCATCGCCGATGGGCTCCAATTCTGGGTGTGGAGCCCATCGGCCAGGATGGGTCGACGTGCATCCCTCGTGCTGATTGATTTAATCAGGTGGTGCCAGCTGAGATCCTCCAGGCTGAGCTGCAGCCAGAGTTTGTGCGGGCGGTGGTTCAGCAGCGGCGCTGGCGGTGGTGGGCGATCCGGCCATCACCGGTTGCTGATCGGCGCTCTTCTTCGACTGATACATCGCCCGGTCTGCGGCCTGCATCAGGGCATCGGTGTCGGCGCCGTGCTCCGGCCAGCGGGCAATGCCGATGCTCACCGAGATGCGCAGCACCTCGCTGCCATGTAAGCCCGTGAAGGGCAGCCTCAACTCGGTCTGGATACGGTCCGCCAAATCCATCATTGTCTCCAGATCCGGTGCCTGGGGCAGCATCAGGATGAATTCGTCGCCCCCCTGGCGGCAGATGGTGTCGGTCTTGCGCAGGAAGGCCTCTAGACGACGGCTGACAGCAATCAGGAGTTTATCGCCGACGTCATGGCCGAAGGTGTCGTTCACGGCCTTGAATCCGTTGAGATCCATGAACATCAGACCCACCATGTAGCCATAGCGCTGGGCCATGGCGAGGGCCTGCTCCAGGCGGTCCACCAGCAGGGTTCGATTGGCCAGGCCGGTGAGCGCATCGTGGGTGGCCTGGTGCAGGATCGCCTGCTGCTCCGTGTAGCGCGCGGTGATGTCCTGATACATGGCCACGAAGTGCAGCGGCCGCAGCTGCTTGTCGGTCACCGTGGTGATGCTGACGTCGTGCAGGCGGACCGTGCCATCCTTACAACGGTTCCAGATTTCCCGGTGCCAGCTGCCCTCCTGGCGAAGCTCCTCCCAGAGTTGCTCATAGAAGCTGAGCTCATGTTTGCCGGATCGCAGAATGCGCAGTGATTTGCCGCGCAGATCGATATTGGTGTAGCCGGTGAGTTGGGTGAAACTCTGATTCAGCGATAGCACCATCCCTTCGGGATTACTGATCACCACCCCCTGCACCGTGCCCTCGAACACGGCCGAGGCAATGGCCAAGTCATCCGCTGCTGTGGACAACTGATTGAGGGCGTCGACCGTGCGGCGATGGCTCAGCAGAAGTTCGCGGCTCACCATGGCGGCCAGCGCCGAGATCAGGCTGCCCACCAACAGGGTCGCGGCCTGGCCCCAGTGCAGGCCGTCGGGTCCCGGCAGCGCCCGGGTGAGCTGCACGCCCACCAGCCAGCTGCGCCCGCCCACCGTGATCCGCTGGTAGTTGGGATCGCTGAGTCTCGGAGTTCCGAAGCTGTCCGTCGGGTCGTAGAGCCGGCCGAAGCGGCTGGGGCGCTCGCCGTCGAACAGCAGCACCTTGGAGCCCGACAGGTTGGGGTTGTTGATGCCTCGCAGGGTCGCCTCCATCAGCTCGTCGATGCGGAGCGGGGAGGAGGCCCAGCCCCAGACGTGCCTCAACTGGTTGGGCTGGGAGGGTGGCAGCGCCTCGGGATCAAGGCGAATCACCGTGAACAGGATTGCCCCGGGCGCATAATCACCCCGATCGTTCTGCATCAGCTCCAGCTTGGCGCTGAGCACGGGATTGCCGCTTGTGGCCGCCTGGATCAGAGCGGCTCTGCGGACCGGTTCGCTCAGCAGGTCGAAGCCGATGGCCCGATTGTTGCGGTGATCCAGCGGTTGGAGCACCGTGACTGGCGCGTAGGCCGGCCGCAGTCCCGCAGGGCGGATCGGCACCGGCTGGCCATAGGACGCCCTGAGACTGGCTTCGAACCTGGCCTTGTCGGCCTCACTCACATAGTTGGCATAGCCCAGCCCCAGGGTTCCCTGCGGCAACTGCTTAGCGTTGCGCAGCTTCTCGACGTATTGGCGGAAGCTCTCCGGGGTGAGGGAGCCGTTGGCCTCGGCCATGGCGCTGACGCCGGCCACGCTGGCGCTGATTGCATTCATCCGGGTGATCAGCGCATCGGCCACGTCATCGAGCAGGGCGAGCTCGGCCTGTTCGTGGTAGCGGCGATTGAACAGGATGTTCTGGATGATGATGCCCGAGGTGATCAGCAGGCCCAGCCCAAGCACCGCCACGGGCAGCTGGTCGATCAGGCTGCGGAAGGGCGTCTTGGCTGGCGAAGCTGATGCCGTGGGAGGGGCTGTTGTTGGCATGGGCTTCACTCAGCACAGGGCCGCCGCCGCGCGCTCCAGCAGGAGCTTGAGGTCGGTGGCCTCTGCTTGCGCTGGTGTGAGCACCATCCGTAGCTGCAAGGGTGGCACCACCGCCTGCAGATCCCGCTTCAGGTCGCTGAGTCGTTGCTCTGCCGCGCTGCCATCCGGCCAGATCAGACTGAATTCGCCGCCACCGCTGCGGCCCACCACGCCGGTGGCTCCCGCATGGCGGCGACACACGGCGGCGATCCGCTCAAGGCGCTGATCCAGCTGGCTGGCGCCATCGGCCTGGGCATTGAGCTGCCGGAGCCCTGCCAGGGCAACGGTGACCAGAGCTGGTGTGCGGCCCTGCAACAACGCCTTCTGAAGCACCGGCTCCCCTTCCGCCAGCAGGGCCCGGCGGTTCAGCACCGCGGTGAGCGAGCACATCCGTGCCTGGCGCAGATGGTTGATCTCATGCATCGCCATGGCGCTGAACTGCGCCAGCAGCTCCTCCTGATACGGCGTCAGCAGGTGGGGCTGGCGGTCGATCACGCACAGGGTCCCCAGTCGCTGGCCTGAGTGGGTGATCAGCGGTGCGCCGGCATAGAAGCGGATCTTGGGATCCCCCTGGACCAGGGGGTTGTCCTGGAAGCGGCTGTCTTGTAGGGCATCCGCCACCACGAACACCTGATCGCTGCGGATGGCGTGGTGGCAGAAGGCCACATCCCGCGGCGTTTCGCGCGCCTCCAGGCCCTGCCGGCTGAGGAACCATTGGCGGTCGCGGTCCACCAGGGAGATCAGGGCGATGGGAGTGCCGAGGATCTCAGCCGCTAGGGACACGATCCGATCGAGCTGGGCATTGCTCGGCCGATCGAGAATGCCGTGGGCGTAAAGGTCGCTGAGGCGCTCCTCCTCTGGGAGCGATGGTGATTCGCTCATCCCTGCTCCGGCCTGAGGATGTGCATCAGCAGTCAGGCATCCCGAAGCGTTCTTAACAGGGTAGGCACAGGGCACCAGGGCTGAGCATCAACCGCTGCAGCCTCCAGCGCCATGGGCCCTCGCTCCTCCGCCAAAGTGGAAGGTCAACCGGGCCGGCCGCCTCCATCAATGGACAGGTATGACCACAAGGCGCCCCGACGTCGCCGCGCCGCACCGATTCGCCCGGCCGTAACCGTGCGACGGTCGTTCCGCTCCTGGCCGGCCATTGCCGTTCTGGGCCTGCTGCTGGCCACCGCCGGGATCCTTCTGTTCAACCAGCAGCATTCTGGCCAATCCCTCAAGATCCGCAGGGAACTGCGCAAGTTCTGAGCACGCCACAGGGATCGTTGCTTCGATGTCGGCGGGGATAATGGCCACACGCTTCCGCCCTGGGACATCCCATGACCCCAGCCCAACGGCTTGCCCCTTCCTTCCTGTTGGCAGCCCTGTTGCCGTTGGGGTGGCTTTCCCAGCCGGCCGTTGCCCAGCAGTTCCGTTCCACGGTCTGCTCCTTCTGGATCAAGGGCAACCCGATCGCCTCCAGGCAGTGCCGTGTGGGCCGGACTCCGGAACGGGTGTTCACGATCAACTATCTGGCCGATATTCCGCCAGGTGAGGTGAAGGCGGAAACCGTTTCCGCTGGTAAGGACAACTGGCAATACGGAACCAAGCCGGAATGTCTGGTCTATGGGCCGACTGGCTACACCATCTGCGCTCAGTAAGGGACTCATCAGGCTCAAACCTGCCCGTGAGGGCTGGTGGTTCGTGCTTCCTGGTGAAGTTGCACTGATTGGCCAGCCATCAGCGCGAGCCAACCGGGATTCCTGTTTGGCCCGGCTCAGACCTGCATCGGCTCCGATTGGACGCAGCCCTGTTGCTCCAGAGTCGTGGCCAGGTCCGCCAGGGCCCTGTCGCGGTAGGCGCCATAGCGGCGGCGTTTGTCGCGAATGCGCTCAGGCAACTCGGGCAGCAGGCCGAAGGTCGGGGGCATCGGCTGGAAGCGCCCCTTGCCGCGGCCGTCGCCGCAGGGGGCTTCGGCCACGAAGTGGGTGAGGGCCCCGATCATGGTGGTGGGCGGCAGGCTGATCGGCTCCAGGCCCCGGGCCAACCGGGCCGCGTTGGTGCCCGCCAGCCAGCCACCGGCCACCGCCGCCGCGTAGCCCTCGGTGCCGGTGATCTGCCCCGCCGCCAGCAGGGAGGGGCGCTGGCGGAACTGCAGGGTGGCATCCAGCAGTTGGGGGGATTCCAGGAAGGTGTTGCGGTGCATCACGCCGAAGCGCACGAATTCGGCGTTCTCCAGGCCCGGGATCAGCCGAAGCACCCGCTTTTGTTCGCCCCACTTCAGGTTGGTCTGGAAGCCCACCAGGTTCCAGAGGCGACCGTCGCGATCTTCCTGGCGCAGCTGCACCACGGCGTAGGCGCGATTGGCGCGGCGCACCTCGCGGTCGTTCACGTCGCCCCAGCGGGGATCCCAGAGGCCGATCGGCTTGAGGGGTCCGTAGCGCATGGTGTCCTCGCCGCGGCGGGCCAGCTCCTCGATCGGCAGACACCCCTCGAAGAAGTGGGCCGACTCGGCCTCGAAGTCCTTGAGGTCCGCCTGTTCGGCTTCCAACAGGGCGGTGCGGAAGGCCAGATACTGCTCCCGGTCCATCGGGCAGTTGATGTAGTCGGCGTCGCCCTTGTCGTAGCGGGAGGCCCGAAAGGCCACCCCCAGGTCGATCGATTCGCCCTCCACGATCGGGCTGGCGGCATCGAAGAAATGGCAGTCGTCGCGGCCGGTAAAGCTGCGCAGCTGCTCGGCCAGCGCGTCGGCGGTGAGGGGTCCGGTGGCCAGAACGGTGATCTGATTCGGGCCGGGCAGCTCGCTCTGCTCGCGGCGCACCACCGTCACCAGGGGGTGGGCTTCAAGGGCGGCGGTGAGGGCGGCGCTGTAGCGGCCCCGGTCCACCGCCAGGGCGCCACCGGCGGGCACGGCGTGCTGGTCGGCGGTGCCGATCACCAGGGAACCGAGGCGCCGCAGCTCCTCCTGGAGCAGCCCGGCGGCCCGGTCGCTGCTGAGGGCCCCGAAGCTGTTGCTGCACACCAGCTCGGCGAACTCGCCGCTGTGGTGGGCGGGGGAGCGGCGCACCGGCCGCATCTCGACCAGCCTTACCCGCACGCCTGCCTGGGCCACCTGCCAGGCGGCCTCGGTGCCCGCCAGGCCGGCCCCGATCACGAGCACCTCAGGCTCTGTCACCCCGATCTGGATTCCAGATCCAGACCCTCCAGCGAGCATTGCGGGCTGCCGGACGGGCGGCTCTGCAGCCGAGGTGGAGAGATCAGCGGTGGAACTCACCACACAGGGCAGGCTCAGAAGTGCTCACGCTACGTCCGTGATGTGGGGACGACACCAGTTGGGCTGATTCCCATGGCCCGGTGCCGGGGCTCCAGCGATCGTGCTGGAGGTGTTGGGTTCGATCCCCTGGAAACCGATGGTCTCAGGAACGCCAACAAAAAAGATCCCAATCTTGGATAGCCGCTGGCCTTTCAGAGAGGGAACGGGAGCCGATTCCTCGGCTCAATCGTTGCCCAAGCGACCTTTTCGATAGCCCCGCAAGGGCCCGAAACTCAGGCGGCCCGCTTGATGAAGAGCTGCAGCTGGCCCACGGCGGCACGGCCGATGTGGAACACAGCCCAGCTGGCGGCCAGCAGGATCGGGGCGGCGACCAGGATGAGCCTGAGGTCCATGGCGACGAGGTGAACGGTTGCGTGATCTTAAGGAATGGGCCTGGGTCTCCGCGTTGCCTGAAGGGAATCGATCGATTTCGATGCAATGGCCGCCAGCACCGTGGCCAGCCCCAGGACCCTGGCCATCCAGGACAAATCCGTGCCAGGCGTTCCTGCGGACGCTGACAGGCAGGGGCCGCCGCAGACAAAGTGCTCGGGGGGCCTGCCGTTGTGAACCTCCGGAATCTCAGCTCCCTCTCGCCAGTTACCGCCGGAATCCGCACCTCTCTGCGCTGTTGATCCCTGAGCTGGGTGGCCGGCGTCAGTGCTCAGCAACCTCCCAAGGATGGCGATCCTGCCGCTGAGCTCCCTGAGCGTCCAAGGCTGATCAGCCTCTTGAGGCGGCGAAGCTCTGCCCACCCTCGCGGGCGGCGTGGGCCATGGCCAGCTGCCGGTAGCGCTTGGCGTGCTGGCGCTGGCCCTCGATCGCCTCGGCCCCCAGCTCCCGTTTGGCCTGGGCCGGCGCCCCCATCACCAGGGTTCCCGGTGGTACATCACGGGTCACCACCGAACCCGCCGCCACCAGCGCCCCCGCCCCCACCGTGACGCCATTGAGCACGACTGCTCCAATGCCGATCAGGCAGCCATCCTCAAGGGTGGCGCCGTGGATCACGGCCCGATGGCCGATCGTCACATCCGCGCCGATCATCACCGGCTGGCCCGGATCCCCATGCAGCACTGCGCCGTCCTGCACGTTGCTGCCCTCCCCCACCACGATCGGGCAGAGGTCGGCCCGCGCCACCGCCGTGGGCCAGAGGCTGGCGCCGGCCTCCAGCCGCACATCGCCGATCAGCACGGCCGAGGCGGCCACCCAGGCCTCGGGATGCACCACGGGCTCCCCCCAGGTCGCCATCGTGTTCGGCTCAAGGGGGTGGTCCATCGAGGCGCAAGGGGTTTCGGGCCATTCTCATAGCTCCTGGGACGTTCTTACCCCTGGCCAGCCCACCCCGGCCGAGCCAGGTTCGGCACCCCACGGCGCCCATCCCACCGACGCAGCAACTGGCCACCGGCCTCCCTCTGCCGCAGTCAGGCAGCCCCTGCACTTGCCGGTCGGTGGCGAGGGCGACCCTCCGGGTGATACCTTCGCTGGAGCCCTGGATGACGATTCGGATCTCGGCACCCGCCGGACCTCCAGTAACCGTCCCCCAGGCCCTTCGGGTCGCTAGCTCAGCGGTAGAGCACTCGGCTTTTAACCGATTGGTCCTGAGTTCGAATCTCAGGCGACCCATTTTCTCTCTCCCCTTGCGACGACTGGCAGAACGCCTGTCCCGCAGACGTTTACGGCGAACGAGCTGGCTTCGCTCCTATCCGGAGTGAGACCGCAAAAGACCGCCGAAAACCCCAGTTGGGTCATTTGTTTGGGACTTAGTCCCAAACAAAAAAGTTCAAGGTGAGGATTAGAACAAATCCAACAGGTGGCTCGGGAACCCTCTAACAGCGGATCCCTGACGATGCCGAAACCTTCCAGCCCCCTGGAGCGTTGCAACGCTGTCCTGCGTGCTTTCGACACCCCTTTCCGGCTCCGGCAGCATCGCCGCAGCCAGTGGGTCACCGTTTACGAGATCCTCCCCGGGCGCTGCACCAAGGAGCGCTCGATGCGGGGCTACCCAGCGGCTGATGCCACGGCTCTGGAGCGACTCTGCGATCGCCTGCTCGAAGCCTTCAAGAAGGGTCTCGCCCTGGACGCGGTGGTTGAGCCAGAGGCCAACGCCAAGCGCCCAAGCACGAGCTCACCCTGCTGGCCCGAGATCTGCCAAGCGGTGGTGGCCTTCCAACGGGGCCAGGGGGTGAACATGAACCTGGTGGGGCCGTTCAAGGGTCAGGGCTACTTCCGCCTGCTGCCCCAGGACCGGCCGGCGACCCTGGAAGACGTGCGCCGTTTTGCCCTGCACACCACAGAGAGCCTTAAGGAGCAGCTGGAGGACCCGAGTGCAGTGCTGTTGCCGATGGCGACGCACCGGCAGGGCTTCCGTCAGAAGCGGGAGGTGGTGTCCTTGCTGCGCCGGGCGGGCTTTGGGGCGATTGCGCCGCAGGAGCTGAGCGAGGAGCTCAAGGGCATGGTGAACCGCAAAAAGTTGGCCCTGGTGGCCGCCGGTCAATCACGCCGCCGCATCCCGAGCACCGCGGCGATCGAGGAGTGGCTGGATCAGGTGATCGAGGAGGACCCGCTCTGGGGCTGGGTGTTCGCCATGGTGGCCACCTACGGCCTGCGGCCCCATGAGGTGTGGCACATCGATGGGCTGCCCGATGAGCACGGCCTGATCACGATCGGCGTGGCGGCCCGCCACATCAAGGTGACCAAGACCGGCTTCCGGGCGGCGGTGCCCCTGCCTACGGCCTGGGTGGAGCGCTATCAGCTCGGCGGAGCGAATGGTGAGCAACGGCTGGCGGAGTTGCGAGCCCGCCATAAGCCCAAGTTCGTCAATGAGGACGGCCAGCCCTTTGATCCGGAGCGGGACCAGGTGAAGCGCTGCGACAACAACGAGCGACTGGGGGCGGTGTGCTGCCACAAGCTGCGCAGCAGTGACGCCAAGGCGGAGTTCGAACTCAAGACCAAGCTCTACGCCTGGGTGGAGGTGGCGGCGGCTGAGGGCAAGAAGAAGGCGCAACGGCGCAAGGAGCGCTGCGTGCCCTACGACCTGCGCCACGCCTACGCGATCCGGGCCAGGGAGACCACCAGCTGGAGCTACGCGGACGTGGCGGCGGTGATGGGCCACAGCCCGGAGGTTCACCGCCGCACCTACTTGAGCGAGATCAGCGGCGAGCAGACCAAGGCGGCGGTGGTGCGCCGTCTCCTAGGCGACGAGCAGGTCGCCTGAGGGGGGGGCCAAAGGCCCCATGGCTATGGGGGGTGAGGGGAATGCTCCCTCACCCCACACCCCTCGATCTCAACTCTGTTGATCTCCCCGCTGGTGCGGCAGGTGCCTCGCCGCCACATAGCGATTGCGATTCCCAGATCGCCTGAGATTGAGGTTCGCCCTGTGGATCTCAGCCTCGGTAGCGCGGGTGGCATAGAGGGCGGTGCCGGTGTCGCGGTGCAGGAGCACGTAATCCCCAGTCGGCTCGCTGGCCTGAACGGGGGAAGACTCCGCCATGGCGCCGCAACGGCCTCGGGTGCCCATCAGCAAAGCGGAACAGCGCTGCCGGTGCCAGAGCAGATCGGAGCGTGGTGCCGCAGGGTTCTTCTTGACCCAGTGGTGCCCATGGCGAAGCAACTCTCGCCGCCGCCAGCGGCCGAGGGTGGAGCGGCTGATCGAGAGGCTGCGGCAGAGGGCTGGGGTCTCCACCCAGGCGGGGCCCAGGGCATTGAGCTCGTGATGGCTCATGGCTGCCTCCCGAGCGCCAGCTCGCAGCGGTGCAGGTGCCAGAGCAGGTGGGAGCGGCGGCAGCCCGGGTTCTTGGGCACCAGATGGCGGCCGGGCTTGAGCAGGCCGCTGCGCTTGATCGCAAACAGCGTGGAGCGGCTGATCGCCAGCTGGGCGCAGAGCTCCTCGGTCGTGAGCCAGGGATTCGAGGGGGACATGGCAGCAGGGGCTGCCGGGGTGGGGCAGCGGGGGAGGCTACCCAAGGGGGGCAGAGCCATACCCGTGCGATCCATGGAGGGTCTGTGGGGTAAGCAAGCCCTGCCGATGACTTGTAGCGCTGGGTACAGGTGGTTCTCGGACCTGTTAACCACGTTGACAGTGGCCAGCATGAGCGGCTGAGGCCAGTCTTGGAAGGGGTTTTCAACCAAAGTCAGGATGTAGCTGGCTTGGTTCTCGGAAAGGATGAGCCATGATCTGGTGGTTCACGAAACCTGCCAATAAAGAGTTGGGCGGGCCCAGTTGAATATCAATTAGAATTCATCCTGTCCACCATCAGCTCAGCAAGCATCGGCATGATCCCCAAACGATTGGAAGAAGTTCTGTATAGTGACATAGAAGGCATAATCCGTTCTGAGCTTCGCGAAAGCAAGACAGTCGACTACAAAAGAGATCTTCCAGGCAATTCGGAAAGCCAGAAAAAAGAATTTTTATACGACGTATCCTCGTTTGCCAATACTGTTGGTGGTGATTTGATTATTGGAGTTGAAGAGGAAAACGGGGTGCCATCAAGAGTTACGGCAGTCGAGGCTCCGAATATTGATGAGGAGATACAGAGGATGGATAGCATCCTCATGTCTGGAATAGAGCCAAGGATTAGGTATCATATGCGCGCTATCTCTCATCCGCAAAGCGGCTATGTTCTCGTTTTAAGAATCGAACGAAATGGTCTCGCCCCTCATCGAGTGATCTACAAAGGCAGTGATAAGTTCTACGCAAGAAACTCGGCTGGCAAGTATCCTCTTGATGTTGCCGAGCTTCGCGATGCATTTCTCCTGGGAGCATCAGCGGCTGATCGATTGCGCGAGTTTAGAGTGGCTAGGCTAGCCTCTATTGCGGCTGGAGATGGCCCAGTCTTGTCTGAAGGCGATCCAATTCTTGTTATTCACCTTATTCCGCTCCAAGCTTTTACGTCTCAAGGTGAACTAGACATTGCAAAATACTACAACACGCCAATAAGGCCGATCGGAGCGTCGTCTTGGAGTTATCAGATTAATATTGAGGGAGTCTTGCATTATGCGGCTAACCGCGAAGACGTTCTTTCTAACTATGTTCAGGTCTACAGATCTGGCATTATCGAGGTTGCAGACGAATTTGCGTTTTCTACTGACAAGTCCGGAAATAGAATTGCCCCTTTGAAGGCTATCGAAAAGCGCATCAACCAGTATCTTCCCCAATACATAGACTGCATGAAGGAGATTGGAGTCACCCCGCCAGTCTTTATGTTCCTTTCGATTGTAGGGGCAATGGGATGCCGCGCTTACATTGATAGTATGTTATCGGATATCATGGATTATCCCAAGCTCAAACGAGACCCTCTAATGCTTCCTGAAATCTCAATTGACGATCTTTCGACAGATCCTTCAATTATCTTAAAGCCTATTTATGACAGGCTTTGGAATGCATTTGGCTTCCCTGGGTCTCCTCGCTGATATATCGCTGGAATGATTCAATTACATTCTATGGGACTGAGCGTAGATTCCGCCCAACGAGCCCCTCGAGTGGACAGGCCACCTTCAACTCTCTGCTGCGCCACCCCAGGCTCCCTGCCTGCCACTCAGGGCCAGCGTCCACTGGGAAAAGGGGGCCAGGGAGTACGGATTTGTGACTGGGCTGTCCATTTCACATACAATCTCCTCCATGGCCAAGCTCGCTTTGGCTGTAGCCAAGAGGTCAATAAAGCACTGGATAGGCGAAGGGAGGTCTTCCGATGACACCTACTCTGAGCTGACGGTTTTTAGTGAGGGCTTGGACTACAACACTGCGCTAGAGCTTGGCGTGAGATTTGGACAACGCGCTGTGTTCCAAATTGATGCCGAGACCGTCTCCGCCGTCGCCTGCCGCACTGGAAAACCTATTCGTACCTGGCGACGGCATTGGGATGATCTGACTGGCCCAGAAATAATCACTGATCATGCTGGCAATTCTTGATCTCAAGCCCTTCGGGTGGGAAACTAACATCAATATCTAGAAGACGGGAGCAAAGGGAACCACCTGTACTCAGATACCAGCCTGCTTTTGAACTTGGCGTAATCAACCACCATCCCTAACAACCAATCATCCCACCGGCTCCAACACATCAAGGATGCACATCAGCTCAGGCTCAGGATGCGCCGCCAGCTTGACCCGCACCGGCTCACCGCAATGCAGCAGAGGCGAGAGGAGTTCGGCCAAGGGTGGATCCATCGAAGGCATGGCAGCGATCACTGCTGCCCGAAGCCCATCGCCCTGAATCGCTTGTTCGACGCTGCGTGTTGGATTTGAGTCGGCAACGGTGGCTGTGGACTCCCGACCAGCCAGCCGCAGCTGGAGGCACCAGAGCCAGCCCATCGCCTCACGGTGCAAGGGATTAGCGAGTTCGAGGACGGAGAGCACTTCCCGCAACCCTGGATTGCAGAGAAAGAGGCGCAAAGCGCGGCGCTCGGCTTGTTGAACGCTGGCATCGCTATGGGCCTGTGCTTCTTGCTCGGATTTGTCCCTTTGGGTGGTGATGGCCTCGATGGCCTTGGCCTTTCGTTCCGCCGCCCCTCCCTGGGTAACCCGTAACCCCCGGCCGTTCTTGGCGCTGTGGTGAGCAGCCAGGGGAAGCCCGCCAAGGGCCTCCCGGAGCCGCTTCTCGGCCTTCCGGTGCAGCGCACCGGGCGGAAGCTGGTCCAGGAGCTCGGCACCCTGGCGCTCGCAGCGCTGCAGGGTTGAGAGGTCTTCAGGGTCGTGCTGCAGCTCGGCCAGGAGGCGATCGAGCTCCCAGTGCAGCCAGTGGCGGCCCTGGGCAAGGCAGGCGCGCAGGCCACTGATGCCTTGGCTGCGCAGGAGGGAATCGGGATCCTCCCCTGGCGGAACGGGCACCACCAGCAGATCCAGATCACCGCGGAGCAGCAGGGGCCGTGCAAGACCGATTAGGCGGGCAGTGGCGTTGGCACCGGCGCTGTCGCCGTCGTAGGCGAGCCAGAGGCGCTTGGTGCCGCTGCGCTGAAGACGCTGGAGCTGCTCGATGGTGACGGCGGTACCCAAGGCAGCCACGGCGTGGTCGAGTCCCGCCTGGTGGAGCTGGATCACATCGAGGGGGCCCTCCACCAGCAGGGCCTCACCGCTGCGGCGGATGGCGGCGGCGGCCTGGTCGAGGCCATAGAGCAGCTGGGACTTCTGGAACAGCAGATCACCCGAGCTGTTGCGGTACTTGGGTTCTTCGCCGTTGAGGCTGCGGCCGGAGAAGCCACAGCAGCGGCCCTGGCCATCACGGATGGGGAGCATCAACCGGCTGGCGTTCAGGCCAAGCCGCCAAGCAATGGCGGTTTCCGGGGAGATGCCCCGCTGCTCCAGATAGCTGGCGGCGGTGCCAGAGGCCCCAAGGTCGCTGATCAGTGCCTGGTGGAACTTTTCCTCCTGCCTGCTCCGCCACTGCCGCAGACGTTGGCGCTCCTGACGCTCAGCCTCAGCCTTGGCCGCCGCCTCAGGGTCCTGCTCAGGCAGGGGAATGGCGTAGCGCCGGGCTAGCTCCTCCACCGCCTCGCGGAAACTGAGGCCCTGCCGCTCCTGCAGCCAGCCGATCGGATCGGCGCCCTTGTTGCACACGAAGCAATGCACCCGGTTGGTGCGGGGGCTGACGGTGAGGCTGGCGTTGCTGTCCTGGTGCCAGGGGCAGAGGGTGAGGAACTCGGCGCCGCGGCGCCGTAGATCGGCCTGTGGGAAGAGATCGGTAATGCGGGCCCTTTCGCGCACGTCCTCCAGCAGGGCATCAGGGATGCCTTGGTTTGCTCTAGAGCTCCCTGCGGCGTGGCGGGGACGGGTGCGCACCGATGGGTGGTGCGGTGCCCGTGGTGTGACGGGGCTGGCAGCGCGTGGGTTGGTTGTTGTAGATGGCGTTTGGACGTGAGCTGAATACATCGCCTGGGTGTCCATGGGGTCTGAAGGCGGTGGGGAATGGTCGATCTCCTGGGCTCTCTCCGGCCTGCTCAGAGCGCCTCCACGCCGGGGTAGAGGTGATGGCCGACAAAGGCCCGCCTGGCTTCATCGGCCTCCAGGAAGCAGTGGGCGCGGTCCATGCGGATGAGGGTGCGCTCGATCGACTGCTCACCCATCTGGCCGTGGCGGTTCTTGCCGTGGTGCACCTGCATCAGTCCGGGCGGCGGCGGCGGGCCATCGCCAGCCTTGGGGCGGTCAATCAGCCACACCGCTGAGGCAAAGCGCTCCAGCTCCGAGGTGCCGGCCAGATGCGAGACATCGGGGCCCGATGGGGATCCGTAGGCGCCTCGATTGAGTTGGGCGACGATGAAGATGTCGAGGTCGCAGCGGCCGGCCAAGGCCTTGAGCGCCATCGCGCGGGCAGCCAGCTCGGCGGTGGTCTGGTTGCCGTAGCCGGGGCTGGCCCCCATGGCGTGGAAGTGATCGAGCACAACCACCGAGAGATCGGGATGGGCCGTCTTGCTGTCCTCCACCAGGGCGCAGACCTCCTCGACGGTGGCCGCAAAGCGGGACTGGTAGAGCAGACCCCCCATGGGGGTGCCATCGGGGCGTTGTTGCTCGGCCAGGCGGGTCAGCCAGGGTTCGAGGCGGCGCAGGTCGTCACCGGCGATCACCCGGCCCCGGCCCTCGAGGTCGTTGCTGCCGTACAGCGCCGTTGGCAGGCCATGGGCCCGGCGGCAGTAGTGAGCCACCAAGCGAGCGGCGATGGCGCGGCGCGAGAGTTCGCATGAGAGGAACAGCACCGAGGCCCCGTTGAAGGCCAGGCCCATGGCTGCGGCGACGGCGACGGTGGTCTTGCCGATGCCGGAGCGGGCGGCGAGCACCCAGGTGCTTTCGCCCTTGCCGGCGATCACGCCGCCTCGCATGTCCAGATCCAGCGAGGGGATGCCGGTGGAGATCGGCTTGGGGCGCTGATCCAGCGGCATCGAGGCCAAGGCGATGCACTCGCCGATGCCCTCGGCCATCGAGAGCACGCTGTGGCGATCGCGGAAGTAGCCGGTGGTGAGGGATGTGGCCTCATTCACCGCCGCCCGACAGGTCTGGATCTCGGCCTCGATCGCTCCATCGAGCTGCCGGCGCTCCAGCAGCTGATGGAGGGCCCCATAGAACACCTGCCTGGCCTTGGCCGACTGGAACAGATCGCAGGCGATCGGGAAATCGAGGGCAGAGCAGCGCTGGGCAGTGTCGAGCAGCTCGGCCAGTGCCACCTCCAGCTGCTGAAGGCTGCCGCGGTAGCGGCCGTCGGCCAGCCGTGAGCGGGCGTCCTGACGCAGGGCCTCGGCGTTGATCGTGCGCACATCGCGCTGGCCGCGGAAGATCGCGTCGATCTCGGCAGCGACCAGGCGCAGCTCGGCAGTGCTCCACAATCTGGCGGGCACCGGTTCGTCGTAGCGCAGGCCGATCCGCCGCCGGAAGAGCCCCCAGCGGGGGCTGTGGTCGTCCTTGCCGGCCAGCACCCCAGCGAGCACGGCTCGCTCATGGGCGATCCACTCCATCGGCGCCGGCTGCATCGCAATGGCATCGGCCGGCGTGTTGCCCAGGGGCGCTGCCACCGGCAGGGGCCCATCGGGTGTGGCGATCCAGTCGCCGCGGGTGATCAAGGCATCGAGCCGCGCTGGATCAAAGGCCGCGCCGGAGCGCTCGGGCACCGGAAAGGGGGAGGCGGGAGAGCGTCCTCGCCTTGATGGAGAAGGCGGAACTGCCCTGGCTGGCTGGGTGCAATCGGCTGGTTCAGCAGGAGCGGTGGAAACGCTGCTCTGGGCTGCGGTTGGTTGGCTCATGGTCACTGCTCACGGTGGATGGACTGGTGGGGGCGATGGGGCGGGCTGGGGAGTGATTGGTGGCTCAAGGGCCTGCACGCTGGTGCTGCAGCGACGGCTTGCGGTGGCCTGGCCGTCGTCGCCGCGACGGGCGCGAATGGGGCGGCTGGACGGGAGAGGGGCTGTTGGCGCTCCGATCGGCGCTGTGGTGAGCTCCCCTTGGCGGGCCGTGGTGCGGCTCCGGTTGGCCATTCCCAGCCATGCCCGCCTCTGACGGCGCCGCTGATGGTGCAGGGGCCTTGGGCAGCTCAGGCAGCTCGGGGGGCTCGGGATCGGGCTCCGGCTCGGGATCAAGGAACTGCTGCTCGGCCGTACCGGGGATCCCCTCGCCGCTGGCCTCCAGCAACAGGGCGAGCTCGCGTTTTTGCTGTTGGCTGAGCAGCAGTGCCTCCCGGCCCTGGCCGCGCCAGACGCCGCTGTCCCAGAGGAAGAGCCTGCGGGCCCTATTGAGCTCATCACCTGGATGGCCCGCAGCCATGGCGGGTCGTTCCGAGGTGTCCGGATCGCTCCAGTCGCCGCCGGAGTCGGCGCTGCAATCCAGCGCCGCCTGCGCCCACGAGAAGAGATGCCAGAACTCCACCCCCAGGCCGGCGCAGCCCCGGTCGGTGCTGAACAACGCCGCCATGCACTCCGAACCGCTGCGGCCCTGGGGGTAGGTGGTCCGCCAGAAGGGCGGCATCGACTGCAGCGCCGCCGTCAGGGTGTCGGCGAGGGCATCGGCACTGCCGGCCTGGCGCAGGGCCTGGCGCAACTTGGTGCCCAGGCCGTTGCCCCGCGGCTGGTACGCAGGCCAGGTGGAGGGCCGGTGCTGGTTGTAGAGCCCGGCCAGGCGCTGCAGCAGGTCGCGGGAGTCGTCGGCCTTTGAAGCCGCTGGCTTCTCCGGCGGGGATGGACTGCTGACAGGTGTGGCCGGCCTGGGCGCCGTAGCCGGGACGGATTGCGCCGTCGGGTCGGGTTGGGCTGCGCGGGGAGCCACAGGAGCCGGCGGAGCTGTGCGGGAGGCCTCTGGCTCGGGCTGGGCTGCACAGGGAGCCGCTGGCTCTGTCTTGGCTGGATGGGGAGCCGCTGGCTCTGGGAAGCCCTGGGCTGGCTGGCCATCAGCGCGATCAGCTGGCTCCGGGCCGCTCAGGCTGATCACCGTGCCGCGGGTGGTGCCCCTGGCGCTCAGCCAGCCGAGGGCCTGGAGCAGGGCAAGGTCCTGGCGCAACTGCCTGGGCTGAAACCGCCAGGTGGCGGCCAGTTCCGAGAGGGCCACCACAACGCTGGAGCGGCCAGCAGAGCGCAGCTGCAGATGGCCAAAGAGCTGGGCGATGCGCAGTGCCCGGGTCGGGCCAGGAGGCCGCAACCCATGGGCGCTGGCATGGCGCTGCAGGGCGTCGTGGGTGGTGGCGAGGGCCTCGCTGTGCACTGCAAAGAACTGCAGAGCCATCGTTCGAGTTCTGACAGAGGAGGCTACCCAGACCCTTTCGGTGAACTGCTCGGTTCAGAGCCAGGCAAGTCAGACAGCTGGGCAACGGAGATCAGGGATCAAGGCCTGGAGGCTTTCTCAGGAGCTTGCTCAGGGGCTTTGGAAGGGCTGCTCTCTCCCTGGGCTGCTCCATGGCCTCTTTGGGTTTCTTCTTCCCCTGAAGGCGGCTTGGGCTGTTTTTCTTTCTCTTTCTTCTTTTCCTTTTAAGAGGGGGGCCTCCACTACCCCGCAGCGGGGCACTGGGTACCCAGCCAGCAGGGCAACCCAGGCCCTACCGGTTGGGCACTGCAGACCCTGCGATCAAAACCACCGGTGGTTCTGGCTGGGCCGTGGAGAACCAACGGCTGAACAACCGCCAGCCAATGATGGTGTGGTCCGATACGGAACAGAGCACATATCTAGATACGGGAGAGCAGGCCTATGGCCATCCGTAAAGGCAAGATGCCAAACCCAATTGAATAAGGCATAGTGTGTGAACTGCTACAAGCCTCCCCGTGCACGCCGCCGCCACGCCTTGGCCCTCCTTCCTGCCGGAGGAGGGGTTGCTGCAGCTCTCCGGTGCGGAGCGCCGGGAGGCCGGACGGCTGCACTTCAGTGAGGCCTTGCTGTTCCTGCTGCGCCACGTGAGCCACCCGCAGCTGAGCGAGCTGGCGGATTGGGCCTGCAACGAGCCGGGAAACCTGCACACCTCGCAGATCTCGCACATGCGCAACAACAAGGTGCGGATGCTCGGCACCAAGGCGGTGGATGCCCTGGGGCGGATCAACCATGCGGCCTGGGTGCATCGTCATCAGCCCGAGTTGCTCAAGCGGCTGGGCACGGCCGCCCTGACGCCAAGGCTGGAGGGGATCCTGACGGCGTACCAGCCGCTGGTGGAGCCAGCCAGCCAGAGCCCCATTGGCGCCGGGGAACTGATGGCGATCTACCTGGGCTACCTGCGCCTGCCGATCGAGATCCCCCGCACCCTCACCCCCGAGGAGGCGGAGCTGTTGTGCGGCCTGATCGGCGAGTGGCTGGACGGGCAGATCAGCCAGCGGGGGCTGGGCTTCCGGGAAGCATCGCGGCGGCTACAGGAGGCCTGGGAGGGCGAGCCGGCCGGGGCGGAGCGCTTGGTGCGGGTGATCGGCGGCATGGACGACTACAGCCCAAGGCAACTGACTGAGGAATGGGAGCGGATCAGCGCCGCAGCCATCGAGGTCTTGGCCCTGGAGCAGGGGCCTTGGGAGCTGGCCGATGCGCTGCTGGAGCTGGCGCGCGAGCAGAAGCGTCCCGTTGCGACGGTGACGCCCATCGCCAGGGCCCGGAGGCGGCGGTCAACGGCAAAGGAGCCCTCAAAGGAGGATTGAGCGCTGGGGGATGACTGCGCAGCGGGATCGCGTTGACCAAGATCAGCGATTCTGCGGTATGATCATACTTTGACGCATACTCATGGCGATCGCGGCCACGCCATCCGAGAGGGTCACGGTGACGATGCCGGCCGAGTTGGTGGCTGGCATCGATCGCTACGAGCGCAACCGCAGCCGCTTCATTGCCGAGGCCGTTCGGCACGAACTGAAGCGCCGGCAGCGCCAGGAACTCCAACGTTCGCTGGAGGATCCCCATCCCGACAGCATCGCCACCGCATCGCTCGGCCTGCAGTCCTGGGCGGAGAGTCTTCCAATAGGTGATGCCGATCTGCTCGACCCTGCGGCTGGTGTGCCAGTGCGTTGGAGTCCTGGCCAGGGTTGGCAGGAGCCACGGGCGTGACCCTGGATCGAGGCACCCTGATCCTGGTGGATCTAGAACCCACCCTGGGTCATGAACAGCAAGGCACCAGGCCCTGCGTGGTCGTCAGTGACGCCGCGGTCAACAGCAGCCAACGCTTTCCTCTGATTGCCGTGGTTCCGGTGACAGGTACCCCCGCGACCGGAGCGCTCTACCCCTCCCTGGCACCGGGGCCAAGCGGTCTGACCAAACCATCGACCGCCCTGGTCGATCAGTTGCGCTCGATCGACAAACAGCGCATTCGCAAGCGCTACGGCCTGGTATCACCTCAAGAGCTGGAAGCAATTGATGCGGGCTTATGCCTGTATCTGGGCCTGGAGCCATCGCAAGACAACTGATCTCCCCTGCACCAGGCTGATCAGCAAAGCCTGACAGGATTGCAGCCTGCACCATTGCCGATGTGAGTTGCAATTGGCACAATCGCGGCCATCACGCATCCGATCGCTTCTAGCGATCCATCCCCATGGCCAAGTCGTTCCCAGCGGCAACCGCCGCCCACCATGCCCCAGTGCTCTCCCAGAGCCGCACGGCCCCCTCGGTGCGGGCCTGGCTGGATTCCTGCAGCCGCCACCAGCCGCTCTCTGAGCGGACGGTGCTGGAGCTCGCCCGCCGCATCCACCGCTGGCAGCAGCACCCCGCTGGCCCGGATCACGCCCCGGAGCCAGTGCGCCGGAGGGCGCTACGGGCGCGGGACCAGCTGGTGCGCCACAACCTGCGCCTGATCAGCCACACCTGGGGCCGCCATCGCTCCTCGTTGCCACCGGAGGATGAGGGCACCGCCGATGCCTTCCAGGAGGCGGCCATCGCCCTGGTGCGGGCAGCCGAGAAGTACGACCCCAGCCGCGGCTATTGCTTCTCCACCTACGCCAGCTTCTGGGTGCGGCGCGGCTTTTCCGAGCACGAGCGGCGGGGGCGCCGGATGATCCGCCTGCCCCACGACAAGGCGGCCCTGGTGCCGAGGGCGCAGCGGCTGGCTCGGGAGCAGCAGACGCTCACGGGCTCGTTGCCCAGCCTGGACTGGTTGGCGGCGCGCTGCGGAACTCGCAACACCTCGGTGAAGACGTCTCAGCTGCAGGAGTTGCTGCTGATCTGGTGGCGAACGGCCACCGCCGAGCTGGACCGCCCCGGCGGCGGGGCCGGCGATGACGGCGAGGCTCAGCCGCTGCTGGAGCGGATCGCCATTCCAGCTGGTGGCGCCGACCCGGAGCGCTCCCTGTTGCCGTTGCTGCTGAAGCGCCTCAGCGCGGAGCAACACCGGCTGCTGTGGCACCGCTACCTGCGCGAGCACCCTCTCAACCCGCGCCAGATCCAGAAGGTGATGGGCCTCGATCCGGAACAGCAACAGCGGCTGGAGGGGGAGGCGCTGGCGCTGTTGCGGCACGCGGCGAAGGAGTACGGAGCCCTGGGAAGGGGGTTCTGAGGCGGAGAAGCCAGGAATCTGCAAGAGAATGGCTTGCATCACTGCGAACGCAGCGTGATCGCTCGTTTGTCCTGGCCGAGAAGGTGTTCGATGGATCCCCCACCGCCATTGACCGCCCAGCTCAAGTGGATGCAGCTTCTGCTCGATCCAGACTCCGGCGCGATCCTG
>JBBASH010000054.1:0-18632 GCA_040399305.1 Cyanobium sp.
CTCGACTTCCGGCTCCCCGACCTCTGCCAGCAGCTGGGATTGCCGCTGGTGGCCACCTTCCATCCCGCCTTCGACGCCAGCCTGCGCAACCTGAGCGCCGGCACCCAGCAGCTCACCTACCAGCTCTACGCCCCCTCCCTGGCCCGCTTCGACCGGGTGATCGTGTTCTCCGAGCTCCAGGCGGAGATGCTCGAGCGGCTGGGGGTGCGAAGGGAGCGGCTGGCGGTGATCCCCAACGGGGTCGACACCGACCTTTGGTCGCCGGCCCCAGGGACTCCGGGCCCGGTTCTCAGCGACCTGCGCCGCCGCTACGCCGGCCGCCGGGTTTTTCTCTACATGGGCCGCATCACCACGGAGAAGAACCTGGAGGCGCTGCTCAAGGCCTGGCGGCTGGTGCGACCGGCGGGCTGTGTGCTGCTGATCGTGGGCGATGGCCCCCTGCGGGCCTCCCTGCAGAACCCCAGCGAGCCGGATGTGGAGTGGTGGGGCTTCGAGGCCAGCCTGGAGCGCAGGATCGCCCTGCTGCAGCTGGCGGAGGTGTTCCTGCTGCCCTCGCTGGTGGAGGGTCTATCGCTGGCCCTACTGGAGGCGATGGCGGCCGGAACCGCCTGCGTGGCCACCGATGCCGGTGCCGATGGCGAGGTGCTGGAGGGTGGAGCGGGGATCGTGATCAGCACCCAGGGGGTCACCACCCAGCTGCGCACCCTGCTGCCGGTGCTGCGCGAGCAGCCGGTGCTCACCGCCGAACTGGGGCGCCGCGCCCGGGCGCGGGTGATCGAGCGCTACACCCTCACCCGCAACATCGATGCCCTTGAAAGGCTCTACAACGACCTCACCCAGGCGCCTGTGGTGGCCTGAGCGGAGCACCGCCGCGCGGTCACCCCCCCTCCAGCTCCGCCTGCCGGGCCCGGATCGCGTCGAGCCCCACTAGGGCGTTGTAGGCCTCGAAATCCAGCATCCGCTCCTGGAATCCGGCGCTGCTGCCGTGGACCTTCAGGTGGGCAGCCCAGTCCTGAAGAGCGCGGGCCGCGCTGAACACCGAACCGCAGGGGTGGGCCACCAGCGCGTAGCCCAGCGCCTGCAGGGTCGCGGCATCCAGCATTGGGGTGCGGCCGCCCTCGATCAGGTTGGCCATGCTGGCGGTGCCGCAGGCGGCGAGCACGGCATTGGCGGCGCGCATCTCCTCCACCGTGGAGAGCGCCTCCACAAACACCAGGTCGGCGCCGGCCTCGGCATAGAGGCGGGCGCGACGCAGGGCCTCCTCCAGGCCATGAACGCTGGCGGCATCGGTGCGGGCGGTGATCACCAGATCGGGATCGCGGCGGGCGGCGAGGGCGGCCCGCAGCTTGGGCAGGTACGCCTCCACGGGCACCACCTGCTTGCCGGCCATGTGGCCGCAGCGCTTCGGGAAGGTCTGATCCTCCAGAAACAGCGCCGCAGCGCCGGCCCGCTCCGCCGCCTGCACGGCCCGCACCACGTTGTTCAGATCGCCGAAGCCCGTATCGAGATCCACGAACACCGGAATGGCCACGGCGGCACAGATGCGGGCGTACTGGGCGATCAGCTCCTGGCCCTCCAGCAGGCCGATGTCGGGCATGCCCAGCAGGCTGCCGGAGAGGCCGAAGCCCGCCGCGGCGATCGCCGCAAAACCGGCCTGCTCGAGCACCCTGGCCGAGAGTCCGTCGTGGCAGCAGGGCATCACCAGGATCTCGGGGTCCGCCAGCAGCTGGCGGAAACGGGTGGTGCGCCGCATCGGCGGAAGGGCCGGGGTATCCATCATCGGCGCGAGGCCGCTCTTCCGGGCCGGAACCCAGCCGGGCGGAACGCGGGGATGCCCCCTTCAGTAGCGCTCCGGCCGGGGCTGCCACCAGGTGGAGTTGAGGCCCCCCCGGGCCAGCTCCACCGCCCGGGCCTCCAACCGCCGCCGATCGACCCGCCAGAGGCGATAGAGCCCGCTGCGGGCCAGCTCCGAGGTCCCCAACCCCCGCCAGTGGGGAAGGGCGGCGGTGGCCCCATCGATCACCAGCAGCACGGTGGGTTGCTGCGCCGCTGAGCTGGGAAGCTGGCCAGCGCGGCGCTCCCGCCGCAACCGATCGGCCAGGTTGATCGGCCCCTCCGGGGGGGTGCCCTCGTAGAGCACCACCCGGCGGCTGTAGTAGTGCAGCGAAGGCTTCAGGATCCCCACCATCGCCACGGGCTCACCGGGTCGGGCCTGGTGCCGCACGGCCTCCGCCATGGCCCGCACCGGAGCGCCGCGCACCTGATCGCCCAAGTGCCAGAGCGGCAGCAGCACCAACGGCACGAAGGCCACCAGGGGGAGCTGGAGCAGCAGCAGCGGCAGGGGCCAGGGGCCGCGGCGCCAGCACCAGCCGAGGGTGGCGGCCAGCAGATAACAGGCAGCGGCCAGGGGCAACCGTCCGCTGGCCAGGATCCCGGCGGGCAGGGTGGCCAGCTCGGGGTCCTGGATCAGCGGAACCCAGAGGGGGCCGGCCAGGTAGGCCAGACCGAGCAGAGCGCAGAGCGCCAGGCTCATGGTCCAGGCCCGTTCGAGGGCGCGATCGCGTGAATGGCCAGACCCCGAACCGCCGAGCCCCCGACGCCCCGCCTCCCGGGCCCCGACCTCCAGGGCCGGTGCAGTAGGCCCACCGCTACCGGCCAGCAGGATCAGCAGACCCGCCGCCGGCGTGGCCGGCAGCCAGTAGCTCGGCAGCTTGGTGGCGGCGATGGTGAAGAACGCGAGCACGGCCAGCAACCAGCAGGCCGCGAAGCGAAGGAGGGAAACCGCAGGGGGCACGGAGCGCAGGGGCCAGGGACCCAGTGCCCGCCTCAGCCCCAGCAGCAGCAGAGGGGTGACGGGCAGGCTGGCCACCACGAGGATCGGCCCGAAGAACCACCAGGGCTGGAGGTGGTTGTTCACCACCGCGGTGAAGCGCTGGAGGTTGTGGTAGCCGAAGAAGCTGTCCCAGAAGGGGCGCCCCTCCCGCAGCAGGGCCAGGCCATACCAGGGCAGGGCCAGCAAGGCCGCCAGGGCGATCCCGGTGAGGGGGCGCAGCCGGCGCCGCAGGGTGGCCGCATCCGCCTGCAGCGCGGCGAAGAGCAGCAGCGTGAGGGCCATCAGCACCAGGGCCACCGGCCCCTTGGTGAGCACCGCCAGGGCCAGCACCGGCCAGGGGCTCCACCAGCGGGAACCGGGATCGGCATAGGTGCGCCAGCAAAGCAGCAGGCTGGAGGCCAGGGTGGCAGTGAACAGGGCGTCGCTGACGCCGATCCGGCTCCACAGGAGCACCAGGGGGGAGAGGGCGAAGGCCAGGGCGGCCACCAGGGGCGGCGCTAATGGGTCCAGCGCAGCAGCCGGAGCACCGGCGCGCCCGCGGGCAGCCTGGGGCCAGCGCCACAGCGTGTCGGCCAGCAGCAGCATCAGCCCCACCGTGGCCAGGGCGGAGGGCAGGCCAGCGGCCCAGCTGCCGAGGGGATCCCAGCGGGAGTGGCCCGGCAGGTGATGGACCAGGGCCATCAGCCAGTACACCAGCGGTGGCTTGTCGTAGCGGGGTAGACCGTTCACCTGGGGCACCAGCCAGTCGCCCGTTGCGGCCATCGCCCGGGCGGAGGCGGCGAAGAGGGGCGGGGTTTCATCCACCAGCCCCGTGCTTCCCAGCCGCCCCACGAACAGGAGCAGACCCAGCAACAGGGTGACCAGCAGGACCACCCGGCCGCCCCGACGGTGGAACCATCCGCCCATCAGCGCGCCTCCGTCTGCTGGGCGGGGCCACTCGCCTCGCCTCCCTCCGTAGCGACGGGACCGGCCGCCCCGCCGGCCCCCCCGCCGCCAGCTCCGGCCACCGCGGGCTGCCAGAGCTGGCCCCGCCGGTTGATCAGCAGCACGGAAACCAGCGCCAAGGCGGCTCCGAGCCACTGCAGCGGAGCGAGCCGCTCCTCCAGCAGCAGGAAGCCGCAGAGCAGGGCGAACACCGGGGTGAGGAAGGTGAGGGCGGTGAAGCCGGTGAGGTCGCCGCGGCTGGCAAAGGTGAAGAAGAGCCCATAGGCAAGAGCGCTGCCGAACAGGGAGGCGTAGGCCATCAGGCCCCAATCGAGAGCGCTCCAGGCCGGGCGCAGGGCATCGAGAACCGCCGCCACCGATCCTCCCGGCGCCAGAAGCGGGCCCAGGGCCACGGCCAGCAGCAGCGGCACCCCCCCCAGCAGCATGTGCCAGGCGGTGATGGCCACCGGATCACTGCGGCGAGTGGCATAGCGGCAGAGCACCGTGCCCACCGCCATGGCGGCGGCGGCCCCCAGCATCCAGGCCTCGCCATGGCTCCAGGGGTGCAGGCCCTCCACGGCTGGGCCCTCCAGCCACCACTGGCGCAGCAGCTCCGGCGGCAAACCGAGACAGACGATTCCGAGCAGCCCCAAGAGCAGCCCCAACCAGCCCACCGGATTGATGGCCTCCCCGAACAGGGCCCGCGCCAGCAAGGCCACCAGCAGCGGCTGGGAATCGATCAGCACCGAGCCCAGCCCGGCGCCGGTCTGGCCGAGGCCCCTGGCCAGCAATCCCTGGAACAGGGTGGCATCCACGAAGGCGAAGGCGATCAGAGCGGGGAGGTCGCCGGGATCCACCCGCAGGGAGCGGCCCAGGAGCCGGGCCACCAGGAGCAGCACCAGGGCCGCGGGCAGCAACCGCAGGCTGGCCACCAGTAGGGGGTCGCCCCCCTCCAGCAGGGGCTTCATCGCCGCCATGGCCGTGCCCCAGAGCGCGAAGGGCAGCAGCATCAGCAGCCAGCGCAGCAGCGGGGGGAGGGGGAGTGCCGGGTCGGCCTGGGCCATAGGAAAGGGTCGGGCCTGGGGCCGGCGGCGGGCCGGATGCGAGCCCTCTTTTTAAGATCCGATCAAACCACCCTGATCCCATGCCCTGGCCCTGGCGCCGCAAGACCCGCCGCACCCTGGCCCGGATCGCGATCGAGGGTCCGATCGCCGGAGGCACCCGCACCCGGGTGCTCAAGGCCCTCGATCAGGTGAGCCGGCGCGAATGTCCGGCCCTGCTGCTGCGCCTCGACACCCCGGGCGGCACGGTGGGCGACAGCCAGGAGATCCATGCCGCCCTGCTGCGCCTGCGGGAGAAGGGCTGCCGGGTGGTGGCCAGCTTCGGCAACATCTCCGCCTCCGGAGGGGTGTATGTGGGGGTGGCAGCGGAAAAGATCGTGGCCAATCCCGGCACCATCACCGGCTCGATCGGCGTGATCCTTCGCGGCAACGACCTCTCGCGTCTGCTGGAGCGGATCGGCGTGCGCTTCGAAACGGTGAAGAGCGGCATCTACAAAGACATTCTTTCGCCCGACCGGGCCCTGAGCGAGGCGGAGCGGGGGCTGCTGCAGGAGCTGATCGATTCGAGCTACGGCCAGTTCGTGACAGCGGTGGCCCAGGGGAGGGGCCTGGAGGAGGAGGTGGTGCGCCGCTTCGCCGATGGCCGCGTGTTCAGCGGCGCCCAGGCCCGCGAGCTCGGCCTGGTGGATGAACTGGGCGATGAGGAGCGGGCCCGCCGCCTGGCCGCCGAGCTGGCCGGCCTCGACCCGGAGCACTGCAAGACGGTGACCTTTGGCAAGGCTCCCGGCCGCCTGGCGGGCCTGGTGCCGGGCCGCAGCCTGCTGGAGACGATCAGCACCGCCCTGCGGCTCGAACTGGACTGGTCCGGCCAGCCCCTCTGGCTGTTCCGGCCATGACCGACACCGCCTGGACCCTGCGCGCCCTGCGGGGTGCCACCACCGTCACCGCCAACACCAGCGAGGCGATCGGCGAGGCCGTGGCCGAGCTGATCGAGGAACTGGTGCGGCGCAACGGGTTGGAGGGAGAGCGGGTGCTTTCGGTGACGTTCTCGGTGACCACCGATCTCGATGCCTGCTTCCCGGCCGCCATCGCCCGCCGCCGGGCCGACTGGGGCGGGGTGGCCCTGCTCGACTGCCAGCAGATGGCCGTGGCGGGCGACCTGGAGCGCTGCATCCGGCTATTGGCCCATGCCTGGCTGCCGGTGGAGCGGGAGGTGGCCCACACCTACCTGCGCGATGCCACCCGACTGCGGCCCGATTTGGTGAAGGACAGCTGAGGCCGCTGGTGGCCGGTGCGGAAATCCCACCCCCAGCCAGCTCCCCCGCCGACCACTCCACAGGCGGGGGGTGAATCACCCTGTTGAGAATCGATTCACTCAATTCGCCCCAGCCCATGGCCCCCTTCCGACCCCTCGGGGCGATCCGTCAGGCCCTCCGCGGCTCCGCAGGCAGGCCCCGCCTCCGGGGCGTGGCTGGCAGCCTGCTGGGCAGGGCCACCGCCTTCGGGGCCGCCGCCAGCCTGGCGCTGGCGACCACCCAGCTGCCCGGCGCGATCCCTGGCCTGGGAAGCAGCGGCGGCAGCGCCCGGGCCCAGGGCACCTCGGGCCTGGTGGAGTTCCGCTGGGACAACAACAAGGACTACAACAAGCTCTATTACTTCGTCACCAACACGATCCGGCAGCAGCGCTCCGACTACTACCTGATCCTGCGTCCGAAGGACCGCAAGACGGCGATCCTCAAGCTCACGATCACGATCCCCGATTACTTCGACGCCAAGATCGATCCCAAAATGATTCAGCTCTGCCGCATGAGCAGCGGCGGCATGACCAAGCGCACGCGCTGCGAGAAGAAGCTGGCCGCCACGATCGAGGTGAGTCCGGGTGGCAAGGCCATCGAGGTGTTCCCCGAGACCCCGATCCCGGTGGATGGCACGGTGGGGGTCCTGATGACCCTGTTCAATCCCTTCAACGCCGGCATGTTCCAGTTCAACGCCCTGGCCCAGGCCCCGGGCGAGGTGCCGATCTCGGGCTATCTGGGCAGCTGGCTGATCGAGATCGAGCCCAATTGAGTGCAGGGGGCGCCTGATAGGGTGGCGGGCTGAGAAGCCAACGTCATGACGAAGCGCACCCTGGAAGGAACGAGCCGGAAACGCAAGCGTGTGTCTGGCTTCCGCGTGCGGATGCGCAGCCACACCGGCCGCCGTGTGATCCGCACCCGCCGCCGCCGCGGACGGGCCCGTTTGGCGGTCTGAGCCGGGCAGGGTCGGTGTCTCTGCCACAGCGGCATCGGCTGCGGGGGCAACGACCCTTCGATCGGCTTTACCGCCAGGGGCGTCGCTTCCACGGCGAGGTCATGATGTTGCGCCTGCTCCAGGCCCAAGCCGAACTCCTTCCCCCGTCCGACCGCAACCGCAGCCCAAGCCCCTGGCGCTGCGCCGTGGTGGTGAGTAGCAAGGTGAGCAAGCGCTCCGTAAGACGCAACCGTCTGCGGCGCCTGCTTCACGCCCATCTGCTGCGACAGGCCCCCCAAGGCACTTACCCCCTCTGGCTGCTGCTGAGCCTCAAACCGGAGGCCGCGTCCACAGCGGAGCCTCGGCTGCTGGAAGAATGCACGAACCTCTTGCGCAAGGCAGGCCTGCTCCATGAACCAGGATCGCCTCCCTGACCCGGGCCCCACGGCCGGGAATGCCGCCGCAGCAGCAGCGCCCTCTACGCCCTCTACGCCCAGCGAACCCGCCAGCCTCTCCAGCGGCGAATCCGTGTACTACGAGGGCGGTCCGGCCCGGGGCGACCTGGTGCTGAGCCTGCTGATCGGCCTCACCGTGACCGGCCTGCCGGTCGCCGTGGGAGCGATCGTGCGGGCCCTCTGGCTGCGCTATCGCATCACCAGCCGCCGGATCTCGGTGAGTGGCGGCTGGTTAGGCCGGGATCGCACCCAGGTGGTGTACTCCCAGATCCGGGAGGTGCTCTCGGTGCCGCGGGGCTTCGGCGCCTGGGGCGACATGGTGCTGGTGCTCAACGATGGCAGCCGGCTCGAGATGCGCTCGGTGCCCCGCTTCCGGGAGCTGGAGGCCTACATCGAGGAGCGACGCCAGGCGCGCGCTTCAGCGCCGGCCGGCCGGCCCTCCCCAGGGTTCGGGGATACGTCCCGGGCCACCGCCTGATTCACCCCTGTGCTGGGGCACACTGGCCCCGGCAACCACCCACCCTTCCCCCAGCCCTCCTTTGCTGTGATCGGCTACATCTCCGACAACCTGCTGCTCCCGATCCTCGATTTCTTCTATGGATTGGTGCCCAGCTACGGCCTGGCGATCGTCGCCCTCACGGTGGTGATCCGGCTGGCGCTCTTCCCGCTCAGTGCCGGCTCGATCCGCAGTGCCCGCCGTATGCGCATCGCCCAGCCGGTGATGCAGCAGCGCCAGGCGGAGATCAAGAGCAAGTACGCCAACAACCCCACCAAGCAACAGGAGGAGCTGGGCAAGCTGATGAAGGAGTTCGGCAGCCCCCTCGCGGGCTGTCTGCCCCTGGTGGTGCAGATGCCGATCTTGTTCGCGCTGTTCGCCACCCTGCGGGGCTCACCGTTCGCCGATGTGCCCTACACCTTCAACCTCAAGGTGCTGCCGGCCGATCAGATCGCTGCGGTGGAGCCGAAGCCCTTCAACACGCCCAGCCATTCGATCTTCGTGACCAGCACCAGCCATGTGCCGGTGATCGGCACCCTGGAGAAGGGCACGAAGCTGGGCGTGGGCGACACCGAAACGGTGGCCCTGCACACCCGCGAAGGGGGCAGCTACGCCTCGGTGCTCTCCGGGGTGGAGAACGGCGAGGCCTACCAGCCCCATTGGAACGTGACCAAGGGGGAAGGGGTGGTGAGCGTGGCCGACGACGGCACGATCACCGCTCTCACCCCCGGTGACGCCACGGTGGAGGCCACAATCCCCGGCCTGGCGGCCCGCAGCGGCTTCCTGTTCATCAAGGCCTTGGGCCAGGTGGGCTTCATGACTGACGGGGCGGTGAACTGGGATATCGCCTTCCTGGTGGCGGCCTTCGGCGCCAGCCTGTTCATCTCCCAAATCCTCTCGGGGATGGGGATGCCGGCCAATCCGCAGCAGTCCACCGCCAACAAGATCACGCCGGTGATGATCACGGCGATGTTCCTGTTTTTCCCGCTTCCCGCCGGGGTGCTCCTCTACATGGTGGTGGCCAACATCTTCCAGGGCCTGCAGACCTGGATCCTCAGCCGCGAGGCCCTGCCGGAGAACCTCCAGCAGATCCTCGACAAGCAGGTCACGGCCACAGCCACCGCCACGGCCGGCGGTGGGGGCGAGCGGCTGCCTTTCGAGCCGAAGGGCCGCAAATGAGTCTCGCCGCCGGCGTCGGCTCCCCGCCACCGCTGCGGCCGGTGGCCCTGCCGGAGCTGCGGCTGCTGGCGGCGCCTCGCCACTGGGAGGTGGACCAGCCGATCGCAGGGCTGGAGAGCCTCACCCCGGTGCGCGGCCAGCTCACGGCCCACCACCACAGCGGTGTGCTGGAGGTGGAAGGGGCGGTGGACACCATCGTGACCCTGCGCTGCGACCGCTGCCTCAACCACTTCAACCAAGCCCTGCGGGCCGAGGCCCACGAACTGCTGGAACTGGCCGTAGCCGGCGGCGGCCCCGGGGCAGGCGGCACCCTGCCCAACCCCACCCGTCCGCTCGATCCCACCGAACTCGCCCCGTCAGGGGATGACCTCGACGACCGGCTCGATCCGGAGGGCGACTTCGACCCTGAACGCTGGCTGTTCGAGCAGCTCAGCCTGCGGCTCCCCCTGGTGAACCGCTGCGGTGCGGAGTGCCCGGGTCCGGCCGCCTGGAGCAGCGAGGAGGGCAGTGGCGACAGCCGCTGGGCGGCCCTGCGCAAGCTCAAGGAGAGCTGAACCAGCGCCCATGGCAGTCCCCCTGGCCGACCAGCTGGATCTGCTGATCCGCTCCCGCACGCCGATCCTCTGGATCCGCAGCCTGGAGGAAGAACGGGTGGAGATGCTGCTGGAGCGGGCGGCGGAGCGGCTGGGGGGGCGGCGCCTCTTCCGCTGGGACTTCATCGGGGGCCTGCGCGGCGCCCCGGGCCGCGAGGGTGAAGCGAGCCGCAACCCGATGGCCGCCCTCGACCTGCTGGGCGCGGTGCCGGAGGAGCAGGGCGCGATCCTGCTCCTGAAGGATTTCCACCGCTACGGCGACGATGCGGGCATCTGCCGGCGGCTGCGCAACCTGGCCGCCGAACTGCGGCAGCGTCCCCACACCCTGGTGATCACCGCCCCGCAATGGCGCCTGCCGGCCGAACTGGAGGACAGCGTGGCCGTGCTGGAGCTGCCCCTTCCCGATGGCAGCGAGATCGCCCGGCTGCTGGCGAGCATCGCGGCGGCCAGCGGCGAACCGCTGGAGCCGGGCGTGCTGGCCGAGCTGGCCAGCGCCTGCCACGGCCTCAGTGAGCAACGGGTGCGCCAGCTGGCGGCCCGGGCCCTGGCCCAGCGAGGCCGGCTGGGGGAGGCGGATCTGGCCGAGGTACTGGAGGAGAAACGCCAGGCGATCGCCCGCAGCGAGCTGCTGGAGTACTGCCCCAGTGAGGCCACCCCGGCCGACATCGGCGGCCTGGAGGCGCTCAAGCACTGGCTGGAGCAGCGCCACCGGGCCTTCAGCGAGGAGGCGCGCCGCTACGGCCTGCCCCTGCCGCGGGGTGTGCTGCTGGTGGGGCCCCAGGGCACCGGCAAGAGCCTCACCGCCAAGGCCATCGCCCACAGCTGGGGCATGCCGCTGCTGCGGCTGGATGTGGGGCGGTTGTTCGCGGGGCTGGTGGGGGCCAGCGAGGCCCGCACGCGGGAGATGATCCAGCGGGCCGAGGCGATGGCCCCCTGCGTGCTCTGGATCGATGAGATCGACAAGGGCTTCGGCCTGGGGGTGGGGGGCGGCAGCGACGGCCGCAGCGATGGCGGCACCAGCCAGCGGGTGCTGGCCAGCGTGCTCACCTGGATGGCGGAGAAGAGCAGCGCCGTGTTCGTGGTGGCCACCGCCAATGCCGTGGAACGGCTGCCGGCCGAGCTGCTGCGCAAGGGCCGCTTCGACGAGATCTTCCTGCTGGAGCTGCCCAGCCCGGCGGAACGGGGCGCCATCCTCGACCTGCAGCTGCGCCGCCGCAGGCCAGCCCACAGGATCGGCCTGCAGGTGCTGGTGGACCGCACCGAGGGCTTCTCGGGAGCCGAACTGGAGCAAACGGTGATCGAGGCGATGCACCTGGCCTTCGCCGAGGGCCGCGAACCGGGCGAGGCCGACCTGATCGCCGCCGCCTCCCAGGTGGTTCCCCTCTCGCGCACCGCCCGGGAGCAGCTGGAGGCCCTGCGCCAGTGGGCCTCCAGCGGCCGGGCCCGGCCCGCATCCCAGCCGCCGGCCTAGCCGGCGAGGCCCCGGCGTGGATCACCGCCGGCGCCGGCCTGAGCGGCGGCAGGATCACCAGCCACAATCAGAGGTGGGTCTTCACCCAGTGGATCAGCACCCGCAGCGGATTGGGCTGGCGCACCCCCGGTCGGGGGGTGGCGGCATAACCGGGCAGGCTGGCCTCAAGATCAGCGTCGTCCGGGCCCCGGCGCCCCGGATCCCGCGGGCCGCCGCTGCCGAGGAGCCCCTGATCGGCGGAGTCCTGGAGGGCGTCGTCCCTGAGGGCGTTGGGATCGGCCATGTCGTGCTGGATCTGGGCGGCAAAGCGCTCCAGGGCCTCCCGCGCCTGACGCAGCTGCCGGGCCGAGGGCCGGCGGCCTCGAGGCTGGCGCTGGACATCGGCATCCGGGTCGTAGCCGGCGTAGGAATCGCTCACCGTGGCCGAGAAACGCTCCAGGGCCTCCTTCACCCGTCGCCGGTCGCGCTCGCCCCGGCGTTTCTGGGCGGGGGTGGGCTGCGAATCAGGGAAGACATCCTCGTAATCCCAGCCGGGCCCGGGCTCCGCCGGCTGCGGCGTGGGGTCCCCATCCAGACCGCCGCGGAACAGGCCGGCCTGGCGGCGCCAGTGCTCGGGCTTGATCTGGATCCGCTCCACGCCGCCCTCCCAGGGGGCTTCCGGCAGGGGAAGCGGCTCCAGGATCGGCGCGGGCTGCTGCTCGCTCTCGCTGCCATCGATGCGGCGGCGGCTGAGGAAGCGCTCCAGCAGCCCCAGGTAGGAGGTGGCCATGCAGGCCTGCTGGAAGGCGAGCAGATTCTTCAGGCCACGCAGGTTGGGGGCCTTGCTGTCGGAAACGATCACCCAGGCCAGGTAGGTGGAGCTCAACTGCATCTCCCGCATGGCACCAAAGCGCATCCAGGCGAGCATCAGGCCCACGAGCACCCCGAGGCTGGCGTTCTGGATGGCTCGGCGGGCGAACTGGTTGCGGGCCTGGGCTGTGTTCGTGCCGATGCGGCTGCGCAGACGACGACGCTCGTTGAGCAGCGATTCCCGCACCTCCCGCCGCACCTGCTCGAGGTTGGCGTCCGGCGCCGGCGAGAGCCTCACGCCAGGGATGGCATCAAGGCGCCGGCGCAGCTCCTCAAGATCCTGGCTGGTGAGCAACACCTGGCCGGCGCGATCGAGCTGGCCATCGATGGTCTGCAGTTGGGCCTTGCTCACCTGCTCCTGCTTGGCGCTGAGGGTCATCGCATTGGCGATGCTGGCGGGGGCCATCAGGAAATGGATGGCGCTGAGCAGAGGGAGCAGCCCGAAGAGCAGGGGCAGCAGCAGCCGCTCCGGCAGGCTGCGCTGCAGCCCTCCCTGATAGGCCACCAAGGCGATGGCCACCAGCAGCAGCGGCGAGACATCAAGGGCCTGGGAGATGTAATGGAGGCGGGTGCCCACCGCCACCAAGAGGGGAGAGGTGAGCAGGCCCACGATTTCGTTGGCCCACACCCCCAGCAGGGCGTAGCCGGCCAGGCGCAGGTGCACCACCGAGAAGCGCAGGCCCACCAGATCGGCCACCGGCAGGCCGAAGGGGGGCACGGGGGCGCCCGGCGGGGGCGCGGCATCACTCGGTGGCTCGCTGGCGGACCCGCTGGCTTCACCGAGGGCCCCGGCTGGGGAGCCTGAGCCCTCGGCGCTTGGCGGGGAGACCGCACTCATCGAGGCTCGTGATCGGGATGAATTGATTTCACCCTAAGGCCCTAATTGCGCAGCCGACGAAACACGTTCGCCACGGCACCTACAGGGGCTGACATCGCCGCCGCCGGCGCTACATCCCACGCCCGCATGCAGCGGAGGCAGGCCGCAATCCACGTGTATCGCCTCAGCGCCGCCCCTGCAGAGGGGAAGAACCAAACCGCCACCGCGATGGCAAAAACCATTGCGGCCCAATCGATTCCGACGACCTGGAGGCAACAGAACCAGCGGCCCCCAAGCCCGGCCGGAGCGCGCGGGCCGAGGAGGGGCCGGTGCCTTTCAGCAGATTCTCACCAAACCCTGGACCAAAGAAAGCCAAGGCAGGCCCCCAGCACAGCCAACGGAGCTCATGTAGGTGCTATCTATATGGCATGTAGAAAAGCTCCGGTAGCCCCCTTCCCGTAGCTCACGCCTATCCACCCTCTCCGCGGTTGTCCGCCCCCCTGGCATGGATCTCTCCAACACCGACAACAGCAACGCCACCCCCCAGAACAGCGATCCGGTGCTGACGGGCGCGGGCAGCGGCGGCAGCGACAACGGCGGGTTGGACACCACCAACCCCAACCTCAGCAGCAGCATCGAGGTGGTGGCCGTGAACGATGCGCCCCTGCTGGGCAGCCTGGCGGCGATCGCGCTGGTGGATAGCCGTGGCTTCGATGCCTTCAGCGCCGGCGGCGGCACCCTGGCGGGCAATGATCCCGAGGGCGCCAGCCTCAGCTATGGCCTTGAAGGCGCCGTGGCGGCGGCTGCCAGCTTCGAGGGCATCAGCTACGACCTCAGCAAGGCCGGTGTCTACGGCACGCTCTATCTCAACAGCAGCAGCGGCAGCTATCGCTTCCAGCCCAGGAGCGACTGGAGCCTGAATGGCCTGAGCGCCAGCGGCACGGACAGCTTCCAGCTCAGCGTCAGCGACGGCAGCCTCACCAGCAGCACACCGCTGCTGGTGCACTTCAGCGGCAGCAAGGAGGCCCCAGAGCAATACGTGCTGGATGGGGGCGATACGCCCCTCAATGCCGAAGCCGAGGCGATCTGGGAGCAGGCGCTCACCAATGCCAGCCGCTATCTGGCGAACCTGCTCAGCCAAGACAACCGCGATGCCCTAATCGCCGATGTGTTCGGCCATGCCGGCACCGATTCGGCCACCTTTGAGGCCAACCTGCAGGAGCTGATCACCACGATCGGCGGCGCCGGCCTGCAGATCGCGGTGGATCTGCGCAGCGATGCCGAACTCGCTGGCGCCTTCGCCGCCTATGCCGCGATCGGCCACACCGGCACGGAGCGCATCTATGTGAATGCCAGCAAGCTCAACAACGGCGTGCTGGATGTCGCCCTGGCCACCAGCGCCCTGCTGGAGGAATTCGGCCACGCCTTAGACCGGCGCCTTAATGGCGGTGTAGATAGCCCTGGCGATGAGGGCCAGCTGTTTGCAGCTGAGGTCACCGGGGTGGTGCTCACGGCGGATCAGCGGGCGCTGATTGATGCGGAGGATGACACCGCGGTGCTGACGATTGAGGGGGTGCAGGTGGGGGTGGAGCAGGCGGTGTATCTTGCATCAATCACCTCGATTACAAGTGACAACGGATTACCCTCAGATTTTATCACTAACGACCAAACACTTATCTTTGGAGGGACATACTACAGCACCGGCAGAGGGAATAACCTCTATATCTGGATAGATGGCACCCGGGTCGGCACCGTTACAGTTTCAGCCAACCAATTCAATGCAAGCTGGTCCTTCGACTACACAGGAACCACCCTAACAGCCGGCTCTCACACCGTAGTTCTCAATACCAGCACCGCTGCGGCTGCTACAGGCCAACTTGCCAGCCAAACATTCACGATTGAGATCACTGCCCCCTCTGCTCTCACCTTGGTTTTGCCTGTCGATACAGGGGTGAGCAACGTCGATTTAAACACCGCTAACAACACCTTCTCGATCACTGGATTGGAGACCAATGCCACTTGGCAATACTCCATCAATAGCGGTACCAGCTGGTCCACAGGTGCCGGTAGCAGTTTCACCGTTGCCAATGGCACCTATGCCGCCGGGGTCATTCGGGTACGGCAAACCGATCTGGCAGGAAATACCAGCTCCGCCACATCCACCACAGTGGCGATCACGATCGATACCGCCCCACCGTCGCAATCAGCCATTTCCCCTAGTGCTGGTGGCACCGGTGTTCTATTGAACTCTGGCATCGTCATCACCTACAACTCCAATATTTTCGCCAACGGCGGTACCGTCAACATCCAGACCGGCACCAGCGGCACTGACACTTTTGCGATGACCCTCACATCAGGGGCCACCACGGGGACGTTCAGCACTGGTACCGGCACCTGGGCCATCGCAGGTAACAAGCTCTATATCAAGCCGACCAGCAACCTCGCTGCAAACACCACCTACAACATTGATATCAGCGGGGCTAGCGGACCCTCTTCCACAGCGACTCCCGCGCTGGTGGATCAGGCTGGCAATGCCTATGCCGGTATCACCTCAACCAGCTCAGGAAACAACCGCTTTACGACAACAACAGGCACCGGCATAGATAGCACCGGCCCATCGGTTACGATCTCCAACTTCGCCTTCTCCGCTGACACCGGATCAAGCAGCACAGATTTCATCACCAAAACCGCCGCTCAGACCATCAGCGGCACCCTCTCCGCAAGCCTCGGCAACGATGAACTGTTGCAGGTGTCGATCGATAACGGCACCACCTGGCGCTATGCCAGCGTTTCTGGTACAGCCTTCACCCTGTCTGGTGTCACCCTCACCGGCAGCAGCACGCTTCAAGCCCGGGTGATCGATGCCGCTGGTAATGCCGGTACGGCAAAGACCCAGGCTTTCACATTCGATACAGCAGCACCGGCAGCTCCGGTCCTTGCCCTCGGCACCGGCGTCTCCAATGGCGCCACTTCTTCAGAAGCCATCGCCGCTGGCGGTGTTGTCACCCTCACCGCTGAATCCGGCTCCTCCGTTTCCGTCACCTTCACCGGCAGCGCTGGAACAGTCACCAAATCCGTCACCGGTAATGGTGCCTCTGCCGTGGCTGTCGCCCTGGCCTCCGGTGATCTAACCACCCTCGGGAATGGCTCCGTTGCGGTGTCGGCGACCGCCACCGATGCTGCTGGGAATGCGAGCGCTGCTGGCACGACTTCCTTCGCTCTCGATACCGCCGCGCCGACGCAATCAGCCATTTCCCCGGGTGTTAATGCCACCGGTGTTCTATTAAACACCGGCATCGTCATCACTTATAGCGAAAATATCTACGCCAACGGCGGCACCGTCAATATCCAGACCGGCACCAACGGCACGGACACCTTTGCGATGACCCTCACATCAGGGGCCACCACGGGGACGTTCAGCACTGGTACGGGCACTTGGGCCATCGCAGGTAACAAGCTCTATATCAAGCCAACCAACACTCTCGCCCAAAACACCACTTACAATGTGGATGTTAGCGGCACAGCGCTGGTGGATCTGGCTGGCAATGTCTATGCCGGCATTTCATCCTCAAGCACTTCAGGAAATTACTTTAAGACAGTCAATGCTACTACTACAGATACCACCGCCCCATTGGTCACGATCTCCTCCTTCGCTTTCTCTGCCGATACCGCAGGCGTTGGAACCACGGGCACAACCTCCGATTTCATCACCAACACCGCCGCTCAGACCATCAGCGGCACACTGTCCACAAGTCTCGGCAACGATGAACTGTTGCAGGTGTCGATCGATAACGGCGTCACTTGGCGCTATGCCAGTGTTTCTGGTTCAGCCTTCACCCTTTCGGGCGTCACCCTCACCGGCAGCAGCACGCTTCAATCCCTGGTGATCGATGCCGCTGGTAATGCCGGTACGGCAAAGACCCAGGCTTACACGTTCGATACAGCAGCACCGGCAGCTCCGATTCTTGCCCTCGGCACCGGTGTAGCCAATGGCGCCTCCAGCACAGAAGTCACCCAATCCAGTGGTGTGGTGACGGTTTCGGGTGAATCTGGTGCCACCATCGCCGTCACCTTCTCCGACGGCAATAGCTCCCTTATCAAAACCGTCTCAGGTACGGGTTCGGCTCAGTCTGTCACGCTGACAACTGGTGATCTCCTCACTCTGGATGACGGCAGCATCACCGTGTCCGCCACTCAGGTTGATGTTGCCGGCAATCTCAGTACAGCTGGCACCACTTCCTTCACCCTCGATACGACCGCTCCAAGCGCTCCGAGCTTCTCCCTCGCCATCGACAGCGGCACTAGCAGCACCGATGGCATCACCAACAATGGCCTCGTCAACGTCACCGGCATCGAAGCCAACGCCACGTGGGAGTACAGCATCAATAGCGGTACATCCTGGAGCGCCGGTTCCGGCAATTCCTTCACCCTCGCTGCCGGTACCTACGCCATCGGTGCCATCCTCGTGCGCCAGACCGATCAGGCTGGCAACACCACCGCCACCCCGTCGCCGAATTCAACTGCAATCACAGTTGACACCACCGCGCCCACAACCACCGCGGCGGTCACCGCCCTCACGGATAACACTGGCAGCGTGACCGGCGTAATTGCTTCCGGTGCGCTCACCGATGCCACCACAGGCCTGGTGGTGAGCGGCACCCTCGGCGGTGCCACGGCAGGAGCTTTCATCTCAGGCGGTGAAACCCTGCGCATCTTTGATGGCGCGACCTTCCTCGGCACTCCCAGCATTACTGTTGTTTCTGGCGGCCAGAGCACCTGGAGCTTCACCGACAATCGCTATTTCACGAACGGCCAGGCGCTGAGCTACACCGCCCAGGTTGGGGATGCTGCCCTCAACCTCTCACCCGCCGGCACCGCCTACACCGCCACTTCCTACCTCGGCCTACTACGCTCCGATGCCGCTCCTGCAGGCACGCTCAACGCTTCCGAGATCAGCGGCGGCTACACGATCAGCATCGGCAGCTTCAATCCAGCAAATTCCTGGGGTACCGATGCGCTGATCACCGCCAAAGATGGCAGCGGCAACCTCTTGTACTGGCAGACCGCCAAGAGCGCTGCTGGAACAACCGTGACCATTAGCGCAGCAAGCCTCGGCAACTATCAGGGGATGCTTTCGTTCTCGATCTACCAGGGCACCGCCTATAACAGCATTAACGAGAACTCTGGCAATTACAGCGGAACCACCAAAACTTACCCTTCAACCACAAACAACTCTCAAAACTATATATTTGGATACCACAGTTATTCCACCAATATCAGCGGCAATTCCACTGTTTCGGGCACGACTTCCTTCGACGGCCTAGCAGCCAGTGGAACTGCAGCAAGCACCTTCACCACTTACACGCTCGATAGCGTCGCTCCCACCCTGGCGATCACCACACCGATCTCCACCGACGGCTTCCTCAACAACGCAGAAGATGAATCCTCACTGATCATCTCCGGCACCTCCGCCGGCGCTGATGGTCGCACCGTCACCGTCGCTGTTGGCTCGATCACTGGGCAGACCGCCACCATCGCCGCCGGTGGCGCCTGGTCCATCACTCTCACCTCCGCCCAGCTCAAAACCCTCACAGAAGGCACCGTCAATATCACCGCCAATGTCAGCGACACGGCGGGTAACCCAGCCACGCAGGCCACCGCTTCCTTCACTTACGACATCACCGCTCCCACCCTGGCGATCACCACACCGATCTCCACCGATGGC
>JBBASH010000054.1:18732-22867 GCA_040399305.1 Cyanobium sp.
TATCACCGCCAATGTCAGCGACACGGCCGGTAACCCAGCCACACAGGCCACCGCTTCCTTCGTTTACGACATCACCGCTCCCACCCTGGCGATCACCACACCGATCTCCACCGATGGCTTCCTCAACAACGCAGAAGATGAATCCTCACTGATCATCTCCGGCACCTCCGCCGGCGCTGTTGGTCGCACCGTCACCGTCGCTGTCGGCTCGATCACTGGGCAGACCGCCACCATCGCCGCCGGTGGTGCTTGGTCCATCACTCTCACCTCCGCGCAGCTCAAAACCCTCACGGAAGGCACCGTCAATATCACCGCCAATGTCAGCGACACGGCCGGTAACCCAGCCACACAGGCCACCGCTGCCTTCGTCTACGACCGCACGGCTCCAGCTGCTCCGACACTTGCCCTGGGCACTGGCGTTTCCAACGGCGCCACCACCGCAGAAGCCATCGCCGGTGCCGGTGTTGTCACCATCTCCGCCGAAAACGGCGCCAGCTGGTCCGTGCAGTTCAGCCGCTCCGGCGGCGGCACCGTCACCAAAACCGGTACTGGCAATGGTTCGGCCCAGGCTGTTGTCCTCACCTCCGGGGATCTCACCACCCTCGGTAACGGCTCCGTTTCGGTCTCCGCTACCGCCACCGATGCCGCCGGTAATGCCAGCACGGCCGGCACCACGTCCTTCACGCTCGATACCGTCGCGCCAGGCACACCAGTCCTCACCCTTGGCACCGGTGTCTCAGGTGGCGCTACTTCCGCAGAAGCCATCGCCGCCACAGGCGTTGTCACTCTCACCGCTGAATCCGGCGCCTCGGTTTCGGTCGTCTTCACCGGCACTTCGGGAACAGTCACCAAAACCGTCACCGGCAATGGCGCCACCGCCGTGGCTGTCGTCCTGGCCGCTGGTGATCTCACCACCCTCGGTAATGGCTCCGTTTCGGTCTCGGCTACCGCCACCGATGCCGCCGGTAATGCCAGCACGGCCGGCACCGCATCCTTCACGCTCGATACTGTCGCGCCAGGCACTCCAGTCCTGACCCTTGGCACCAGTGTCTCCGGTGGCGCTACTTCCGCAGAAGCCATCGCCGCCACAGGCGTTGTCACCATCTCCGCCGAAAACGGCGCCAGCTGGTCCGTGCAGTGCAGCCGCTCCGGCGGCGGCACCGTCACCAAAACCGGTACTGGCACTGGTTCGGCCCAGGCTGTTGTCCTCACCGCTGGTGATCTCACCACCCTCGGTAACGGCTCCGTTTCGGTCTCCGCTACAGCCACCGATGCCGCAGGCAATGCCAGCTCCGCTGGCACCACGTCCTTCACGCTCGATACCCTCGCGCCAACCGTCACCATCTCCGACAACGTCGCTGGCACGGCGACGGGGGCCACGACATTCACCTTCACCTTCTCAGAAGCTGTCACTGGCTTCTCCACCAGCAACGTCACCGTCGGCAACGGCACTAAAGGCACCTTCACCGCCGTCAGCAGCACTGTCTATACCCTCGTCGTCACTCCCACCGCTTCCTCGAGCGGAAACATCACCGTTAATGTCAGCACCACTGGTATAACCGATGCCGCTGGCAACGTTGCCACCGCTCCGGCTCAATACACCCAGGCCTTCGATACCGCTGCACCCAACGCTCCGTCCATCACCTCCGTCACCGATGACGTCAACCCCGTCACCGGCGGCGTCGCCAGCGGCGGCACCACCAATGACACCGTGCTGGTGCTCGCCGGTACCGCAGAAGCCAATAGCACCGTCACCCTCTACAACGGAAGCACCTCACTTGGCACCGCCAGCGCCAATAGTTCCGGCGCCTGGTCCTTCACGACGGCCACCCTTACCAACGCCAGCACCTACACCTTCAACGCCACTGCCACCGATGCGGCCGGCAATGTGTCAGCGGCTTCTGCCAACTACACGGTCACCGTTGATACCGCTGCCCCCACCGCCACGGTGGCGATCACGGCCGTGGTGTCTGACACCGGCAGCTCCTCCAGCGATTACATCACCAGTGACACCACGCTGTTGGTGAATGGCAGCAACGGCAGTCTGGGCAGCGGCGAGAAGGTGCAGATCTCCACCGATGGCAGCACCTGGGCCGATGTGAGCGCGGCCACCGCCACCACCTGGACCTACACCGATCCCACCACTCGCACCAGCAACATCACCTACCAGGTGCGGGTGATCGACACCGCCGGCAACGTCGGCAACACCGCCAGCCGGCTCGTCACGATCGACACCGCAGCCCCCACCAGCAGCGTGGGCAGCCAGTCGGTGCAGCTGGTGGAGGCCGGCGGCATCGCCAATGGCACCTCCGGCACCGCGGCGGCCACGATCACCCTGACCAAAGCCGACACGCTGACCACCGCCTCCTTCGACACCGCCTACCTCACCAGCAACGGCTGGAGCACGGCTGATTCCGGTGTCACCTACACCAAGGCGGGCACCTACGGCACCGCCACCTTCACCATCGCCAGCGGCGTGGTGGCCTATGCCCTGAGCAATAGCGCCCCCGCCACCCAGTCCCTCACCGCCAACCAGGCCGCATCCGATGGCTTCGGCACGGTCCAAATCGTGGATACCGCCGGCAACACCTCGCTGTCTTCAGCGATTGCGTTTGCGATCACGGGATCAAACGATGCGCCCATCATCACTTCCGGTGCTACCGCTTCTATCGACGAAAACGGTACCGGCACGGTGTACACAGCCGCAGGTTCCGATCCTGAAGGAACTGCACCGACCTACACCCTGGGCGGCGCCGATTCCAGCCTCTTCAACATCAACAGCACCTCCGGCGCTGTCACCTTCAAGAATTCGCCCAACTTCGAATTGCCGGCCGATGCAGGCGCCAACAACGTCTACGACATCACCGTCTCCGCTTCCGATGGCACCCTGAGCTCCACCGCCCAGGCTGTGACGATCAGCGTCACCAACGTCAACGAAGCTCCATCCATCACCTCCGGCGCTACTGCTTCCTTCGCTGAAAATGGCACCGGCACCGTCTACAAAGCCACCGCCAGTGATCCGGATGCCAGCAGCACGCTCACCTATTCGATTGCTGGCACGGATGCCGCTCTTTTTAACATCAACAGCACCAGCGGTGCTGTCACCTTCAAGAGCGCTCCAAACTTCGAATTGCCGGCCGATGCAGGCGCCAACAATTTTTACGACATCACCGTCAGTGCCTCCGATGGCACCCTGAGCTCCGCCGCCCGGGCCGTGGCGATCACCGTCACCAACGTCAACGAAGTTCCCATCGCCGTCGCCGATACCGCCACCGCCGTAGAAGCCGGTGGCATCAGCAACGCCACCGCCGGCACCAATCCCACCGGCAACGTCCTCACCAACGACACCGATGTTGATTTCGGCGACACCAAAACGGTGCAATCCTTCCGCACCGGCGCCACCCTCGGCTCCGGCATCGCGGGCACCCTGGGCGCAGCACTCACCGGCACCTTCGGCTCCCTGACCCTCGCCGCTGACGGCTCCTACACCTATAGCGTCGATAACGCCAACAGCAGCGTTCAGGCGCTTCCCAGCTCCAGCGATACCCTCAGCGATTCCTTCAACTACTCCGTTGTTGATGCCGCTGGTGCCAGCAGCACAACCAGCCTGACTGTCACCATCCAGGGGGCTAATGATGCGCCCACACTGAAGCCTGTCAGCGCCGGCTCGCTGACCGATACAGCTGCCAACGATTCCTTCTCTGATATCACAGGCACTCTTGTCGGTGGCGATGTCGACGCCAACACCACCCTCACCTACGGCCTCTCAAGCGGCAATGCCAACCGCGCTCTTGCCCCTAGCTCGGCCAAATCATTCGAGGAGATCAATAATGCCATCGCAGCTTACGAAAACGCCCTGCTGAGCTACACACAAGCGGAGCAGCCGCAAGAGTGGGCTGCCATCAACAACAATTTTGGCAATGCCTACAGCGCTCTTGCCCTCTTCTCGGACATTCCAAGCGAGCCGATCACGAAGGCCATCGAGGCTTACGAAAATGCCCTACTGGTCTACACAAAAAAGGACCTGCCGCAATACTGGGCTGACACAAACAACAATCTCGGCATTGCCTACCGCAATCTTGCCCCCTTCTCGGACAAGCCAAGCGACCAGATCACGAATGCTATCGCGGCTTAC
>JBBASH010000055.1:0-9131 GCA_040399305.1 Cyanobium sp.
GCCATGGCATCCACGACCGCTCCGATCCAAACGGGTGAGCCTGCGGCCCAGAAGCCGGAGCCGGCCCAGGAGCAGGAGCCGGCGCAGCGGCTGTTGCGCGCCCTGGCCGAGCCGATCCGCCTTCAGGTGGTGCAGGCCTTGCAGCACGGCGAGCGCTGCGTGTGTGATCTCACCAGCGACCTGGATCTGGCCCAATCGAAGCTCTCCTTTCATCTCAAGGTGCTGAAGGAGGCGGGCCTGATCTGCGCCCGCCAGGAGGGCCGCTGGATCTATTACCGCTTGGACCCCGCCGCCCTGATCGCTCTGCAGGACTGGCTCGCTCAGCTGGCCTCCGGCTGCCGTACCCCGGCTCCGCCCTGCTGCTGAGCACCCCCTCCCAGCTGCAGCCCCGAACCACCACCGGCTCCCGATCCCCATGGCCACCCCTGCCCCCACCCGTTCCGATCCGATCGCGAGGGGCCGCGAGGGAGCGGCACGGTTGCCGTGGCTGGATCGTTTGCTGCCGCTCTGGATTGTGCTGGCGATGGCCGCAGGGCTGCTGCTGGGGCGCTTGGTACCCGGCCTGCAGGGGCTGCTGGGCATGGTGCAGGTGGGGCACACCTCCCTCCCCATCGCTCTCGGCCTGCTGCTGATGATGTACCCGGTATTGGCCAAGGTGCGCTACGGCGAGCTCGGCTCCATGGCCCGGGATCGGCGGCTGCTCAGCCTCACCCTGGGGCTTACCTGGGGCCTCGGGCCGTTGCTGATGTTCAGCCTGGCCTGGTTGTTTCTGCCGGATCAGCCGGCCTTTCGCACCGGGCTGATCCTGATCGGCATCGCTCCCTGTATCGCCATGGTGCTGATCTGGATTGATCTGGCCCAGGGGAACCGGGAAGCGGCCGCCCTGCTGGTGGCGATCAATTCGATCCTGCAGGTGCTGATCTATGCGTTGCTCGGCACCTTCTACCTGCAGATTCTTCCCGCCTGGCTAGGGCTCGACACCGAGATCGTGCGCTTCTCCTTCGGGGAGATCGCCCGGGCGGTGCTGATCTTTTTGGGGATTCCGCTGGTGGCGGGCTTCCTCACCCGCCTGCTTGGCGTGCGCCTTAAGGGGCCTCGCTGGTATGAGCAGGTCTTTCTGCCGCGGATCGGCCCCTTGGCCCTCTATGGCCTGCTGTTCACGATCGTTGTGATGTTCGCCTTGCAGGGTGAGGCGATCACCTCGAATCCTGCCCAGGTGATCCAGGTAGCGATCCCGTTGCTGCTGTATTTCGTGCTGATGTGGGGCGTGGCGTTTTTCGTGGGGCAGAGAAGTGGCCTCGACTATCCACGCACCTCAGCCCTCGCCTTCACGGCAGCCGGCAACAACTTCGAGCTGGCGATCGCCGTGTGCATCAGCATCTGGGGTGTCACCTCCCAGCAGGCCCTGGCCGGGGTGATCGGTCCGCTGATCGAGGTGCCGGTGTTGGTGAGTCTGGTTTATCTCTCCTTGGCCCTCAAACGCCGCTGTTGGGGCTCTGCGCTACTGGGCTGAACCCCAGTCGTCAGAAAAGGGGCTCTCCAACCCTCCGGCAGCCTTTGCCAAGGACCCAAGACAGCCATGCCGGCACCACGCTGGCTCCGTTTATGCAGGGGCTGCATCGGGAGCCGCCGGGGCAGACTCCACCGATGGCATGGGCTGTGCTGGCTCTATTGCTGGGTCTGATGGTGCCTCTGAAGCCACCTCTGACCCCCCCCTTGATGGCGCCGGCAAGCGCCCAGTCCCGGCGCGCCGTGGTGCTCTCGATCGGTGATGGCGACACCATCCGTGTGCGCCAGGGCGACAGGGTGCTCACGGTGCGACTGGCCTGCATCGATGCCCCGGAGACCGCCCAGGGTCCCTATGGGGTGGCGGCGCGCCGCTACCTGCAGCAGCGGCTCCGGATCGGCCAGGAGGTCACGCTCCTGCCCAAGACCACCGACCGCTACGGCCGCACCGTGGCCGAGGTGATCAGCGACATCAACATCAACCTGGTGATGGTGGAGGACGGCCAGGCCTTTGCCTACCGCCGTTACCTGGCCGCCTGTGATGCCAGGGAGTACCTGGAGGCCGAGTACCGAGCCAGCCGCCATCGCTATGGCGTGTGGCAGGTGGAGGGCGGCATCACCCGCCCCTGGGATTTCCGCCGGGGCCCTGGCGTCGCCGTGATTCCGGATGGCACCACGCCCGGAGGGCGCCGTTTCCGCTGCCGGGAGATCGGCTCCCACGCACGAGCCCAGCAGTTGCTGCGCCAGGGTCACACCTATCTCGATGGCAACGGCGATGGGGAGGCCTGTGAAGGGTTGCCCTGAGGGGGCCTTGATGGGGCGTCGGGCCCTCGATGGGGTTCTGACCAAGCTCGGCAGGACGATTTATCGCGTTATCGCGCTGCTGATCGAGGGGCGACAGGGTCAGGGCATGGCCGTGCTGCCCACCCGCAGGGTGGAGCCCTGGTCGGTGGCGATCACCTGGAGGCCGCTGCGGATCCGCTCCCGCAGGGCCGCCACATGGCTGATCACCCCGATCAGGCGGCCGCCCTCCCGCAGGCGATCGAGTTCATCCATCGCCAGCTGGAGGTTGTCGGGATCGAGGCTGCCGAAGCCCTCGTCCACGAACAGGGCATCGAGGTGCACGCCGCCGGAGTGGGCCTGCACCGTGTCGGCCACCCCTAGGGCCAGGGCGAGGGAGGCCTGGAAGGTTTCGCCCCCCGAGAGGCTGGTCACCTCCCGCTCCTCACCGGTGAAGGCATCGCGCACCCGCAGGTTGAGGCCGGCATTGCGGCCGCCACGGCCGCCGGCGTCGGTGAGTCGCAGTTGGTAGCGGCCGGAGGTCATCAGGTCGAGGCGCTGGTTGGCGTAGGCGCAGATCTCGGCCAGGTAGGCCGAGAGCACCCAGCGCTGCAGGGAGATGTAGGGCGCGGTCTTGCCCTGGCAGCGGTTGGCCACGTCGCTCAGCAGCTCAGAGCGGGCTTCCTGGTCCGCCAGGTCTCCGGCAAGCCGGCGGTGCTCCTCACTGAGGCGATGGATGTCGTCCTCAGCGCCGCGGGCCTCGCTGTGGCGTTCCACGGCGGCGGTGCGGGCCCCGTCTGCGGCGACTTCGGCAACCTCAGCTGCGGCCGTGTCGGGCCGCAGCTCGGGTAGCTCCAGCAGGTCCGGGGCGGCCAGGATCGCCCGCTGGCTGGTGAGCGCCTCGCGGAATGCTTCGATCCGCCGCCGCCAGCCCGTTCGCTCGGGTTCGCCTTGCATGGCCGCCGCCAGGGCCGCCGCATCGGCGAAGCCGGTGGCCGCGAGGTCGCGCGCCAAGCGGGCGGCAGCCTGCTCCTGGCGGGTGTGGAGCCTCGCGCCGGCTTCGCTCGAGCGGGCCAGGGTCTCGAGGGCCACCTCCACCTCCTTGAGGCTGGCCAGCACCTGGTGGGGCGCCACCCCCGCACCCAGCTCGGCCGCCACGGCAGCCTCCAGCTCTCCGGCTCGTTGGATCGCGTCGGCGGCGCTGCGCTCCTGCACCGCCGCGGTGGTGGTGGCCGCCTGCTGGGAGGTCTCCAGAGTCGTGATCTGCCGGGCCTGCTCCGACAGGCTCCGCTCCAGCTGCGGCAGCCGCTCGGCCTGCTGCCGCGCCGCGGTGAGGGCCAGCTCCGCTTGTTCGGCAGCAGCGACGGCCGCTGCCGGATCCTCGGCCGCCGCTCCCGCCTTCTCCAGCACGGCCTCCAGCCGGATGCGGATGTCGGCGAGGTGCATCGCGGCGGCCTGTTGCTCCTGGCTGGCCTGGCTCAGGGCCGCTTCGGCGGCCTCGATCTGGCCCGCGTCCACCGCGTCGGCGTCGCTGCGGGCGGGTTGGGGGTGGTGGCTGGAGCCGCAGACGGGGCAGGGGCTCCCGGCGCTGAGGTCGCCGGCTAGCCGCGCCGCCATGCCCGCCAGTTGGCGATGGCGCAGCGTCTTGAGGGCGGTGGTGGCCAGCTGAAGCCGTTGCTCGGCGGCGCCCAAGCTTTCGATCGCTTCGCCTTCGAGCCGGCGGCCCTTGCGCACCTGGCGGCTCGCCAGGGCCCGTTCAGCCAGGGAGTTCTTCGCCTGGGTGAGGCCGTCGAGGCGATCGGCGGCCGATCGGGTGGCCTGCAGCGCTGTCTCGGCGGAGAGGCGCTGATCCCTCAGCAGCTGAAGCTGCCGCTGCAGCTGCGCGATCTCGGCCTGGGCTTGCTGCTGCAGCGCTAGGGCCCGGGCGGCCCGGTCCCGAGCCTGGCGGGCCTCCTCGGCCTGCCGGGCCAGCCCCTCCACCTCCACCCGCCGGGTGGCCAGGGCCGTTCGGGCGCACTGCAGATCGACGCTCTCCGGGAGGCTCAGTAGGCCGAGGGCCACCACCGCATCCGGCAGGCCCCGGGCCCCATCCCGCACCGCCGCCGCCCGTTCCAGTTCCCGCCGCAGGCGGAACTCCAGCTCTTGAAGGTCCCGGCGGGCCGCCTGGTCAGCCTCCAGGCTGGGCCGCAGGGCTTCGGCGCGGTCGGCAGCGGCCAGCTGCAGGGCCAGGGCTTCGATCGCCGGCTGCTGGGGTTCGAGCTCCGCCAGTTGGGTCCGGGCTGCGGCGCGACGATCAAAGCGGTCCGCCGCCTGCACCACAGCGGCGCGGTGCCGTTGGGCCCGCTCCAGCGCCTCGGTGGCCCGGCGGCGGGTCTCCTCGCTGGCGGCCACCACCCGGCGGATCTGCGCGAGCAGCCGATCGAGGCCGGCCTGGTCGGTGGGTATGCCGGGCTCACCGGAGGTGCTGCTCCCGACTCCGATGGGGTCTTGGGAGCGGTTGGGGCCGGTCGACGTGGCGAATGCTGGGGCTTCATTCGGGACGTAGGGGCTGACGGGATCCGCCGGCTCACCTGCGGATCCATCGGTAAAAGCCCCATTCCCATCCCGCGCCGTGGCAGGGCTGGGCTCCTCGCGATCGGCGAAGGGCTGCCATTCCTGGGCGGCCTGCTCCCGCAACCAGGCCAGGTGCCGCTTCTGCTCCTCGATCGCCCGCAGGGCCGTGCGGGCCTGGTCCTCCAGCCAGCTGCCGGCCCGCTCGTGGATTTCCGTTTCGAAGAGGGTCTTGAGCAGGGCTTCGCGCTCCTCAGCCTTGGCGCGCAGCACCTCGGCGAAGCGGCCCTGGGGCAGCAGGATCACTTGGCGGAACTGGGCCGCATTCAGCCCCACGATCCTCTCCACCTCCCGGGTGACCTCGCTGGCACGGCTGGCCACGGGTTGCTGCTCCGTACCCAGCACCCGGAAGAGGGCGGCCGCCGCCAGCTTCTCGGTGGTGCCGCTCCCCCGCTGCTTGGTGGCGGTGTAGGGCGGGGTGCGTTCCACTCGGTAGCGGGCGCCACCGGCGGAGAAGTCGAGTTCCACCCGCGGCACCGCCTGGGGCGGGGCATGGTCAGAGCGGAGGCCCTTCACGCCCCGCTCCCCCGACACTTCCCCATACAGGGCGAAGCTCATCGCATCGAGCAGGAAGGTCTTGCCGGCGCCGGTGCTGCCATGGATCAGGAAGAGGCCCTCGTCGCTGAGGGCGTCGAAGTCGATGGACACCCGCTCCGCATAGGGGCCGAAGGCCTCGATCACCAGGTGGTGGGGCTTCACCGTTCCCCCCCGCGGCCGGCGGCCTCCAGGGCCAGTCGCAGCAGATCCAGCTCGGCGGCGGTGGCCGGCCGGCCCTGCTGATCGGCCAGGAAGAGGCCGGCCAGTTCCAGGGGGGAGCGGGCTTCCCGGATCCGCCGGCTGCGCTCTTCGCCGCTGGAGTGTTCCACCGCCGGCGGTTGATGGCGCAGCTCCACCGCATGGGGAAAGCGCTCCCGCAGCCGGGCCATGGCCTGAAGGGGCAGGGCCTCATCGGTGAGGATCGCCCGCACCCGGGCCTCCCGGGCCCCCTCGAAGGTCGGATCGCTGCAGAGCGTCGCCAGGGTGCCCTCGATGGTCCGCAGGCTCCGCCCTACGCCTAGGGGAACCACCTCCACCGCCGGCGTGCCATCAGCGGCTAGTTCCACGATCCGCACCGACTTGCGGTGTCGCTCCTCGGAGAACGAATAGGGCAGGGGCGTGCCGCTGTAGGCCAGCCGCGGGCCATCCAGCTGCTGGGAGCCATGCAGGTGGCCCATGGCCACGTAATCGAAGCCGGCGAAGGCCTCCACGCTCACCCGATCCACCTGGCCCACGCTCAGCTCCCGCTCGGAATCGGAACCCAGCCCTCCCGCCACGAAGGTGTGGGCCACCAGCACCGAGCGGCTGCCCGGCCGGCTGGCGAGGTCGCGGCGGATCCGGTCGAGGGCCAGGCGGGTGGTGGCCTCATGGTTAAAGCGCGATGGGGGTGACTCCGGATCCCCGGCCGATTCAGGGTCCGCACCCGCCCGCTCGTCTTCCAGCCGGGTCAGCAGCCGCGGCCCATCCACCATGGGTTCTAAATAGGGCAGCGGGTAGACCGCCACCGGGGCGCCGCCGCCGCCGGGCTGCACCAGCACCGGCTCAGCGGCCCGGGTCACGGCGCCGCGGATCGTCACCCCCAGATCGGAGAGCAGCTGGTCGTAGACCGAAACGCGCACATGGGAATCATGGTTGCCAGCGATCGCCACAACAGCGATCCCGGCGCTGCGCAGCCGGGCCAGGGTGTCGGTGAACAGCGACACCGCCTCGGCTGGCGGGATGGCTCGGTCGTAGAGATCGCCGGCGATCACCACCAGATCCACCCCCCCCTCACGGGCCAGCTCCACGATGCGATCCAGCGCCTCGGCCTGCTCGTCGAGCAGGGAAGCCCCGTGGAAGCTGCGCCCGAGGTGCCAGTCGGAGGTGTGGAGCAGGCGCATGGGGCGACGTTAGGACCGCCCTTCGTCGGCGCGACCATCGGCCGGTCGACCAGCCCCATGGGCTGACAACGGGATCGATTGCCTGCAAGCTGGCCCGATGGACTCCCCCGGCCCCAAGCTGGCCACCCCCCGCCGCTGGCTGGCCCCTCCCCGCCGTTGGCTGAATCGATCCCCGCTCCGGTTGCGCTCCCTGGGCCCGCGGCAACAGCTGGGGGTGGTCCTGGCGCTGATGGGCGGAGCGGTGGGCGCCTGGGCGGCGTTCTGGCTGGTGCCCACCGAAGTGGTGGGTAAGGGGGTGCTGCTGCTGCCGGAGAATGCCGGCCTGCTCGATGCCCGGGCCGCTGGCCAGGTGCGACGCCTGCCGATCCGGGTGGGGGAGCGGGTGAAGCGCGGCCAGGTGCTGGTGGAGCTCTACCTGCCGGTGCTGGAGAAGGAGCTGGAGCAGCAGCGCGCCAACCTGCGGGAACTGGAGCGGCAGAACCGGGCCCTCGACGAGCGCGATCGCCTGCGCCTGGCCACCGAGCAGACGAGCGTGGACACCGCCCTGGCCAAGCTCCAGGCCGATCGGCAGCGCTACGGCAGCCTGCGCGACACCTACGCCAGCAAGCTGCGGCGGCTCGAGTGGCTCACCCGTCGCGAGGTGGTGGCGCCGCTCTCCAGTGAAGTGGTGAGCACCGAGCAGGGCCTCACCACGGCCGGCGTGAACCTCGATCAGGTGCGGATCGAGCAGAAGAAGGTGCTCACCGCCTACCAGCAGGTGAAGCTCGCCATCGAGACCGAAGCCCTGCAGCGCCGCTATGCGATCGACGATCTGCGCCGTCTGATCCGGGTCACCGAGGCACGCCTGGCCTACGAGGGCCAGCTCCACGCCGACCGGGACGGCGAACTGCTCGACCTCCAGGTGATCACCGGCCAGACCGTGGCGGTGGGCCAGCGGCTGGGCACCATCGGCCGGTTAGCGGGTGGGGAAGTGCCGCTGAAGGCCGTCTCCTACTTCGCCCCGGCCGATGCGCGCCGACTGCGGAGCGGCATGCCGGTGGAGGTGGTGCCCCAGTGGAACCAACGCAGCCGGTTCGGCGGCATCGTGGGCAAGGTGCGGCAGGTGAACACGCTGCCCGCCACCGAGGAGGACATCTCCACCACGATCGGCAATCCCCAGCTGGCCAAGGCTCTTGTGGAGAGCGGGCCGGTGATGCGCGCCCAGATCGATCTCGAGCGGGATCCCGCCAGCCGCGATGGCTTCCGCTGGACCCTCTCCCGCGGCAGCGACGTGTTCCCGGTGCGGGAGGGGCTCACCGTGGAGAGCCATGCCTACGTGGAATGGCGCACCCCCCTCTCCTACGTGCTGCCCGGGCTGCGTTCGATCACCGGTGGCTACCGCAGCCCCGCCATCAACCGCACCTGGAAACGGGGCCTGGAACCCGGGGGGGCGGCCAGTTGGTGAAACCCACAAGCCGCGATCTGTTCCGCCGGGAACTGCCCTGGCTGGTGGCCGAGGTGGTGCTGCTGGTGGTGATTGCCAACGCCAATCCGCCGGAACTCTGGTTCTGGCTGGTGCTGCTGTTGGTGATCCTGGGCTACCGGATCGAGCGCTTCCTGGCCGGGGGCGAGGGGCCATCCGGCTAGCTGTTGTCTCTCACCACGTTCTTCAAGCCAGGCACGCGAACGCCTTGCCATGAGACCCCTCACGGGCGAGGCAAGGGGTAGGGCACGGCGGCGATGCATGGCTACACATCGCCTTTCCCCTAGGAAATCTACAGGGATGCAACATTAGCGCTACAGGGATAGGTGGCATGTCTCGCTTCGCGGAAGTGACGCGGCTCACACCAGGCAAGTCAGCCAATGTGTAGCTTGGGTGGGTATCCAATGGAGCAGGTCTGATGGGTTAAGTAGCTATCGCTGCTTTTGGGAGTGCGGTCTGTTGTCTATGTGAGTCTTTTGTCTAAGACCAAAAAAGTCCTAGAATCCTTGGCCTTGAATAAGTTGCTTGCATTGCATTTTGATTGAACTTTGTCTGTAAATCAAGACAGTTGCTGTTGTCATAGAGCAGTTTTTGCCCCAACCACCTCCACCTGAGTCGTCTTCATCGGTCATGGCCCTCTCCCCCACCGGCTCGTTCATCACCGGCACCGACCTCGACAACCTCCTCACCGGCACCGACGGCGACGACACGATCCTGGGCCTGGGCGGCAGCGACCAGCTCAACGGCCAGGCGGGTAACGACAGCATCGACGGTGGCGATGGCGGCGATGTGATCAACGCCGCTGATGGTGCCGACACGGTGCTGGGGGGCCTTGGCGACGACAGCATCCTCGGAGG
>JBBASH010000055.1:9231-22195 GCA_040399305.1 Cyanobium sp.
ACAACGAGTCCATCCTCGGCGGTAGCGGTAATGACAGCCTCAACGGCCAGGGTGGTGACGACAGCATCGATGGCGGCGGCGACGATGACACCATCACCGGCGGCGCTGGCAATGACACCATCGATGGGGGAGATGGCACCAATATCGCGATTTACTCCGGCAACCGCTCCCAATACTCCGTTGTTGGGGATGCCACTGGGATAACCCTCTACGACAACCGCAGTGGCACCCCCGATGGGGTGGATGTGGTGCGCAATGTGGGCTTGCTGCGTTTCAGCGATCAAGAGATCTCGGTGGAATCGGGTCTGAGTGGGGTGCTACTGGAGGGCACACCGGCAGACGACTCGGGCCTGATCGGCACCATCTTGAATGACACAATCCGGGGCCTGGCCGGCAATGATCTTCTTTCGGGCCTAGCCGGCAATGATCTGCTTGAGGGCGGCGATGGCAACGACACGCTTCAAGGCGGCTCGGGCGATGACACCATCGACGGCGGCGTGGGTCTGAACCGGGCGATCTTCACGGGCTACCGCGCCGACTACAGCATTACCCCCATCGGTGGATCCCTCAACGGCACCACCACGGTGGTGGATCTCGCGCCCACCATCAATGGCAACGACGGCACCGATGTGCTCACGGGCGTGCGGCTGTTGCAGTTCCTTGATCAGGTCTATTCGATCAATACATCGCCCCTGGCTGTGGACGATAGCGCTAATACCAGAGAAGAAAACACGATTTCGATCAGCCTGGCTAGCCTCATCGCCAACGACAGCGATGCCGAAGGCGATCCCCTGATCATCAGCGGCTTGAGCGGCGTGACCAATGGCAGTGCCTACATCTTCGGCGGCAATATCATCTTCACTCCAACCACGCATTTTAATGGCACCGGTGTAGTCACTTATACCCTCTTCGATGGATTTAGCAACTCACCAGGCACGCTCTCGATCGCGGTCAGCTCGGTGAACGACGCCCCCGCCGGCGCCAACAAGACCATCACCACCCTGGAAGACACCACCTATACCTTCAGTGCGGCTGATTTTGGTTTCTCTGATCCCGCCGATGCCGCTGGCGCCTCCGGGGCCAACAGCCTGCAAGGCGTGATCGTCACCAGCCTGCCTGGCGCCGGCATCCTGCGGCTCAGCGGTGCTGTCATTAGCGCCGGTCAGGAGATCGCCGCCGCCAACCTTGCTTCCCTCACTTACACGCCAGCGGCCAACGCCAACGGCAGCGCCATTGCCTCCTTCTCCTTCCAGGTGCGCGATAACGGCGGCACCGCCGATGGCGGCATCGATCTGGATCCCACGCCCAACACCATCCGCTTTGATGTCACTCCGCTGAACGACGAGCCGGCCGGCACCAACGGCACGATCACCGCCGCGGAAAACAGCCCCTACAGCTTCACCGCCGCCGATTTCGGCTTCACCGACCCGATTGATGCCGCAAGTTCCTCAGGAGCCAACATGCTGCAAAGCGTGATGCTCACCACCCTGCCAGCGGCGGGCACCCTGATGCTCGGCGGCGCCGCCGTCTCCGCTGGCCAAGAGATCGCTGCCGTCAGCCTTTCTTCCCTCACCTTCACGCCGGCGCCCAACACCATCGGCACGGGCTACGCCTCCTTCACCTTCCAGGTGCGCGACAACGGTGGCACGGCCAATGGTGGCCTGGATCTCGATCCCACGCCCAACACCCTCAGCATCAACGTCACCCCGGTCAACCAACCGCCCGCCGGCAACGACAAGACCATCACCTCACGGGAAGACAGCGTCTACACCTTCAACGCGGCTGACTTCGGATTCACCGATCCCGTCGACGCCTCCAGAGCCAGCGGTGCCAACAACCTGCAGGGCGTGATCCTCACCACCCTGCCGGGTGCCGGCAGCCTGTAACTCGGGGGCGTTGCCGTCTCCGCTGCTCAAGAGATCCTTGCCGCCAATCTTTCCTCCCTCACCTACACCCCACCGTCTAACGCCAACGGCAATGGGGTTGCCTCGTTCACTTTCCAGGTGCGCGATAACGGCGGTACCGCAGGCGGCGGGCTTGATCTCGATTCCACACCCAACACGATCACGTTCTCGCTGACGCCGGTGAACGACGCCCCCGCCGGCGCCAACAAGACCATCACCACCCTGGAAGACACCACCTATACCTTCAGTGCGGCTGATTTTGGTTTCTCTGATCCCGCCGATGCCGCTGGCGCCTCCGGGGCCAACAGCCTGCAAGGCGTGATCGTCACCAGCCTGCCTGGCGCCGGCATCCTGCGGCTCAGCGGTGCTGTCATTAGCGCCGGTCAGGAGATCGCCGCCGCCAACCTTGCTTCCCTCACTTACACGCCAGCGGCCAACGCCAACGGCAGCGCCATTGCCTCCTTCTCCTTCCAGGTGCGCGATAACGGCGGCACCGCCGATGGCGGCATCGATCTGGATCCCACGCCCAACACGATCCGCTTTGATGTCACCCCGGTGAATGACGCACCCCTTGCCACCAACCTTTCGGCCCCAGAGCAATACAACCTCAATACACCACATCATCTGATTGACATTGTGGTCAGTGATGTTGATAGCCCCACTGTCAGCGCCACCCTCACCCTCTCCAACCTGGCCGCCGGCAGCTTGTCCACGGCCACCGTTAACGGAGTGAGCTCCAGCTTTAGCGATGGCGTGTGGAGTGCCAGTGGTGCCATCGCCGCTGTAAACGCCCTTTTGGCGGGGGTTTCGTTCCAGCCGGCCGCAGGCTTTGGCGGTTCCTTCTCGATTGCCACCAGCGTCAGCGACGGTGAGGCCCCAGCCATTACGGGTACAAAGCAGTTCAAGACCACAAGTGTTCTTGACTTCGCTGATTCTTCTTTCCGTGTCAACGAGAGCGGAACGCCGATCCAGGCAATCACGATCAACCGCTCGGGCAACTTGAGCGGTAATGTCAGCGCTTCAATCCAACTCACACCTGGAACAGCGACCCCGGGACTTGATTACCAGTCAGGAACGATCCCCATTGAGTTTGGCGATGGAGAGACGACAAAAGTTATCACCGTTCCGATCATCAACGACGCTATTTACGAGAGTGATGAAACCATTCATCTATCGTTGATCAATCCCCAAAGTGGCGCCACCCTTGGCAGCCAAGCCACGGCCACCCTCACGATTGTCAGCGACGATCTACCTCAGCCCGGCACCCTTAATTTCGGCAGCTCGGCTTACACGGTCAATGAAAGCGGTGTTCCCGTGGCGTCGATCACGGTGGTGCGCACCGGTGGAAGCAATGGCGTCGTTGGAGCCTCAATCCTATTCACTCCTGGAACAGCTACCGCTCCTGGCGACTACTTAGCAACTCCAGTTAATGTCGTATTCGCAGATGGCGAGATCGGTAGTAAGACATATACCCTGCCCATCGCCCAGGATGCTATTTATGAGCCATTAGAGACGTTTACAATCTCTCTTGCTAATGCCAGCGGTGGTGTCAGCATAGGCTCTTCCAGTTCAGCTCTGATTTCTATCGTCGACGACGCCGCCGCGCCCGGCACGATCGGTTTCGCCAGCCCTAACTTCCAAGTGAATGAAGATGGATCACCCACGGGTGTGGTTCAACTTGTTCGTAGTGGCGGCCAAGATGGCGCTGTGAGTGTGCGTTTGAACCTTGGCAATGGGACAGCGACTGCTGGCAATGATTATCTGAACGCACCGATAACTGTTAACTTCGCAGATGGCGAAGTTTCAAAAAGCGTTTCCGTACCCGTCACTGAAGACAACATTCCAGAGCAAACAGAAACGATTAATCTCAGCCTTTCTAATCCAGGTGGAGGTGCAATTCTTGGCTCAGTAACTTCAGCGGTTCTCAGCATTGTCGACAACGATACGATCCCCATCCTCTCCTTAAGTTTTTCCAGCCAACAGGCTCAGGAAGGGCAGACGATCATCGGCAAGGTTAGCCGCAACGGCAATATCAACGTCCCCCTGGCGGTCAGCCTGGTCAATGCCAATCCCAGTCAGCTTACACTTCCTGGTGCAGTCACAATTGCTGCCGGTGAGTCCAGTGTTAGTTTTCAGGCCACGATCATTGATGACAGCCTGATCGAAGCTACTTCCAGCTATACCCTGATTGCCACAGCCCAAGGTTATGGCAGTTCTTCTGCTGCGCTGGCGATACAGGCAAGTGACCTGCTCAGTCTTGAACTGGCCATTAACCCTTCCCCCATCCTCGAGAACGGCGGCTTGGCGAGCCTCACGGTCACCCGCAGTGTGGTCACCCCTATTCCGCTGGTGGTGTTGCTCTCAAGCAGTGACACCTCGGAGGCATCCTTGCCGGCATCGATAACCATTCCAGGAAATCAGGCTTTCGCAAGCGTGGACATTCTTGCGGCGGATGATGCTGTTGTGGATGGAACTCAGACGGTTTCGATCACAGCGAGGCCAACCTACACAAACACATCAATATCCTTGCCCAGCGGCTCGGCTACAGCAACTTTGCAGATTCTTGATGATGAAAGCGCCAGCCTTTCTCTGACCCTGGATCGAACCGTCATCTCTGAATCTGGCACGGCCGTCGCTACAGTGCGACGCAATGCTGATCTCAGCTCACCTCTAACAGTCAATCTCCTCTCCAGCGACCTGTCGGAAGCGGTTGTCCCCAGCTCGATCACCATTGCTGCCGGGATGGAGTCGGCCACCTTCACGATTTCAGGGATTAGCGATGGTGTCAGTGACGGACTCCAGCCCGTCGTGATCACGGCAAGCGCGGCCGGATTCAACAACGGTTCGGTTGTTTTGGAGGTAACCGATATAGATGTTCCCGATTTGGTGATTTCGCAATTGGGAAGCGTGGGCAACGTCTACACCCGTGCTCAGTCCCAGTTTTCCTATTCCCTTACTAATACAGGAACATCTGTAGCCACAGGAAGCTGGAAAGATCGTATCTACCTCTCAAGAGATGCAAACCTAGATACTGCCGACACATTGTTGGGTGAGTTCAGCCTTGGATCCGAGGCCAGCCCAGCAAACTTGTTGCCAGGTCTTACCTTCAGCCGTGTCGTTACTTTCTATGCGCCAGCTCAGCCAGGTTCCTACTACCTCATTGCTCAGGCCGACAGCGGTCAGACCATCCAGGAAGGAGCAGGCAACGGAGAATCCAACAACATAACGATTGCCCCACTAACTATTACGCCGGCTTATAGGGCCACTGTCTATACGGATACTGAATCGATTCTCCCCGGAGGATCCGTTGTTTTACGGGGACAGGCTTTCAGCACCGCAGATGATTCACCGACCGCGTTTGAATTTGTCACGATTCAACTTGAAAACAAAGGAACCCGGCGTGAGGTCACAGCATTCACTGATGCCAATGGTCGTTTTGTTCGTCAGTTCGCCCCATCGGCCGGAGAAGGCGGAACCTATCGGCTGAATGCCTATTTCCCTGGCAATTCCCAGGAAGATGCCTTACCAGAAGATAGCTTCACTCTGTTAGGCATGCAATTCGAGCAAGGGGATCAGCGCCTTTCTCAGTTGTCTCAGCGCATCACTGAAGGCACAACTTTCACAGGGTCGGTGCAGCTACAGAACCTCAGTGGGATTGCGCTGACCGGACTAACCTCCAGACTTCTTGGTGCTCCAAGTGAATGGGATGTTCGCTTCAACCTCAATCAAGGCTCGCTGCCAGGTGATCAAGAGATTGGAATTGACTATTCTATTACTGTTCCAGATGACCGTTGGACCTTTGCATCCTTTGGCTTTGATGTCACCTCAGCCGAGGGGCTAAAGGCGCTTCTTCCAGTCCGAGTAGATGTTAACCAACTTCTGCCCAAGTTGGTTGCGGACCAGTTAAGTCTTCAATCCAGCATGCTCAGAGGAGGGCAGACTCTCGTCTCGTTCAAATTAGCCAATCAGGGAGTTGTACCCAGCGGCGAACTCGAGCTACGTCTCCCCACCCTGCCTTGGCTCAAGGCTGCTTCTCCCCTCAAGATTCCCTCCCTTGCTGTTGGCGATTCTTCCACGATTAGCCTGCTGCTTCAGCCTTCCCCTGATCAAGACCTCACTGTCTATTCAGGATCTTTGGTTATTGCGGCTGCAGAGACCTCTCTCACCCTTCCCTTCAGTTTCCGTGCCGTTTCTGATGCTGTTGGCAGTTTGAACATCAATGTAGTGGATGAATACTTCTTCTTTACTGAAGGTGCCCCTACTCTTGCGAATGCAACAATTACATTGCTTGATCCATTTACAGGTAGTGTCATCTTTTCCGAGCGAGATGCTGATGGTGTGTTTACGAAGGAAAATCTGCCCGAGGGCTATTACAAGCTCAGAATTACAGCCGATAACCATGACACCTACGAGAACAATCTATTCATCGGTGCGGGAGATACTGAAGACATCAGGGCCTTCCTGTCGCGTCAAGCTGTCCGCTACAAATGGACTGTAACGCCGATCAAGATTGAAGATCGCTACACGATCAGTATTGAAAGTGTCTTCGAGACCAATGTACCTGTCCCCACAGTCGTGATCGAGCCGTCGTTTATCGACCTCGAGCCATTGCAGGTTGTTGGACAGGTGATTCAGGTGGATGTCAAGGCTACCAATCATGGCCTGATTGCTGCCAACGATATCGACCTCCATTTTGGCAATCATCCCTTTTATCGTTTTGAACCTTTACTCAACCAGATCGGCACACTTGCAGCAAAAAGTTCATTCACAGTTCCAGTCAGGATTACGCGTATCGCCGATTTCAGTACCTTAGGAATCTCAAGCAGTGAACTTCAGCCCCAGTCTTCTGGCTCCGTTCCATGCAGTATATCGGCAAGTATTGACTATTCGTATGAGTGTTCCGGTGAAACTATTGAACGAGATATTCCATTGCCTGTCTTCAACGTAGAAGGTAATTGTTCTGGATCCGATCCTGGTGGTGGCGGTGGCGGTGGCGGTGGCGGTGGCGGCGGGTTTTGGTGGCAAGCCTTGCAGGGGGGGGCAGGTGTTGGTGGTGGTGATTGGAATATCGGAAGTAGACGGGTTGACATCGTCATCGCTGACGAAGACTGTGACCCCTGCAAAGAAAAGAATCTACAGGCACTTTCTTGCATCGTTCGATCTCTTGGTGCAAAGGTAAAAGGTCTTCCTGGTGCTGTTGTAACGGGGATCAACTGCTGGGTCAACGTTGCCAATGGTATCAAGGACTTTAAGGCTGGTAATTATTTAGATCTCCCGAAACCAAGTGAGATTTGTGACCCTCCTGATATTTTAGATTGCATCCAGAAAATTTGTCTTGAAGGCCTTCTTGGTGGGGGCCCTAACCCCTCTGTCGACTCTCTGGTCATCGGGATCAGTCAGTTCACCCCCGCCAGTACCGCCAGTGGGCTGAGAACCTTACAGCGTTATTCCAGCTATTGGGATGTTTATAAAGCCGTTACCGCTCATTACTATGGATCTGATGTTTGGACCACTATTCCGGATGAGCAAAAACCGACCCTTCAGGTTTGGCGTGAGGCCTTCAAGTCATTCTCTGTAGGAGCTGCGGTTGAATCATTTAAGGTTTCTGATGCGGAGCTTGAGCAATTATTAGCTCTTGAGCGGCCGGCACCGATCAGCGAAAACGATGTGCTTAATTATATATCGAGATGGAATCGAAGCGTCGACTACTACGCTGATGGCATTCTCACTACTGCAGATTTAAAACCAGGTCAAAACCCAGACTTCCTTTCTCTGGATGTCCTGGATACTCTCCAACAAGAAATCGCGAGTTTCACTCAGATTCTTTTGGCAGAGGGCTATGAAGACCTTGAAGATGCAACTCTTGGTTTAAGCAGAAGTCTTTATGAGTCGTTGAGTGGCGAGGGGGGAGTTTGCGCCACGGTCAAAGTTAAAATTGATCAGGATGCTGTAATGACTCGTGCGGCTTTCCTTGGAAGCCTGGAAATTACAAACGGAAATCCGGCCAGTCTTAGCAACCTCGCCGTCACCCTGCAGATTCTTGATTCACAAGGTAATGTCGTCAATGATCTTTTTGGTATTACCACTCCTATTCTTAGCAATATCACGGCTGTTGATGGCACGGGCGAGTTGGCTGGTGATGATCCCGCAACCGCACAAAACGAAGGTGTAGGCAGTGCGCAGTGGACATTTATACCGACAAATCTGGCGGCTTTAGATCTCCCGACTCAGTACACCATTGGCGGAACGCTTTCTTACCTGGAAAATGGTTCTAACGTTACAGTTCAGCTGTTAGCTGCACCGATCACTGTTTATCCCCAGGCGGAGCTCTATCTAGACTATTTCCATCAGCGTGATGTTTTTGCTGACGATCCATTTACTGAAAATGTTGAGATTTCTGTTCCCTATACACTTGCCGTACTAGTCCGCAATGCTGGTAAAGGTGACGCCACTGATCTAAAGATCACCTCCGGCCAACCTAAAATCATTGAGAATGAAAAAGGCCTTCTGATCGACTTCCAAGTCATTGGGTCTGAAGTTAACGGTCAGGATGTCAGCCCCTCTCTCACCGCAGACTTCGGGAACATCGCTGCAGGTCAAAGTGCCGTTGCAGAATGGCTACTGAAATCATCTCTGCAGGGTAAGTTCGTTGACTATTCTGCTATATTTGTTCATGAAAATAGTCTTGGCAAGAAAGAACTTTCATTGATCAAGGACGTTCAAATACATGAGTTGATCCATACAGTTTTCGCAGATCACGGTCCTTCCGATCAGCTCCCTGATTTTCTCGTCAACGACGTTTTTGATTCTCATTTTACTCCCGACACCTTGTACTTGAGTACTGGTGGCACCGCCCCAGTGATGGCGATCAAAAATGCCATTATTGATTCGCCGCCAAGTAACAGTGATTTTGATGTTGTTATTAGTGCTACCGTCGAGACAGGCTGGACCTACTTTGAGCTGCCTGAGCCCAGTGATAGCAGCCTGAATTTGGTAAGGCTGCTGAGGGCTGATGGCTCGTCCGTTTCTTCCGAGAATGTCTGGTCAACCGACCGCACTTTCCCTGGGACCGGCAGGCCGGTTTATGAGAATGTGCTCCACTTCTTTGACTACACCCAAGCGGGGGCAACAACCTATACAGCTATCTATGAACCTGGTGGCCCTACAGTCACGCGGATCATTCCTGTGAGTCCTGATCCTATCGGTTCTGCAGTCAATACAATCACACTTGATTTTTCTGAGCCCATCAACTCAACTAGTTTTAATTTCCAGGATTTGACCTTAACCCTCAATGGTGGTTCAAATCTGATCACATCATTGGTTTCCGTCCTTGGCTTGAGTCCAACTCGTTATCAGATCAGCGGACTTGCCAATCTCACCCAGCTTGATGGCGATTACTCGCTGACGGTCAATGCCAATGGTGTGCTCGACAGCGCGGGGCTGGTCGGGTTCGGCACTGCGGTTGAGTCTTGGAGCAAGGTTCAGGGTGGAGTAACTGACACCACACCTCCCCAGGTGCTCGATGTGGTGGATTTGCTGATTAAGCCCCGAAACCAGTTTGTTTCCTCCCTGAATGTCAGAGTTTCGGAAGCTCTCGACCTAAGTAGCTTCACTTGGCAGGACATCACCTTGAGCCTCAATGGTGGGCCGAACCTGGTTACGGATGCTGTCTCGATCTCTGCTATCACTGAAACGCTCTACCGAGTCGGTGGATTGGCGGACCTCACCGGAGCCGAAGGTCTCTATACCCTTAGCGTGGATGGCAGTGGTGTTCAGGATCTATCTGGTCTCAGTGGTGTTGGTGTACCAAGTGAATCCTGGGAAATGGATACCACTCTCCCGGCAGCTCCCACGGCCGTTGTTGTGGCAGGTCTGCAGGCCACCGCGTTAGCGGGGGTCCTCCAGATCGGGGACCTCACCAGCCTAACCAGCAGCGGTCAACTGCGGATCCAAACCCTTTCGCCGACCATCAGCGGTCTGTTGAGTGAGCCAGGCCTGAAGGTGTTCGTGGCGGATCACCAAAGCGGCCGCACTCTCTCCCAGGCGACGGTGTCAGACGAGTCCTTTTCTGTCGCCATCACTCTTCCGAGTCCTGGAGCCCAATCGATTGACATCGTGGTGGAGGACCCTGCCGGAAACAGAATTACCCGTAATTTGGCTCTGTTTGCCGATGTAACACCGCCGGCGATAATTGAATTCCTAAATGTCCCATCCGCCGGTTCCACCTCGGTGGACAGCATTGATGTGCGCTTCTCCGAGCCCATCTTGCTTGGTACCTTTGATGTTTCTGACCTGCGTCTGACTCGCGATGGCGTCAACGTTCCATTGCCTGACAATTTGACGATTGGTGCTGTTACCGCTCAGAGCGCCACTTACCGAATCAGCGGGCTTGATGCTGTCACGTCGATTCCAGGCAATTACGCCCTGCGTGTTGATGCCACCAGCATCACCGACTTGGCCGGTAATGCTGGTCTGGCGTCCGTCAGCACCTCCTTCGCCATCACCACACCGTCATCGCCCGGTGTTCTGATCGCTCAGACAGGTGTGAACACTTTGGTGACGGAGGGTGGAAATTCCGACTCCTACAGCCTCTCCCTGCGCACTCAACCCATGGCCGATGTACGGATTGTCCTGAGTGTCCCAGCTGGTCAAGTGACATTGGATCGTCTTGATCTCACTTTTACCCCCCAAAACTGGAACACACCCCAAAGCGTTGTTGTTACAGCTATCGACGATGCGCTCACTGAAGGAACCCACACCACCACGATCAAGCACGTGGTGAGCAGTGTTGATTCCAACTACGGAGGCATCACGGTACCGGATCTGAATGTGGTGGTTCAAGACAATGACGCGAGCATCCGCGGCCGGGTTTGGAATGATGCCGACGGTAATCGTATCGATAACGGTGAAGAACCCTTGTCGAGCTGGACGGTGTTCATCGACTCCGACTTCGATGGTGTTCTCGATGTGGGTGAGCGTACGGCGATCAGTGATGCCAGCGGCTCCTATGCCTTTGAGGATTTGCGGCCGGGTCTCTACGGCGTCAGCCAGGTGCTTCAGTCGGGCTGGCGTCAAACCTATCCAGTGCTCGACGTTTCCACTACCTCGTCGAGCCTGCCTCTCCTTTTACCCACCATTGGTTTGGATGGCCCGGCCGCTGCCCTGACCACACTGAACTTCAGTTCCCCTAACTTTGTGGTTAAGGAGGATGGTACTTCGCTGACTGAGATCTGGATCACCCGCACCGGTGACCTTTCGCAGGTTGTGAGTGCCACCCTGCGCTTTAGCGATGGGACATCAACCGGCTGCGGCTGTGCACCCACTTCGGTGAATAACGACTACAACTTTAATCCGATCACGATTACATTTGCAGCCAACGAGTCGAGGCATCTCGTTCCCGTGGAGAACGCGTTGCTGGCTAACCCAGGTGCAATCCGAATTCGCAATGATTATAAGGCAGAAACCACTGAATTCTTCAACATTCAGCTTGTCAACCCATCCACCGGTGCAGTGATTGGTGATCAGGGTGCGGCCACGATCACCATCATTGATGATGATTCCTCCTCTGGCGATGATCTGCTGGCCTCGATCACGGCTCCCCAGCGAGCTCAGCCAGCTGTCGTCGTTCCTGGCCCAGATCAGGCGGCGGCTGCCCTCATCAATCTTGATCAGTTCTTTGCTGATTCACGTTTCGCGGCATTCCGTGGCAAGGGCTTCAGCACGGTTGTTATCGATACCGGCATCGATTCTGATCACCCCGACTTCGGGGCTGATGTGAACCTTGATGGATTGGCCGACAGAATCATTTATCAGTACGACTTTGCTGACAACGACGCAAATGCCCATGACGTCAATGGCCACGGCAGTCATATCGCCAGCATCATTTCATCTGTTGCAGGCGAAGCCAACCTGATCGCACTGAAGGTCTTCAAAGATAGCGGTAGTGGTTCTTTTGCCTATCTTGAAGAGGCCCTCCAGTGGGTTAATGCCAATGCTTTGACCTTCAATATAGTTGCTGTTAATCTTTCGCTTGGTGATGGTCTGAACTGGTCTGAATCATCAAGCCATTATGGCCTAGGCGATGAACTGAGCGCTATCGCCTCTCAAAACATTCTCATTAGTGCAGCTGGTGGTAATAGCTTCTATCAATATGCTGGTAGTTCTGGGCTCTCTTATCCTGGAGCTGATCCGAATGTCATTCCTGTTGGTGCGGTTTGGACAGATGTAGCTGGTACTGACATCCACTTTTTTGGCGGTGCTGTTGACTTCACAACCGCCCCTGATCGCATCGCCAGCTTCTCGCAGCGGGAACTCAACGGACTACCCTTCTTTGCCCCAGGAATCCCGATCGAGGGTGCAGATGCCAATGGTGGAAACACTGTTAAAGGCGGGTCCAGCCAAGCCACAGCCTTTGTTTCCAGCCTTGCCACGCTTTCCCAGCAGATTGCGATCACATCCATCGGTCGTCGCCTGTCTGTGAATGAATTCAGGTCCGTTTTGGCTACCAGTAGCGACTGGATCCTCGACGGAGATGACGAGGATGACAACGTCATCAATACTGGCAAGGCCTATCCGCGTGTAAACGCCTACCGATTGGCGGAACAGATCCTCAGCCTCGATCCCAGTTCTGTTCCCACCAACGGCGTTAAGCCATCGGCAAATTCAGGTGGCGGCACATCCACGCTGCCCAGCACTTTGAGCTTGACGCACACTGTCAATCTTGTGCCTGGTCAAGTCGAGACTGGTCGCGATTTTGGTAACCAGCTTCTCCTTGTCAACGAGGCGCCATCGGCGGTTGCCCTCAATAACGTCACCGCCTCCCTGGCGGAGAACACCAACACAAGCAGTCGCATCAAGGTGGCTGACATCGCCATCAGCGATGACGCCCTCGGCAGCAACACCATTTCGCTGCTCGACGTTGATGCCGCTGCTTTTGAGGTGGATGGCACCACTCTTTATCTGAAAGCCGCCATCAGCCTCAACTACGAGAACCAGAACTCCTACGCCGTCACTGTTTCGGTGGTTGACAGCTTGATCACTGGCTCCATCCCCGTGAGCAC
>JBBASH010000056.1:0-21555 GCA_040399305.1 Cyanobium sp.
GGGGCAACGAGCCGCGTAAACTCCGCCCCAATCCCGCGGGACCTCCACGTTGGCCACCCACGAAATTTTCATGCCTGCCCTCAGCTCCACCATGACGGAGGGCAAGATCGTGGAGTGGCTCAAGAAACCCGGCGACAAGGTCGAGCGGGGGGAGTCGGTGCTCGTGGTCGAGTCCGACAAGGCCGACATGGATGTGGAGTCGTTCAACGAGGGCTTCCTGGCCGCCGTGCTGATGCCCGCCGGTGGCACCGCGCCGGTGGGTGAAACGATCGGGCTGATCGTGGAGAGCCAGGCTGAGATCGCCGAAGTGCAGGCCAAGGCCCCCGCTGCCCCGGCGGCCGCTCCGGCTCCCGCAGCCGCCACTCCCGCCCCTGCGGCACCCGCTCCGGTGCCCGTGGCAGCCGCACCGGCCCCAGCGCCTGCGGCCCCAGCCGCTCCGGCGCCCCCGGCACCGGTGCTGGCGGTGGCAGCCCCTTCGGCCAACGGCAACGGCCGGGTGGTGGCCAGCCCCCGGGCCCGCAAGCTCGCCCAGCAGCTCGGTGTGGCCCTCGAGGCTCTGCGGGGCAGCGGTCCCCATGGCCGCATCCAGGCCGAGGACGTGCTCGCCGCCACCGGCCAGCCGGTGAGCCTGCCCCGGGTGGCCGAGGGATCCGGTCCAGCCATGGCCCCGGCGGCCAGCAGCGGTGCTGCCCCCGCCGCGCCGGCAGCCCCCGCGGGTCAGGCCTTCGGCCGCCCCGGCGACACCGTGGCCTTCAACACCCTCCAGCAGGCGGTGAACCGCAACATGGTGGCCAGCCTGCAGGTGCCCTCGTTCCGGGTGGGTTACACCATCACCACCGATAAGCTCGATGCCTTCTACAAGCAGGTGAAGCCCAAGGGCGTCACGATGACGGCCCTGCTCGCCAAGGCCGCCGCCGTGACCCTGGCCCGCCATCCCCAGGTGAATGCCGCCACCACCGAGGCCGGCATGGCCTATCCCGCTTCCATCAATGTGGCGATCGCCGTGGCCATGGAGGATGGCGGCCTGATCACACCGGTGCTGGCCGCCGCCGACCGCACCGATCTCTACAGCCTCTCCCGCTCCTGGGCCGACCTGGTGGAGCGGGCCCGCTCCAAGCAGCTCAAGCCCGACGAATACAGCACCGGCACCTTCACCCTCTCCAACCTGGGCATGTTCGGGGTCGATCGCTTCGATGCGATCCTCCCTCCTGGAACCGGCGCGATCCTGGCGGTGGCCGCCTCCCGGCCCACGGTGGTGGCTGGCAAGGATGGCTCGATCAGCGTGAAGCGGCAGATGCAGGTGAACCTCACCTGCGACCACCGCACCATCTATGGCGCCGATGCCGCCGCTTTCCTCAAGGATCTGGCTCAGCTGATCGAGACCAATCCGGAAAGCCTGGCGCTCTGAGTTGGCCAGCCTTGCGCCCTCCGTTCTGGCACCCAGAGTTCTGGCGCCCTGAGTTCCCGAGGGTCCCATCAGGATCTTGTTCCGGGGATCTGCGCGCCACCGGAGCAGCGGCTGCCCTCAGGGCACCCCATCCCCAGCCCATGACCAGCACGCCCCCTGAGCCGCAGGCCCCCGATCCCGGCACCCCCGATCCGGCCGATCTCAGCCTGTCGAGCTACACCTACGACCTGCCCGAGAGCTCGATTGCCCAGCGGCCGGTGGAACCGCGGCACGCGGCCCGGATGCTGGCGGTGCCGCCCGTTTCGGCTTCCGCCGCCGAGGAGGCCGCGGCGCCACGTCATCTCACGGTTTGGGATCTGCAGGATGAGCTGCGGCCCGGCGATCTGCTGGTGGTGAACAACACCCGGGTGCTCAGGGCCCGCCTTCAGGCCCGGCGGCCCAGCGGCGGTGGAGTGGAGCTCCTGGTGCTAGAGCCCGCCGGCCTGGCCACCCCCCTGGAGGCTCCCTTCGCCCCGGCCCCCTCCGACTGGCTCTGCCTGGCCCGTCCGGCCCGGCGCCTCCGCCCGGGGGAGGTGCTGCAGCTGGAGCGGATTGATCAACCCCCCGTGCCGCTGGAGATCGTGGCGGTGGATCGGGCCAGCGGTGGCCGGGTGGTGCGCTTCCCCCCCGACTGCACCAGCCCTGAGGCGATCGAGGCCCTGCTCGAGCGCTATGGGGAAATGCCGCTGCCCCCCTACATCCGCCAGCACGATCCCTCCGACCAGGAGCGCTACCAGACCCGCTTCGCCAGCCGTCCCGGGGCGGTGGCCGCCCCCACCGCCGGCCTGCACCTCAGCGATGGGCTACTTGCCGCCCTGGAGGCCCGCGGTGTGCAGCGGGCCTGCCTGACCCTGCACGTGGGCCTGGGCACCTTCCGGCCCGTGGAGAGCGAAGACCTCAGCCAGCTCAGCCTCCACAGCGAATGGGTGGAGGTGAGCAAGGAGCTGGTGGCCGCTGTGGAGGCCTGTCGCCGGCGGGGTGGCCGGGTGATCGCCATCGGCACCACCAGCGTGCGCAGTCTGGAAGGGGTGGCGGCCCTGCACGGGGGTCGGCTGGTGCCTTTTGCGGGGCCCGTGAACCTGGTGATCCAGCCCGGCTTCCGCTTCAGCGTGGTGCAGGGGCTGCTCACCAATTTCCATCTGCCCAAGAGTTCCCTGCTGCTGCTGGTGAGCGCCCTGATCGGCCGGCGCCAGCTGCTCGCCCTCTATGGGGAAGCGATCGCAACCGGCTACCGCTTCTACTCCTACGGCGATGCCATGTGGATCGCCCCGGAGGCCGTGCTTCCCTGCGCCCGCCCCGCCAGTAGTGGGTAAGGGGAGAAGCTAATGGGTGAAGCTGTAGGCGATCCCGGCCAGCACGAAGGCCACGAAGATCAACTCCAGCAGGTCAGGTCCTTCGTGGTTGGTCATCGTTGGACCATGGCGAGGCGGACGCGGGCAAGCTGGTTTGGAGGCGCCATCACAGCGGGGGCAGGCGGCCATCGCGATCCGGTCTTAGCCGTTTCTCGAATCGATCGGCTCCAGGCAGCCAGAGGGCGATGAGCAGCAGGACGATCGCCAGTGGCTGGCCCCGTTCGTTGCTGATCACCGCCAGCAGCGATCCGGCGCTCAGCATGCGCAGGCAGAGGGCCCAGACCTCGTCGAGTTCCGAGTTGCTGCGCACGAGCAGGGTCCAGGCCGCCAGCAGGAGCAACAGGTCGACCAACAGGTCCATGCGGTTCCCGCCCTTCCGTGATCATGGGGCCCCAACCTAGGCACCGGGGCCGCCAGCACCATCCCCCGATCGGCATCCAATAAAAAACCCCGCGGATGCGGGGTCGGGGCTGCAGGGGTTGGTGCGGCGGCTGGCCGTTCCGGGCCCTGCTCGCAAGGCCGTCAGGCGGCGGCCAGGTTGGCGGCCACGAAATCCCAGTTCACCAGCTTGTCGAGGAAGGTGGTGATGTAATCCGGCCGGCGGTTCTGGTAGTCGAGGTAATAGGCGTGCTCCCACACATCCATGGTGAGCAGGGCCTTCTGGCCGTGGGCGAGGGGAAGATCGGCGTTGCCAGTCTTGGTCACCTTGAGGGTGCCGCCATCAAGCACCAGCCAGGCCCAGCCGCTGCCGAACTGGGTGGCGCCGGCGGCCTTGAACTGCTCCGCGAAGGCTTCGAAGCTGCCGAAATCGGCATTGATCTTCTCGAGCAGGGCTCCGCTGGGGGTGCCGCCGCCACCGGGCTTGATCCCCTGCCAGTAGAAGGTGTGGTTCCACACCTGGGCGGCGTTGTTGAACACGCCCGCCTTGCCGGCGTCACCGGCCACCGCCAGGATCGTGTCCTCCAGGCTCTTCCCATCCAGATCGGTGCCCGCCACCAGGTTGTTGAGGTTGGTCACGTAGGCGTTGTGGTGCTTGCCGTAGTGGAACTCCAGGGTCGAGCGGGAGATGTGGGGCTCGAGCGCGTCCAGATCGAAGGGCAGCGCGGGCAGCTGGTGAGCCATGGTTGGGGAGATGTCGGAGAAATCGGGTTGGGGCCGGACGGGGACGGGCCCCGGCCGGCGGAGGAGCACAGCGTGGCGGCCGAAACCGGAGCGGCGATCCGGAGTGGGCGTTCAGGCGGCATCTTAATGATGGCCAGCCCCAGCCCAGGACAGGCGCATCACACCGGGCTGATGCAGATCAGGCCGGTGTGATCCGCCGGTTCCCCCTCCGATCCATCAAGGGGAGGATCTGAAGGACGGAGCAGCCCTCTCGCTGAACGACTGGACGGGGATCGGGAAGGCTGGGAGGCCACGCCGGGGGGATCCAGTTTTCAGGTTGCCAGCTTTCAGCTTGCCGGTTTTCAGGCTGCCAGCTTTCAGCCTCCCACCTTCAGCAGTTCCACCTCGAAGATCAGGGTGGCATCGGGAGGAATCACGCCACCGGCGCCGCGGGAGCCGTAGCCGAGGTCGGGCGGAATCACCAGCTTGCGCTTGCCACCGATCTTCATGCCCGCCACGCCCTCATCCCATCCCTGGATCACCTGGCCACCGCCAAGGCGGAAGCTGAAGGGGCCCCGGCCGTAGCTGCTGTCGAATTCCTTGCCATTGGTGAGGCTGCCGCGGTAGTTCACGCTCACGCTCTGGCCGGCGATGGCTTCGGCGCCCGTGCCCAGCTCCAGATCGGTGATGCGCAGCCCACTGGGGGTGACCCGTTCCTTGGGGGCGTTGAGTTCGCCACCGAGGCTCGCGGCGGAGGCGAGCTGGTCGGCGTTGGTGGAAGGGGTCTCGGGTGCCATGGTGAACAGAAAGGGGTTGGGATCCGTGGGATCGAGCTCGAAGGGGGCCGCCACCGCCGCGCGTTGAGCCTGGGGGGCCGCGGCGGCGGGGCGGGTCATCGCGATGGCCGCGGCCTCGGCTGGGGCGGCGGCTGTCACTGGGGTGGGGGCCACCAGCTGGCTCACGAAAGCCACCATCAGGCAGGCCAGGAAGACGGCTGAACTGATCAGGATGTCGCGCAAGGCGGAACCATGAACACTCGGCGGATTCTGCCACTGGCCCACCGTCTCCGCTGGTCTCCCGAGGAGGTGGCGATCGGGGCCGTCTTCAGTCGAGGTCCTCATCCGAGGGGTCCTCACTTGATCCGGCCTCAGTCGAGGGGTCCTCACTTGATCCGCCCTCTGTTGAGCCGCCCTCAGTCGATTCGGTCGCCGTTGCCCTGGCGCCGCAGGGTCTGTTCCAGCCGGTCGATGCGGCCCCGCAATTCGTCGACCTCCCGCTGGCGGGCGAGCCCAAGATCCTGGAGCAACTGGTCGCGGTTGCGCTCAAGCTGCCGCTCCGCCTGCTGCTCGACCTCCGGGGTCTCTCCCCGCAGGGCCTTGAGCACGTCATCCACAAGTGCCGAGGCCTGGGCGGGATCCAGCCGGCCACTCATCACCCAGTCTTGGCTCACATTGCGGAGGCGGTCCCCCACCAGCGAGGTGGTGCCGAGGCCGCGCAGCAGCAGCATCTGCAGCAGATTGCCCTGATCCATGGTGGTGTTCGGTGGGGTGGAGCCGGTGGTTGGCCCTGGAGGTAGTGGCCGAAGCCTTTCCGACCCTGACCGTTCCTAAGCTCCACCGCCATGGGAGATGACCGTCACCCGGCCTCGGGCCGGGCGTGCACGCGCCAGCGCCTTCTGGCCGTGGCGGCGGGAGGCCTGGCCGGTCTGGCCTTGCCACCCCTGGGGTTTCCGCCCCTGATCTGGATCGCCCTGGCGGTGCTCTGGGCCTTAGCCGGTGATCCGCCTGCCGCTGGAGCTCCAGAGGGGCGCCGCTGGGGTGGGCTGCTCTGGGGGGCCACGGCGGTGCTGGTGAGCCACCGCTGGTTGCTCTGGCTCCACCCCCTCGACTGGATCGGGGTGCCGGGACCCCTGAGCCTGCCGATCTGTCTGACGCTGTGGGGGGCCTGCGGCCTGGCGGGGGGGCTGCTGGTGGAGGGCTGGCTGGCCCTGGTGCGCCGGGGGAATGCGGCGCGACCGGCCACGGCGGTCGCCGCCGCCTGCCTTTGGGGACTGGCGGAGGTGCTGCTCGCCCGCGGCCCCCTCTTCTGGATCGGGCTGGGAAGTTCCGCCCTCCCCGGCGACCCGGCCCTGGCCGGGATTGCCGCTCTGGGCGGCGCCGGTCTGGTGGCAGCGCTGCAGGTGCTGGTGGGCTGGTGCCTGTGGCGCTTGCTGCGCTGCAGCGGCTCCCGCCGCGGCTGGCTGGCCTTGACGGGCCTGGTGGTGCTGGGTTCCCATCTGCTCGGCCTGGCGGCCCTGGCCGTCGTGACCGCGGAGCTGGATGGGGAGCTGGCTGGATCGCCTCCGGGCTCCGCCCTGGTGCTGGCGGGCACCAGTCCGGGTTTGGGTTCCCTGCCGCTGCCGCCATCCACTTCGGCGGCGGTCGTGCCCGCGTCCGTGGAGCGCCTGCTGGTGCTCCAGCCCGCCATCCCCACTCGCCGGAAGTTCGAAGCGGCCCAGCAACGGCGCCTGCTGGAGCAGCTGGCCCTCGCCCAGCAGCGCAGCGCCCCTGGAGCACCGGGGGGACCGGTTCAGAGCCTCCTGCTGCCCGAGGGCGCCCTGGCCCTGGGGCAGCCCCTGCCGGAGGTCGCGGCGGTGGAGGTGCTCAGCGGCGGCTTTCGGCAGCAGGGAGCGCGGCTTCACAGCAGCCTGCTCCGCTTTGCCGTGGGGGGGCGCGATCCGGTGGGCTGGGTCGACAAGCATCGCCTGGTGCCCTTCGGCGAGTGGGTTCCCCTGGCGGATCTCTGGAGCTGGAGCGGTCTCTCCGCCGTGGGTGGATTGCAGCCCGGCCAGCCCAACCGCCTGCTGAGCCGGCCGGCGGGTGCGATCGGCGTTGCCATCTGCTACGAGATCGCCGATGGCACCGCCCTGGCCCGGGCCAGCCGCGAAGGGGCCGGGTGGTTACTGGCCAGTGCCAACCTTGACCCCTATCCCCCGCTGCTCCAGGACCAGTTCCTGGCGCTGGCCCGGTTGCGGGCGATCGAATCAGGCCGCTGGCTGGTGAGCACCGCCAACACCGGTCCCAGCGTTCTGGTGGATGCCGCCGGCCGGCTGCGCGATCGATTGCCGGCCGGCCAGAACGGCAGCGCCGTGTTCAGCCTGCGGCCCCGCAGCCAGCTCACTCCCTACGACCGCTGGGGAGAGGCGCCCTTGCTGATGCTCCTGGCGATCGCCCTGGTGCTGATCCTTCGCAGGCACCCGGGTCGCCGCGACGGCGATGGTGCATCCCAGGAGGCGCCGTTCCGGTGATGCAAATCACGAATCTTGCGCCGCATCGTGGGCCGCGCCGCAGGTTCGTGGACTCCACACTTCCAGGGCGTTGGCTCAGCGATCCGCGGGGTAATGCCGCATCTCTGATCCAACCCGATGCTTGCCTAAGGTGGTCCTGCTAGAGGATCGAGGCCAGGTCGTAACGTTGCCGACCCGAGCATTTGCTCGGAAATCTGTGCCATTCCGCTTACTTCAAACCTACATCTTGACCATGCTGGACAGTCACCACACCTGATGGGCGAACCGTCCTGGTCGCTGCATCTGCTTTCGGAGCTCCTCTCGGCCTTCAACCTTGAGGATCCAGACGCCCTGCGCAATGTGATCCATCGCGTCGGCGAGGCCGTGGATGCGGAGGTGGTGGCCCTGATGGCACCGGGGCATCTGATTGACGGCATCGGCCTGGGGCAAAAGGATTTGGCCCTGCTGATGGCGGCCAGCGGCCAGCGTCCCCAGCAGCTCCAGCTCACCTCCGGGGTGTTGCAGTGTCAGTGGTCACCGATGGAGGGATCCCAACAGCTGGTGGTGGGGCGGCTGGCCCAGTCCTTTGACCTGGAGGAGCGCTCCCTGTTGCGGGCCATGGCTCGCAGCCTCGCCCTGAGCCTGCAGGTGCTGCGGTCTGTGGCGGCGGAGCGGATGGCGCGGCGGGAGGCCGAGGAGCAGGCTATCCACGATGCCCTCACAGGCCTGCCCAACCGGGCCCAGGTGCTCTCCCACCTGGAGCGGTTGCTCCGTGAGGGCGATGCCGCCGCCTGCTCGGTGCTGTTCATCGATCTCGATCGGTTCAAGATCATCAATGACGCCCACGGCCACGCGGTGGGCGATCGCCTGCTCATTGCCCTCGCCTCCAGGCTGCGGCAGCTCGTGGAGCCCGACCATCTGGTGGGACGCCTGGGGGGCGATGAGTTCGTGGTGGTGGCGGCGGAGGCCGATCCGGCCGCCGTGGAGCAGCTGTCGCAGCGCCTAATTGCCCGGCTGGTGGAGCCCTTGGTGGTGCAGGGAAAACCCCTGCTGAGCGGAGCCTCCGTGGGCATCGCCACCTTCGCGCCGGGCGAGACCGCCGAACGGCTGATCGAGAATGCCGACATGGCCATGTACCGGGCCAAGCAGCAGGGCAGGGGCCGCTGCTGCTTCTACGACGTGGGCATGCGTCTGGACGCCCAGCGTCGGGCCAGCCTGGAGGCGGACCTCCATCTCGCCATCGCCAATGGGGAAATCGCCTGCTATCTGCAGCCGATCGTGAGCCTCCAGCCCGGCCGTCCCCTGGTGGGTTTTGAGGCCCTGGTCCGCTGGCACCATCCCCTGCATGGAACCCTGCTGCCCGGGGAGTTCGTGCCCCTGGCGGAGGAATCGGGTCTGATCGTGGCGATCGATGCCCTGGTGCTGGAGCAGGCCTGTGGCCTGATGGCCGGCTGGATCAGGAGCGGCCGAGGCGATCTGCACATTTCGGTGAATGTTTCAGGTCGAAGTTTTCAGGATCCTGATCTTGCGAATCGGGTTGCTGAAGTGCTGGCAAGAACGGGGATGCCGGTGGGTAATCTTTATCTTGAAATTACAGAAACAGTGCTAGTTGATGATATTGATGTCACCATGCAGACGGTGAAGGGCCTCAATCAACTGGGCCTGCGCCTGGCGGTGGATGATTTCGGCACCGGTTACTCATCTCTGCGCTATCTGCGCCGTTTCCCGATCGCCATCCTCAAGATCGATCGCTCTTTTGTGGATGGGCTCGGCACCGATCGGGAAGATGAGACCATCGTGAGGGCGGTGATCGGCCTAGCCGGCGCCCTCGGCATTTCCGTGGTGGCCGAAGGGGTGGAGACCGACTTGCAGGATTCCCATCTGATCGACCTGGGTTGTGCTTTGGCCCAGGGCTTTCACTATGGAGCCGTTCTCAATCCCGTTGAGGCGGAGCGCCGGCTGCCCCAGGTTCGGGCCGCGCTCTGCGGGCCCATCAGCCATGCGGGGAGGACTGGTCTGGAGGAGTGCCCTCCGGCAGGGGGGTGAGGCTGGCGCCGAACACCCAGCCGTCTTCGCGCTGCTCGGCGAGGATGAAGTGTTCCGAAACGATTTCAGTGCCATCCGAGCAGCGGGTGCTCAGACGCAGGGGGTGACCCAGAACGCTGGATGTGCCGCTGGCGCGGAAGCGGCTGAAGCCCAGTTCGTGGGACATCAGAAAGGCCTCGGGCAGGATCCGACCCAGCGGGGTGCCCACCAGTTCCGCTTCGCTCCAGCCATACACCTGGTGAAAGGCCGGATTCAGGGCGAGAACCACGCCTTTGTGGTTGGCGAGCACAAAGGGGGAATCGCCGTTCTGAAGCGAGGCGATGGTGGGTGTGTGTTCCGCCATGGTGCGAATGGGGACTAACAGCAGCAGGAATAGCGCGGATGTTAGCCAGCTTTGGCGCTGGAAGTTGTCCGATTCCGGGCCGAGCACCGGCGCTGAGGGGGCTGTGATCAATCTCAGTCAGGGGCCACGCCCCACCATCAATTTGATCCCTGAACCCTTCAGATCGCCCTTCGTCGCACCACCGCCGGCGTTGCGCTCGTGTCCGCCCTCGCCCTAGGGGGCGGAGCCACCCTGCTTCTTGAGCCCCAGGATCCGGGTGCTTTGAAATGCCTGCCGTCGAATGTCATGTGACTAATTATACGGATAGCTGCCGCCACAGGATGATTTGCTAGATTTGCAGAAGGCTATACTAGACAGTATCGCTATGTCAGCTCAAAAGCAGCTTGCCCCGAAACGGGTCACGATCACGCTCCCGCACCAGGTGTTCATGGCTCTGGCTGATCGCGCCGACCGCGAAGGGCGCAGTACCAGCAACCTGGCCGCGTTCCTGCTGGAGTGTTCCTTGGCCGAGCCAATGGAGAAGCCGGCGGATCGTCGGCTTAGGGTTGATTCGGCCTAAGCGGGTCTCCCCCCAGCGATGACTGGGCCTGCAAACAAGGCTTAGAGCGAACTCGCAGCACCCCCGGCAGGCTGGCCAGGCTGCGGTGGAGCCGCTAGGCGGTGCGAGGGCGAACAAGGCCGAATCGCAAGCGGCGATGGCCCAGGGCGAACGGGGCCAGCAGCAGGGGCTTCGTCGGCAGAGCAGGGCTTTGTCTTTGCTTGCCCTGATAATCATTACATCCTAGATGCTGCGGAAGCTGCAGGCCTGTCGTTGCCATATTCCTGTCGTGCCGGCGATTGCAGCACTTGTGCAGGCATGGTCACTTCTGGATCTGTGGACCAATCTGAGCCAAGTATTCTAACAAGCGATTTAATCCAAGCTGGCTATGCGGTTCTTTGTCTTGCCAAGTCATTAAGCGATTGCACAATCAAAACCGATGTCGCCGATGAGCTCAGTGAAACGCTCATGCCTCATCACTGAGCCCGCGTGCCTTGAAACGTGCCATTGGTTGGCAGCGTCCTTCCCAGGGCTTCTTGATCTTGAAGGCGTGTGGGACCCCAGCCGCGGGAGAGCGGCCTTGGTCTCAACCCCATCACCGGCCCCGGAGCGGAGGACGGCCCTCGTCGACCGGAGCGCGTCGACAACCAAGCCAGGAGCACCGGTCTCACGGTCGTGATGGCAAAAGCTCCGTGGACAGGGTGTCAGAAACTCGTGTAGCCTCCTGACACACCAGGACATAACAGGATCGATCCATTCGTCATGGCTGTTCCGAGCGAGAAGACTGTTCCGAGCGAGAAGACCGTGCTGAGCGAGCAGATCCTTGAAGCGGCAGGCAAGTGCCCTGAGGGATTCCTGCTGGCTGCCAAGCAGTTCCTGGCGCTGGGCAAGCGCGATGCGGTGGACCAGGCCCTGCGGCGCCTGGCGGCCCGGGGCAAGCTCGTGAAGATCACCCGCGGCCGTTACGCCCTGCCCGTTTGCAGTCGCTTTGGCACCAGACCGCCGGCGCCGGAGGCGGTGATGGGCTGGCTCAACCAGGAGGGCGTTCAGCAGTTCGTGAGCAGTGGTGCCGCCGCGGCCAATGCCCTTGGCCTCACCACCCAGATGCCCGTACAGCAGATCTATCTGTCCCGCAGCCGGAGCCAGAAGCGTTATGTCTTCGGCAAGCAGCAGGTCACCATCCGCACGGCCGCCGCCTGGAACTTCCTGCTGGCCGATCGCCCTGCCGGCCAGGCGATCCGTGCCCTGACCTGGCTCGGCCCTGATCAGGCCTCAGCAGTTCTGCCGAAGCTCCGAACCGTGCTGCCTCCTGAAGAGTGGGAAGCCCTGCTCTCCGTCAGGGCTGAGCTGCCCTTGTGGCTGGCGGAGCTGCTTGAACAAGATCAGGGACCGCTGGAGGTTCGTGGCTGAGTCTTGGTTCGCTCTTTCTGCAGAGGATCAGATGGAAGCCCTGGCGGTGGCTGCTGCCGAATCCGGCTGGCCGGCCTTTCTGCTTGAGAAGGACATCTGGGTGGTCTGGGCCCTGAAGATCCTTGGCACAGATCAGCAACTCCTGCAGAGCCTCACCTTCAAGGGCGGCACCTCGCTCTCCAAGGCCCATGGGTTGATTGACCGCTTCTCGGAGGACGTCGACCTCACCGTCAACATTCAGCACCTCTGGCCGGATGTCGACCTGGCGCCGGCAGTCAACCCGAGCCAGGCCGAAAGGCGCCGTAAGGCCGCTGACAGCAGGCTCAAGCAATGGGTCAGCGAGATCCCCATGCCACTGCTTTAAGGGGCTGTTTCGGCCGCAGGAATCCCGGTGAAGCTGACGCTCAAAGCGGCGGAACCAAGGCGCCGGCAGCCACCCACCCTAGCTAGCGCAAAACGGGACGAGCCCCTGGGGCGGGGCCGTCGCTTGTCTCAGTTTTGCGCTTGATTTTGCGCTTTTTGGCCCCGCCGGGCCTGCCAGCGACACCCTGACCGACAAAAAAGACCCCTTGCGGCGCAAGGAGTCTGACAGGATGGAGCCAAGCGGATTCGAACCGCTGACCCCCTGCATGCCATGCAGGTGCTCTACCAGCTGAGCTATGGCCCCGTGGGATGCGTGCGGCACCTGGAATGCTGGTGGGGTTGCCCGAGGGAAACCCGCCATTCCGGCTGACCCGAAGGCCTTGCCTGGCGCCAAATGAGCTTACAACGTGACCTGTCCGTACCCCATCGACCTTGCCGGGAGTTGGGCTTCTGTCACACCTGGCGCCACACCGCCATCAGGCGGCCTTGCACCACCACCTCCTCGGCAGGCAGCACGATCGGCGCATAGGCCGGATTGGCGGCCTCGAGCCGCACCTCGCCGCCGCTGCGATGGAAGTGCTTGAGGGTGGTGCCGCTGCCGCTCACCAGGGCGCAGACGATGGTGCCGTTGCGGAGGCGGGTCGGGTCTGCCACCGGCTCCATCAGCACCACGTCGCCATCGGCGATGTGGGCCTCCACCATCGAGTCGCCGTTCACGGTGAGGGCGAACAGGCCGCGGGTGTCGAGCACGGGCGCCAGATCAAGCCGCTCCTGAACGTCGTCGAAGGTTTCGATCAGGCCACCCGCCGCCACCGCACCCAGCACCGGAATTCCAGCTGCCTTCTCCCCCAGCAGCTGGAGCGTGCGGGCCTGACCCTCCTGCCAGGTGATCCAGCCCTTCTGCTGGAGATGGCGCAGGCGGCTTTGGATCGGGGCCGGTGAACGCAGCCCCATCGCCTCCATCATCTGACGGATGGAGGGGCTGTGGCGGTGCTGGTGGATGTAGCCCTGCAGCCAGTTGTAGAGCTCCTGCTGGGCACTGGTGAGGGGCTCCGGGCTGGCGATGGCCGGCGATGCGAACACGAGCAGTACGGATGAACCATCCCTGTTCTGCCAGGTGGTGGCGATTTTGTCCAGAGCGGCCCTTGGATTCGCCCTGGGTGATGGGACCAGGGCGTTGAGGCTGCCTGTGCGGTCTGCCTCGCTCGCCGTTGCTGGATCAGGCGTCCTGGCTCGGCTTTCAGAGGCCGCCCAGCAGGGTGGCCAATAGGGCCTGCTGGGCGTGGAGGCGGTTTTCGGCCTGGTCGAACACCCGGCTGGCGCTGCCCTCGATCACCCCGGCGCTGATTTCCTCGCCCCGGTGAGCCGGCAGGCAGTGCAGCACGATGGCGCGGGGATCAGCCTCGCTGAGCAGGGCCTCATCGAGGCACCAGCCGGCGAAGGCGCGCACCCGCTCCGCTTGTTCCTCCTCCTGGCCCATGGAGGCCCAGACGTCGGTGTAGAGGGCCTGGGCGCCTCGCACCGCCTCCAGCGGATCGTGCACAACGGTGATCTGGGCCCCCTGCACCGCCAGGGCCCGAGCCCGCTCCAGCACGGCCGGATCGGGGGCAAAGCCTTCCGGGCAACCAATGCGCACATGCACCCCCAGCAGGGCGCCGCACAGCATCAGCGAGTGGGCCACGTTGTTGCCGTCACCCACGTAGGCGAGGGTTAGGCCCGCCAGGTCCGCCGAGCTGCTGCCGAAGGCTTCTTGCAGGGTGAGGAAATCGGCCAGGGCCTGGCAGGGGTGCTCCAGGTCGGTGAGGGCATTGATCACCGGGATCGTGGCCCAGTGGGCGTAGGCCTCCAGGTCGGCCTGGGCGAAAGTGCGGATCGCCAGGGCGTCGCAGTAGCGGCTCAGCACCCGGGCCGTGTCGGCCACCGGTTCGCCCCGGCCCACCTGGGTCACGATCGGCAGCAGGTCGATGGTTTGGCCGCCCAGCCGGGCCATGGCCACGGTGAAGCTCACCCGGGTGCGGGTGGAGGCCTTGCTGAAGATCAGGCCCAACACCTTGCCGCCGAGGTCGATCCGGCGCCGTCCTGCCTTGAGATCGGCCGCTAACTCCAGCAGGGCAAGGGTCTGCTCCGGGGTCAGGTCGGCGGAGGAGAGGAGATCGCCGCCGGCGAGACCCACCAAGGGGGCCTGGGCATCGGTTGCCGCAGCGTTGGAGAGCGTGGCGGGCATGGGCCCATCTCAAAGAACCCTTATCCGGGATCGGCCTGCCCCCCGTCAAGGGGGCAGGGGGGATTCTTACGCCGGATCAGGGATTTCCAAGGGGGCCAGGGCGCCTGCTCAAGCCGCCACCGCCTGCAGGGCCGCCTCCGCGGGCAGGGTGCTGGAGGCCAGTAGATCCCTGAGTTCATCGCCTTCGATCACCTCTTTTTCGAGGATCTTGTGGGAGATGGAATCGAGCAGCTCGCGGTTGTGGCGCAGGATCGCCAGGGCTCGGTCGTGGGCGCGGTCCACCAAACCCCGCACCTCCCGGTCGATGGCTTGGGCGGTGGCATCGCTCACGGAGCGGCGAGGGTTGTTGTTGCCACCCAGGAAACGGCCACCCCCCTGCTTGTCGTAGGCGAGGGGGCCGAGGGTGTCGCTCATGCCGAAGGTGCCCACCATCTGCTCGGCGATGTCGGTGGCGCGCTGCAGGTCGTTGGCGGCGCCGGTGGTGACCTCGCCGAACACAATCTCCTCGGCGCTGCGGCCGCCCAGCAGGGTGGCGATCTGACCCTCGAGATCCTCCTTGGAGTTGAGGAAGCGCTCCTCGGTGGGGAGTTGGAGGGTGTAACCCAGGGCGCTCATACCGCGGGGCACGATCGAGATCTTGGCCACCTTGCTGCCGCCTGGCATCAGGTGGCCCACGATCGCGTGGCCCACCTCGTGGAAGGCCACCACCTTCTTCTCATCGGCCTGGAGCACGCGGCTTTTCTTCTCGAGGCCTGCCACCACCCGCTCAATGGCTTCATTGAGATCGCCCTGCTCCACGGTGGTGCGTTTGGCACGGGCGGCCAGCAGGGCGGCCTCGTTCACCAGGTTGGCCAGATCGGCACCGGCGAAACCGCTGGTGGCTTGGGCGATCTTGTCGAGGTCAACGCCTTCCGAGAGCTTCACCTTGTTGGCATAGATGCCGAGGATGGTGCGCCGGCCGGAGAGGTCGGGGCGGTCGACCAGCACTTGGCGATCGAAACGGCCGGGGCGCAGCAGGGCGGCATCCAGCACCTCGGGCTGGTTGGTGGCCGCCAGCACGATCACCGGCTTGTCCTTGGAGGCGAAGCCATCCATCTCGGTGAGCAACTGGTTGAGGGTCTGCTCCCGTTCGTCGTTGCCGCCCATCATCCCCATCGAGCCGGCGCGGCTCTTGCCGATGGCATCGAGTTCGTCGATGAAGATGATGCAAGGGGCTTTCTTTTTGGCCTCCTCAAACAAGTCGCGCACCCGAGCGGCGCCGGCGCCCACGAACAACTCCACGAATTCCGAGCCGCTGATGATGAAGAAGGGCACGCCTGCCTCCCCGGCCACGGCCTTGGAGAGCAGGGTCTTGCCCGTGCCGGGGGGGCCCACCAGCAGGACGCCCTTGGGGATGCGGGCGCCGATGGCGGCGTAGCGCTCGGGGGTCTTGAGGAAGTCCACGATCTCGGTGAGCTCGGTTTTGGCCTCATCCACGCCGGCCACATCGGCGAAGGTGACCCGCGATTCCTCATCGGGTACGTACACCTTGGCCTTGCTCTTGGTGAAGCTCAGGGCTCCCTGGGCGCCGCCCATGCCGCTGCGGCGGGCGAAGAACTGGAGCACGCCGATGAAGATCAGCGGCGGCACCACCCAGCTCAGCAGGGTGGTGATGAAGCTGGGCTTGCGGGGTGGGGCGGCGGCGAACTCCACGCCGTGCTGCTCGAGCCGCTGGGGCAGCTCCATGTCGAAGATCGGGGTGGTGGCCAGCACCGTGGGGGCCCCCTCGGCCGGCGGCTTGATCAGCTCGTAACGGATCTGGTCGGAGGTGATGAAGGCCCGCTTCACGTTGTCGGCGTTCACCTGGTCGATGAACAGCGAATAGGGCACCCGCGGCACCTGCATCGCCGGGTTGGGCAGGAAGTTGCTGGCTAACAGCAGCACGCCAAAGCCGATCAGCAGCAGGTTGATCAGGCCGAAGCGCCGGCTGGGGCGGTTGTCGTCCTGGCGGATGGCCATGCGGCGAAGGGGGCAGGGTTGAGACAGGCTAGGCGCGTGTGCCACCCGACGGATCGCCTGCTGGGTGGGAGAACCGAATGGGAGCCGGCTCGCGTCGTTGCCGCAGCCCCCGATTCGTCCCTTGTTGCGTTCCTTCACCCCCCATTCCGCCCGATGTGCGGCCGCTTCTCCCTCACCACCGCCCTCGATGCCCTGCTGCCTCGGCTTCAGGGCCCCCTGCCGGATGGCCTGGCCGAGCATTACGCCCCCCGGAGCCAGGTGCGGCCGGGGGAGCCCGTGCTGCTGCAGCGCCAGGAGCACGGCCGCCTGGCGGTGGGCCTGGCCCTCTGGGGCCTCGTGCCGGAGTGGAGCAAGGATCCCCTGGGCCGGAGCCGGCCGATCAACGCCCGCTGCGAGACCGTGGCGGAGAAGCCCTTCTTTCGCGGGCCTTGGCGGCACCGTCGCGCCCTGCTCCCGGCCGATGGCTTCTACGAATGGCAGAGCCGCACCGACCCGGCCACGGGCAAGCCGTGGAAGCAGCCCTGGCTGTTCCGCCGCCGCGATGGTGCTCCCTTCTGGCTCGGCGGTCTGTGGGACCGCTGGTGCGGCCCCGATGGCGGTGAACTCGAGAGCTGCGTGGTGCTCACCACCGCCCCCAACGACCTGCTGCGGCGCGTGCATGACCGCATGCCGGTGCTCATCCCCGATGGGTTGGAGCAGGCCTGGCTGGAGGCCACCGATGGACCGGGTTTGCGGGCCCTGGAGCCGCTGATGGGGCCCTGGGATCCGAGCGCCTGGGAGGCAGTGAAGCTGGAGCCGGGGAGCCACCGGCCCGCAGGGCCGGCCGGTGGGGGCTTCTCCCCGATCGCTGCGCCGCCGCCCTCCGCAGGTCTGCCGGGTGGTCCGTCCCAGCAGGGGAAGCCGCAGCCATCCGCGCGGGCTGTCCAGCTGGATCTGCTCGATGGGCCCACCATCTGATTGTCAGGCTTCGCTGGCGACGCCCCGGGCCGCCGGCTCGCTAGGACAGGAGGGAGCGACAGATCCGTGATGAGCCTGAACCAACTCGATGCCTTCCTGGCCCACGCCGAGGGGGATCCCGAGCTGGCGCGCCGGCTCCACGACCACACCAACCCGCTCGATCTAGAGGCCTTTCTGGCCCTGGCCCGGCAGGCTGGTTACACGGTGGAGGAGGCGGATGTCTTCGCTGCCCAGCTCCGGGCCGAGGAGACCCTCAGCGATGCGGAACTGCAGCGCCGGGCCGGCGACGAGGCGCGGCGGCTTCGCCACTTCATTCCCGGTTGAAGGCGTGGCTTTCGAGCGCGTCGCCGACTACCCGAGGCCCCCGGCCTTGGTGCCCTGCGATCGCCATGTGCGCGTGGAGGTGTTCGGCAGGGTGCTGTGTGACACGCACCGTTCCCTGAGGGTGCTCGAGACCTTCCATCCCCCCACCTTCTACCTCCACCCGGAGGATCTCGATGCTTCCCTGCTGGAGAGCGCCGCCGGGCGGAGCTTCTGTGAGTGGAAAGGGATCGCCCGTTACTTCGATCTGGTGAACGGTTCCGGCAGCCCCGAGGAACAACGGTTGCGGCGGGTGGTGTGGCACTACCCCGAACCCACGCCGGCCTTCGCGGCGCTGGCTGGTTGGTATGCGCTTTATCCCGGCGCGGTGGATGGCTGCTGGCTGGATGGGGAGCGGGTGCGTCCCCAGCCCGGTGGTTTTTATGGCGGTTGGATCAGCTCCGAGCTGATCGGGCCCTTCAAGGGGGATCCGCTCCATCCTGAGTTGATCTGAGCGGGCGGTGTCTGCCAGAGCCGGAGGGTTGTGGCGATGGATCAGACCCAGCGCCGGCGCTTAGAGCGTGAGAGCCGGGAAGTCTTCGATCAGCTGGGTGGGGATCACGCAGTGCATCGCCGCTCCAGAGGATGGGCACAGGGCGTGGTGGTAGTTCAGATGGCTGATCATGGCCAGCTGGAAGAAATCGGGCCGCACGCCATGGCCCTCCTGGAACAGCTCCAGCACGCTGCCGCCGAGGGCATGCAGCAGGTTGGTGAGGCTGGCGCCGTGGGGGGCCACGATGTGGGTGGCTCCCCGGAACAGGGCGATCTGCTCGCCAAGGGAGAGCTGTTCGCTCTGCACGGCCACGAAGCCGTGGGGTTCGAGCAGGGCCAGCACCGCCTCTTCGTTGGTCACCCGGCGCGTCGGCACACCCTTCCGCGAGAGGTAGATCCGCCGGGGCGTGCTCGTTGCCGGGAGTGGCGTGCCCTCGCTGAGCCGGGCCGCCAGCTGCTGGATCGCCCAGGGAGACGCGGCATCAAAGGGGGCGTCTCCCCCGCGCTGCCAGCGGTGCACCACCGAGGCGATCAGCCGGTCCAGCGGCAGGCCGCCCCGGCCCACGGGATGGTGGCTGATCCTTCGCTCCGGAGCGATGCCCAGCAGGTGGAGGGATTCCTCCTGCCAGGGATTGAGGGTTGCCGGCACGATCACCCGGGTGGGTTCGCCGTGGCGCTGGCTGTGGTGATCGGCAGCGATCAGACGGGGCAGGCAATCCAGGAACCAGTGGTAATAGCTGCCGCTCCATTGCCGGCTATCCACCAGGGAGCACACCGCACCGGCGAGGCGCTCCTGGGGGGGCAGCAGGGAGCTCAGCCGCAGCTTCCGGCGCAGCCGCCCATCGATTTCCTTGAGGTGGAGGGTTTCCTCCACGATCCGCCGGCGGCGGTCAACCCCCACGAGGTTCGAGCTCACCAGGCGGGCGCCCGGCTCCACCACATAGCTCTGGGGGTCGAGCAGAATTGGCCGCAGGAATTCACCGATGCGGCCGAGCGGTTCGGTTGGTTCCAGGGATTGGCCAGCTGGTAATGGCAGCTCTGGCGTCCATGGAGTTCGATCACCTCGCGTTGCCCGCTGTTCATCGCGCCGATCCGGGCCTGCCGATTCCCGCCCCCATGGTGGTGAGCCCGGCATGGTCTGCCGGTGGCTCGGGGTTTTCCAGCTCCCAGAGCAGGTCGCTCCCCAGAGCACGCCGCTCAAGCTCGCGCCAGCTCTGGACCTGATCCAGATCCTCCAAGCCCAGATCCCCCAGGGGCGTGCGTGCGGCCAGGCCCCCCAGCAGTTTCGGGGCGATCACCGCCGCCAGCTCCTGCACGCACCCCTGACGCAGGGCTGAGGCCGCCAGCTCAGGACCGCATTCCCACAGCACCCGGTTGCAGCCCCGGGCGGCGAGGGCTTCCAGCAGGGCCGCCGGTTCGCAGGCCGGCAGCTCCAGCCGTTCCACGCCGAGCCGATCGAGCAGGGCGCAGGTTGCCTCGGCCCTGGCCGTGCCTAGCCGCTGCTCCGGGGCACCGATCGGACCGTGGGCCACCAGGGTGGGGGCCACGGCCTGATCCCAGAGCTGCGCGTCCTGCGGCAGATCGAAACTGCAGCTGATCACCACCCGCAGCGGTTCAGGGTCACGGCGGCCGCGGCTGGTGAGCAGGGGGTCATCGGCCCGCAGCGTGCCTCCCCCCACGATCACGGCATCGCATCGGGCCCGCAGCCGGTGCACCCAGGCCCGGGCATCCGGACCACTGATCCACTGGCTCCGGCCGTTCGGCAGGGCCGTGCGGCCATCGAGGCTCATCGCCCACTTCAGGACCCCCAGGGGGCGCCCGCTGCGGACGCGATGCACGAAGGCCCGGTTGAGCCGCAGGGCTTCCGCCTCCGCCACCGCCTCGATTACCTCCAGTCCGGCTGCCCGCAGCCGGGCGATGCCGCCACCGGCCACCCGCGGGTCGGGGTCGGCCATGGCCACCACCACCCGGCTGATGCCGGCGTTGATCACTGCCTCGCTGCAGGGGGGCGTGCGGCCGTGGTGGCAGCAGGGCTCCAGGGTCACGATCAGCGTGCCGCCGCGGGCCCTTGTCCCGGCCTGGGCCAGGGCTCCCACTTCGGCGTGGGCTTCGCCGGCGCGGGAGTGAAACCCTTCCCCCACCAGCTGGCCCGCCGCATCCAACACCACGGCCCCCACCAGGGGGTTGGGGCTGGTGCGACCCTCCCCGAGGGCGGCCAGGCTCAGGGACCGCCGCATCCAGGGGAGCCAGGGACCGGCGCCTTCTGGGCCCGGAAGGATCACCCCCTGCCCTCCGCCTCATCCCAGAGCGGCAGGCTTCGCCATTCCTTCACCACGTAGGGAGGCACCGGCAGTTCGGTGAACACTCCCGGCAGCTCCAGCCGCAGGGGGCGGTTGTTCTCCAGGTCGGCCAGCAGGGGGGTGAGGTCGAATTCCGCGGCGGCGGCTCGGCCATCGCCGGCGAGCTTCGGACTGCTCAAGGTGGTGTCGGCCAGCTCCCAAAGGCGCCTCCCACTGCTCACCAGCAGGGGGGTGGGGTGGTCGAGCCGCACCCGACCGGGGTAGCTCACGATCCGCAGGGTGATCGGAGCGTCCGGCCGCGGAGGACCTTCGCGGTAGGCCACCACCTGCCAGCTCTGGTAGTCGAGGTCGCGCAGGCTTTCGAGGCTGCGCACCACCCCGGTGGCGGTGGTTTCATCCGGGTGAGCGTGGATCAGGGCCCAGGCGGGGGCCGCTGTCATCAGGAAGGGAGCCAGGCTCAGCAGGGTGATCGCCACAAGCGCCACAAGGCCGACCAGGCCACGGACCCGGCCGCCTCCCAGGAGCCGGTCCGGCGGGGCCACCGCGCCATCGCCGGCAGGTTCTGCGCTGCCATGGGGGCTGCCTCGGTGCTGCGGTGCCTGGGCGGAAGGGACCTGGGGGCTTGGGGACGCCTGCCGGTATCCGGGCGCTGGAAACACTGTCATGGCTCCTCCCCACAGAGGGGTTGCCGCTCTGCCCCCGGTATCGGCTGCCAGCCGGTGTGGGTGGCCCACAGGGCCCAGATCGCCATCGCCCGCAGGTAATGGCAGGCGCGGAAGGTGTTCACCGCCGTGATCGCTTCGGGGGTGCGGAACTGCAAGCCGCCGCCGTACACCTGGCCCACCACGGCGCTGCAGATCGCCAGGGCGGTGCCGGCGTCGCCCATGAGGCGGTAGTAGGCGGCCAGGCCGAAGTTGATGCCGGTCCACACCTCCAGGGGGTGGGTGCCGTTGGGGTCGAGGGGGGTGCCGTCGCGGCGCAGGCCGTTGGCCACCCCGAGCCGGCCGCCCTGGAACCCCTCAAAGCAGGCCTCCTTCACGGCCTGGAGCGAGGAGCGGGCGCGATCGTCAGCCACCACGGGGGGCAGCCCCAGCAGGCGTGCGTAGAAGTCGCCGCAGAGCTGGTCGGCCATCACCACCGGTGTGCCGCTTTCGGCATCGATCTTGTAGTACTCGCCGTTCCAGAGCAGGGCATCGAAGTTGGCGCGGCTCTGCTCCAGCCAACCGCCAAACTCCCGCTGCTCGGTCGAGGTGTCGAGGCCCAGCTCCAGCTGCAGCCGCTGGCCCATGGCCAGGGCCGCCTCGAGGGCGGCGATCCAGAGGGCGCCGCAGTAGGCGCTCACCCCCTGCAGCGGCCAGT
>JBBASH010000057.1:0-11644 GCA_040399305.1 Cyanobium sp.
GGATCCCCCAGGCGGCGGCGCTGTTCCATCAAGTGGAAGCCGGGCCGCACCCCGGCGCGGGGAAACACCCCGGCATCCAGGCCCATCAGCACGATCACGCGGTGGGGGATGGCCCGCATCGGTTCGAGGGCGCTGATCGTGAGCGCCCCGCTGCGATGGCCAAAGCGGCCGCTGCCGGCGGCCAGGGCCTCCTGCAGCACCGCCGCCGCCACCGGCGCCTCAAGCTGCAAGGGCGATTCCCCCGCCAGCTCCCGCCAGCTTTCAAGGGCGGCGAGCAGCTCGGGCAGTTCGGCGGCGGAGCTCCCGCCATCGCCGAAGAGGTCGGCTAAGAGAAGCCGCAGCCGTTCCGCCCAGGCCACGGGGGTCGTGGGCTGACCCAGCTCCTTCAACCAGTGGCGCAGCCGGGTGAGCAGGTGAAGCCAGCGGCCGCTGAGCTCCAGTGGAGCCCCGCTGGCGGCTGGCGCGGTGGGGGCTTCGGTTCCCGGCGCCAGTCCCGCGCTGGTGGGGAGCACCAGCCCCAGCAGCAACCGGTCGATCGTCCAGCTGAGGGAATGGGTGGGGTCGCCGCCGCGATCCCGGCCGTCGAGCCCCCAGCGGAAACCGGTGCGCTGCAGCAGGTCGTGGAGTCGGCCGCCCTCTTCCGCCGTGAGGCTGAACCGCTCCAGGAGGGCGCTGCAGGCCAGCACCCCCTCCAGACCCGAGGCCGTGAGCCGGGCGCCACCGAGCTGGAGCAGGGCCAGCAGGCTGCGGCCGATTCCCCCCTCGGCCTGCTGGCTCCGGTCCGTGAGCCGCCAGGGAATGGCCACGCCGGTGGCCTCGCTGTCGCCGAACACGGCGCCCACCAAGGGCGCGAGGCGATCCACCTGGGGGGTCATCACCAGGATGTCGCGGGGCTCCAGGCTGGGGTCGGCGGCCATCAGCTGCAGCAGCCGGTCGCGAACGATCTGCACCTGCCGGAGAGCACCGGGGCAGGCATGGAACTCCAGGGAGTGGTCGGCTTCGCCCCAGCGCATCGCGTTGGGGAGCGCCCCTGCGGCTAGCTGATCCTGGAGCTGGTGCAGCAGGGGGGGAGCAGCCAGCCCCGGGGTCGTGGTGGAGCGCAGAAACAGATCCCCCTCCCTCCAGGCTCCGAACTGCACCTCACCGGTGCCCTCCAGCAGCTGCTGGAATTCGGCCCCGAGCCGGCCGAAGCGGGCCTCCAAGGGAGGCGCCTGCAGCAGCCAGTCGGTGTCGAGGGGATCGGCCAGGGCGAGGGCATCGCTGAGGCGAAGCCGGCGGGCGGAGCAGCGTTCCCAGAGGTCCGGACAGGGGGTGAGCAGGTAGAGGTCCACGGGTTGGCGGCCGCTCAGGGCCTGCAGCAGCCGCACCTGAACCGGGGCCAGGCTGCTCAGGCCGAACAGCCTTAGGGGCGGCAGCGCCGGATCCGGCGGCAGGTGCCGCAGCCGCTCGATCGCCCGTTCCACCCGCAGGCTGAAGGGTTCCCGCCCCAGCCGCCCGCGCAGCTCGCGATAGAGGAGGGGCTGCCAGAGTTGGCTGGCGGGCAGGGGTTCGGCCCCGATCTCCTGGTTCTGCCCGGCTTCCCAGGCCCGCAGCAGGTCGGGGCGATAGAGGGCGTAGTCGTCGAAGGCGTCGGCGATGGCGCGGGCCAGGGTCCAGGTGTCGAGCCGGAGCTGGCGGGTGGGATCCCGCTCCCGCAGCCAGCGCCGCAGGGGTTCCCCCTCGGCGGCGGTCGCCACCGCTGGCAGCAGAGGCAGCACGCTCCACACCAGCCGTTCGGCCCGCCAGGGGTCGATTCCCTCCTGGTGCCCGATTGGCGGTTCGCTGGCGGGCTCGGCGGCGGATTTCGGCCCCGCTTCGTGGACGGCTTCCGCCAGGATCCCATCGACGATTCCGCGCAGGTGGGTGCCGGGGAAGGGAAAGCGCAGGTTGGCGGCCACGCCGCCCAGTTCCATTGCCAACCGTTCTCCCAGCCAGCGGCTGGTGGGCCAGGTGTTCACGACCACCTCCACCGGTGTGAAGGGATCGGGTGGAGCGAGGCGCAGCAGCGCTCCCAGCAGTTCGGCCAGAACCTCGGCCCGGTTGCTGCGGTAGAGGGTCAGCACGGCCGATGGGCTCCTTGAGAGTCTCCGCCCTGCGATGCGGCCGGGGAACGGGTCACGGCCAAGGCCCCGGGCTCAACCGATTGCGCTGAGCCGCCGGGGGGGAAACGAGGGCACCCTCGGTCCATCCACTTTCTCCGTGCGGCCGGTTTCCGGGCAGAAGGCGGTGAGCTGGCCGCCGTAGCAGGCGCCGGTGTCGATCAACACGATGGATTCGTTGTAGCCGATGCGGCGCACCCCGGGGCCGGGCGTGTGGCCCACCACCACCTTGCCGAAGCGTCCGTCATAGGCCTGCCAGAAGGCGAGCCGGATCGAGAGGTGGGGCAGCCAGGTGTTCGGATCGAAGCCGGCGTGGGTGGCCACCCAGCCGTCTCCCCAATAGGCCAAGGGCAGGCTCCCGAGGCGTTCCTGCCAGGCTCGGCAACCACGGTCGCCGAGCTGTCGGTAGGTGTCGCAGCCCGCCAGGGCCCGCAGCGCCTGCCAGTCGTCCCGCCGCAGATCGGCCAGCAGCGCCGCTTCGTGGTTGCCCCGCAGCCACACGGCCCGGCCCCGCTCCACCAAGTCCCAGGCCAGATCCATGGCCGTTTGGATGTGGGGGCCCCGATTGATCAGATCACCACAAAAGATCAGACGGTCGGCCGCTGGCAGCTTGTCGACCAGGCTGGTGAGGGCCTCGGCGCAACCGTGAATGTCCCCGATCACCCAGTGGTGTGGCGGACTGGAGTGGGGGGTCATCAGAACGATGCTTCGCTGCCAGTCTTGCCCGTTACCCCCCGATCTGTCAGCCCCGGCACCCCGGCCGGTCGCCGGCATGACGATTTGACCGTGGCGCAACACACCCGCCTGAGCCTCGGTTCATGGTGGAAAACGCTGATACGGTGCCGCCAGTGTGGGGCGATGCCGATGGATCCAGCGACGCTGCCGGTGGGCCAGCGGGTGGCGCTGCTGGTGAAGGCCCTGAGTGGTGCCAAACGCACCAATGAAGCCCTGGCCCGCTGCTCAGATGGCGACGGGATGGTGGAGGTGCTGCTGGATGCCTCGCGCAAGCTGGGGCTCGGGCTCAGCCGCCGTGACCTGCTGGAGACCCCCCCCATCCGTGACTGGATCTGGTGGAAGAACAAGGAGGCCCTACTCACCATCGGCGACAACAAGCCCCGCTACCAGCAGGATGGCGGCCAAGGGCGTCCAGCCCCTTCACTCCCCGACCCCGCCGAAGGCGAGGCGGGCGAGGCGGGCCGCAAGCGGTTCTTCGGGCTGTTCTGAGGCCCCTCAGGCTGCCCCGGCCAGGGCGTCGGGGATGGTGGCGGAGGGCGCCTCGAACTGGCCCCGGGCCACGAACTCCAGCCGCAGCTTCAGAAAGGTGATGAACTTTTCATCGGTGGAGACCACCGCCGCCGCCGGCCGCGGCACCAAGCCGGCGACGGCGGCGAGCTCCGCAGCCTCCAGAAAGAGGGGCCGCCGCACCAGCCAGAAATCGATCGCCTTGCCTTGTTCGCCGTAGTTGCGCACCCGCTCCCGCAGCACCTCCTCCAGGGGCTCCTCCACGGTGAGGAAGGCCTCGCTGGCGGCGATGAAGTGGTAGGTGCTCATGGAACTTGGCTGCCGAACAGGGGGTCGCGGCGGGGATTCTGAATCAGCGCCCGCATCTCCCGGACCGCCGCCTGCAGGCCCACCGCCAGGGCGCGGGCCACGATCGTGTGGCCGATGTTCAGTTCCTCCATCCCCTCGATCGCGGCCACCGGTTCCACGTTGGCGTAGGTGAGCCCGTGGCCTGCATTCACCCGCAGCCCCAGCTGGCGGGCGATGGCGCAGCCGCCGGCCAGCCGCTCCAGTTCAGTGGGCTGCTCCTGCCAGCTGGCCTCGGCATAGCGCCCGGTGTGCAGTTCCACCCAGCGGGCCTCGGTGCTGCAGCTGGCATCGAGTTGTTCGGCCACCGGATCCACGAACAGGCTCACGCCGATCCCTGCCCCCTGGAGCCGCTCCACGACCCCCCCCAGCTCTGCCACCTGGGAGGCCACATCCAGCCCTCCTTCCGTGGTCACCTCCTGGCGGCGTTCGGGCACCAGGGTCACCATGTCGGGGCGGATGCGCAGGGCGATCGCCTCCATCTCGGCGGTGGCCGCCATCTCCAAGTTCAGCCGGGTTCGCACGGTCTGGCGCAGCAGTTCCACATCCCGGTCTTGGATGTGGCGGCGGTCTTCCCGCAGGTGCACGGTGATGCCGTCGGCGCCGCCGAGTTCGGCCAGCAGGGCGTAGGTCACGGGGTCGGGTTCCACGCTGCGGCGCGCCTGGCGCACGTTGGCGATGTGATCGATGTTCACGCCAAGGCTGGCCATGCAACCGCACCTGCTCGGGCAGGGGAGAACGGGTGGGCAAACCGTATCGGCCGACGGGCCAACTGCCCGCGGTGGTGCTGCGGGGCCCTGGTCAGGCCCTTAGTTTCACCGTGGATCCCATCCATCCTTCCTTCTCCCATGGCGGTCGAGGGCCCGGCCATCGAGTCAACGGTGTCTGCCGTCAGCAGCAGCCCCTTTGAGGCGGCAGGCCTTTCCGGTCCGCCGATCGAAGGTGGTGCCGGTGGCGCGTTGGTCGCAGCCCGTGAGCGAAGCGTCTGCAACGGCGTCAGCCCCTGGCTGGCGCCGCTGGCCATGGTGCTCACTCAGGACCTGGCCCTGCCTGGTTTCTTCTCTCGGGTGATGGTGCGGGGTCGCGAGCATCTGCCCCGCTCCGGCGCGGTTGTGCTGGCGCCAACCCACCGGGCCCGCTGGGATGCCCTGCTGCTGCCCCATGCGGCCGGGCGTCGCGTGACCGGGCGGGATTGCCGCTTCATGGTCACCCGCGACGAGATGGAGGGGCCCCAGGGATGGCTGTTGCAGCGGCTGGGCTGCTTCCCGGTGGATCAGGGCCGTCCCACCCTGGCCAGCCTGCGGCTGGCGGTGAATCTTTTGGAGCGGGGGGAGCAGTTGGTGATGTTCCCCGAAGGGCGCATCCATCGCCATGACGAACCGCTGCGGCTCCATCAGGGCCTGGCCCGGCTGGCCCAGCTGGCCGCGGGCCAGGGCGTGGATGTGCGGGTGGTGCCGGTGGGCATCGCCTATGGCCAGCCCGTTCCGCGGTCCGGTCAGGCCGCCGCGGTCCAGATCGGGCCTGCCCTGGGGGTGAGCCAGGGGGGGCGTGCCGCCGCCGCCAGTTACACCGCCGAGCTCGCCGCAGCGATGGTGCGGGCCGAGCGGGGAGCCCGGGAGCTGGTGGGCCGCCCCCTGCCATGAGCCCGATCGCCGTCGCGGGGTCTGCCTTGGGGGGTTCGGTGCTTCCCCGTAAAGTTCAGCTCCCCCTTGGCGCTTCCGTGACCAGGCCTCTCGCCTCTGCCGCTTTCCGCCTCTCGGCCAGCTCCCGCCCCGTCGGCCCTCTTCGCCTCCCCGGGCGGGCCAGCGCCTGCTGGGCCGCTGCCCTGGCCCTGCTGTTGCCCGCCATGCCGATTCTCTCCGGTGCGGCCCGGGCCCAGTCCCAGGAGGAGATCAAAAGCCTTGCTGCCACCGGCAGCGCCTTCGACATCACCGCTGTGAAGACCCTGGTGGCCCGCGGCGACGCCGCCGTGGCCGCCGGCAATCTGGCGGAGGCCCGCCGCCACTACGACCAGGCCCGCGATGCCAGCCGCAGGTTGCTGGGCTTCTATCGCGATCTCAGTGGCGCCTTCCGCGGTCTCGATGCCCGGATCCCCCGCGAAATGGATGAGAAGAGCCGCCAGGCCCTCGAACTCCTGGTGCAGACCAACATGCGTCTGGCGGCCGTGTTCCGCCGCCAGAGCCAGCCCGAGGTGGCCGTGCCGCTGCTGGTGGAGGTGGTGAAGGTGATGTCCCCTTCCAGTGAGCAGGGTCGCAAGGCCTACCAGCAGCTCTTGGACATCGGCTTCGTGAGCACCCCTTACAACGCCGTGCCCCCCGGCAGCTGAGTCTCGTGGCATCAGCCACCCTCACCCGGTGAGGCCTAGATTTTCCAGGCTTTCAAGGGGATTCCCTTCCATGGTCCAGCCGGAGCAGGTCCGCGACGCCATCCGCCGCGCCCTTCCCGATGCCGAAGTGGAGGTGGAAGACCTCACCGGCGGTGGCGATCACCTGCAGGTCCGGGTGGTGTCCGCCGCCTTTGATGGCCTGGGCCGGGTGAAACAGCACCAGCTTGTGTACGGGGCCCTGCGCCGTGAACTGGCCAGCGAGGCGATCCACGCCCTGGCCGTGCAGACCTCCACGCCGGTCTGATCCTGCCTCACGCACCGTTTTCTTCCGATTCGCTCCTTTCCTCCATGGACAACACCACCCAGCAACGCATCGACGATCTGATCGCCAGCAGCCCCGTCTATGTCTTCATGAAGGGGAACAAGCTGATGCCCCAGTGCGGCTTCAGCAACAACGTGGTTCAGATCCTCACAGCCTTGGCTGTGCCCTTCGAAACCTTTGATGTGCTGGCTGACGCTGAAATTCGCCAGGGAATCAAGGAATACTCCGACTGGCCCACCATTCCCCAGGTCTACGTGAAGGGGGAATTCCTGGGTGGATCAGATATTCTAATCGAAATGTATAACTCCGGTGAGTTGCGCGAGAAACTCGCCGTTGCCCTGGCCTCCTGAGGCGGGGGCTAGTCGGAGCGGACCTTTAGCGGCGGCCGGTCTCGCGCTCGAACAGGGTGCGGGGGTCGCCGTCCGGGCCGATGAAGCTGGAGGGATCCATGATCCAGCGGTCGACCAGTTCCTCCAGGCGGCGCTGGGAAAGCGGATCGAGAACGGCGGTGCGCCTCAGGGCATGGAGATAGCCATCGGCGTAAAGCCGCAGTTCCGAGGGCCCGTGGAAGCGGTTGGACAGCTCCTGGCAGGCATCGCAGAGGGACTGGAAGTGGCGGATGGCGTCGGGGTGTTGCAGCACGGTTCCTTGGGGCGTGGGCCCATGGCGGCATTCTGGCGCCTGGCGCCAGCTTTTGAGTTGAACAAGGAGGCGGGTAGCCGTCCGGGGGACGGTTTGAAAGGCATCGCCTGATACGCGAACGAACCTTCTTATTCCGTTATGGTGCAGAGACCTTTGTGTCCACCAGGGCTAACACGCCACCTGCATGGTGCAGTCCACGCCGACGGACAATGGCAACCAGGCCCGCAGGGTTCTCGTGGTTGATCCCCATGCGACCCTGCGAACCGTTTTGGCTCAGCGACTCCGACAGGACGGGCATTTGGCGGCGGCAGTGGCAACGGCCCGGGAGGCCATCGAAATCTGTCAGGAGCAATCTCCAGATCTATTGGTGAGCGCCGAGCTTTTGGAGGAAACCTCCGCCCTGCGACTGGCGGGTCAGCTCCACTGTCCGGTGATGGTGCTCACGGCCCGCTCAGGGTCTGAGCCGGTGGTGTCCTTGCTCGACGCCGGCGCCGATGATGTGCTCCGCAAGCCCTTCGGCCTGGAAGAGCTGGCGGCCCGTTGCCGCACCCTGCTGCGCCGCAGCGGCCATGGGTTGCAGGAGCGGGTCTGCGTTGGCCCCCTAGAGGTTCATCTGCTACTCCGCCAGGTCACCCTGCGGGATCAGCCCGTAGAACTCAGCCCTCGGGAGTTCGCCCTGCTCTGCGCCCTCCTGATGCCTCCTGGTGTGGTGCGCAGCCGACAGGAACTCCTTCGGATGGCCTGGCCTCCCTTCAGTGGCGGCCCCCGGTCGGTGGACACCCAGGTGCTCACCCTGCGCCGCAAGCTGGAGCAGGCTGGCCTCGGAGAAGGCGGTGGCATTGAAACCATGCGACAGCAGGGCTACCGCTTCAGCTTGGACACCCTCCCCCATCAGGACGACAACGGGCTATTGGCTGACGGTGCCTCAACATCTCGGATCGCTGCGCTGAGCTGACCCCTCCAGGGACCGCCGGTTAACCGACCCCTCTGAGGGTCCCCGGTTTACCCTCCTCTGCCCGGGGCCGCCAAGCCCTGCCATCTGCACACCGATCCATGGCTGCCGTTCTTGCTCCCCTGCTCGGATTCGCGCTTGCCCAGTCCCTGCCCCCGGCTGGCCCTGCTCCCTCCGGCATGGTGCTCCTGCAGGGCCAGCCCCTCGATCGCGTGGAGTTGCAGCAGATCACCTACGTCGGTGACTGCCCCGGCGAAGAGCAGCCCGAACTGCGCGGTCTGTCGTTCTTGGCGGCGGTGCCGCCGGCCCCGTATCAGCGCATCACCCTTCAAAATCTGGCCACTGGCGGCTACACCGATCGCGAATACGACGAGCGCCGCCGCAGCTCCGAAGCCTTCTCGATCGCCCTAGGCCAGGGACAGCGCGGCAGCTATCTCACCGTGGCCCCGGGACTGAATACGTTCAATTATCAGGTGCGCAACCGCGTGCAGAAAATCAGCCTGGGGCAGGGAACGGCAACCCTGCAGGTGGCGGTGAACCGCCTAAGCCAGAATCGACGCTTCAGTGAAGTGCGCGAAGACCGTTACTGCAGCGGCGAGAAGACCAGCCGTCGCACCAGCCTGGATGCCTGCCCCAACGGTCTGATCTCCCTGGAGCGCATCGGTGTCTGCCCGGGTGGCAAGACCACCACCCTCTCGCTGGAGACGGTGGGCAACGGCTATGGCCCTGGCCCCGGCGGCAGCTGGGGAGGTGGCGGCTACCGTCCGCCCGCTGGCAACGGCGGCTGGGGAGGCGGCAACGGTTCTGGCAATGGCGGCAACAGCTGGGGTGGCAACAGCTGGGGTGGAGGCGGCGGCGGTGGCAACTGGAGCCCGCGCTACTGAAGCCAGCAGGGTCGCCTTGTTTTCGCGTTCAGTGGCCGGCCATGGACAAGGCCAGGCTGATGGCCTCACCGGTCAGCATCAGGCCGCAGAGCAGGGCCAGCAGCCGGTAGGTCCAGGGTGGGCTGATCCTGGCCACCGCTGAAGTGTCGATGCCGGAGCGCTCGGTGAAGTCCTTCAGGAAGGCCTCGAACCGTTCCACCCGCTGGGGAAGCAGAAAGGCCCCACCCGCCTGATCGCGCACATAAAACACCTTGCCGCCCTGGCTGGTGCCCACCGGGGTGAGCGACTGAATCGCGCTCCAGGGAAGCTGCCAGCCGCGGCGCAGCAGCCAGGCGCACCAGGGGGGATGGCCCACCCGGATCCCGCTGCCATCGAGTTCCACCCGTTCACTGGTGATCGCCACCACCAGCACCAGCCCGAGGGGCACCGCTGCCAGCAGCAGGGGCCGCAGCCCATCGGGGGCCATCAGCGGCAAGGGCAACACCAGGGCCAGATACAGGGCCAGCAGAGTGAAGCGGATCAGCGGGGCCATGGCGTGAATGCCCTTCGGCTCGGAAGGGGCAACGTCTGCCTGGGACACGCTGGGGGCAGGAGATTCCGGCACGGCCGATCAGCGGTCTTCCGGCGAGCCGGGCAAGGGTTCGATCACGCTGGAGGGGCGGTAACGACCGCCAAACACCTCCTCCTCGCGGCCCTTCCAGAATTCCCCGAGCCGCATCAGGTCAGCGTGGGCCTCTTGCACCCGGTCCAGGTACTCCTGGGGGTCCATGGTGTCCTTGGCTTCACGGATCTTGGCCAGCCGCATCAGGTGCCAGGTCCAGGGCTTGGCCATCTCACCGCGCGCCTCGAAGAAGCGGGCTAGGTCCTCGGAGCGGGGCAGGGGAGGGGTGGCCATCTCGGGGCGAAACCGCCATAAGGCCTCCACCCTATGGAGAGGATGCGGGTCGTCGTGGGCGGGGCTGGGACGGCTTCCCTCCTCCAACGCTGACCCCGCGGGCAGTGCCTGCCCGGGCTCGGCCGTGAGATTCCGACCCCCGCCCGTCAGCTCCTGAGTTCCCAGCCATAGAGCTCAGGCCGCAGGTCCTCGTGGTAGCGGGTGCCGGCCGGATGGGTGGGGCCGTAGTCGGAGGGGATGCAGTCGGCCAGCAGCAGGGTGGATTCGGGGCGGGCGGCCACCAGCACATCGCCGTGGGGCCCGCAGATGATGCTGTTGCCCAGGTAGGCCGCCATCACCGTGCCGTTCACCGTTTCCTCGCCGCAGCGGTTGGCATAGGCCACGAAGCAGTCGTTCCCGAAGGCGTGGGCGGGGATCAGGGTGCGGGAGACATCGGGGTAGGGGCGGTCGGTGCGCTGGCCATTGCTGAGCAGGGCCCAGGTGTCGGCGGCGGTGGGGATCAGCACGAGCTTCGCGCCGCGCAGGGCCAGGTTCCGGGTGAGTTCGGGGAACTCCGCCTCGTAGCAATTGAGCAGGCCCACGCCGATCCCGTTCACCGCCTGCACCGTGAACGCCTCGCCTTCCTCCGGTTGGAGATAGCCCGGGCTCCAGCAGAGCTTTTCATCGGGGCCCCAGAGGTGGGTCTTGCGGTAGTTGCGCAGCAGGGCGCCATCGGCTCCGAACAAGGCGATGGCGTCGTAGAAGCGCTCCTCGCCGGCCACCCGGGACCGCTCGGGGTAGGGGCAGGCCACCGCCAGGCCATGGCGGCGGGCGGCGGCGGCGACCCGCTGCAGGCTGGGGCCATCCACCGGCTCGGCCAGGCGGCGGGCCAGCTCCGGGGTCACGATGTAGCCGCTGAGGTAGAGCTCCGGGAAGGCCAGCAGCTGCACCCCCTGGGCGGCGGCGAGGGCGCAGACCGCCTCCAGGCGCTCCAGGTTTTCGGCCACGGCCTCGGGCGTGGCCGCCGTGCCGGTGCCCTGCCAGATCCCCAGCCTCAGCCCCTCGCCAGGGGCCGGTGGCGTGGGCCTCAGATAGCTGTGAAGGCGGTAGGTGAGCTCCATCGGGATCGGGGGGGCCGGCGATGGCGCCGGGTCGGTGGCGGTGTCGTCGATCCTCCGACAGCTGCTGGCCGGCGCCACGACTCCGGCCAGGTTTCCGGGCCGGGGTGCTTTGCCATCCCTGGGTGGTGATCGCGCGGTTCGGGCTTGTGAACCCTTGAGCGTTGCCGCACCCTCCCAGACTCCGCTCGATGTCGTGGCGCCAAGGCGTGCTGGAAAACTGCCGCATTCGCCCCGGGTTTCCCTTGTTTTCTCGGACCAGTGCCCGGAAGGGTCTGATGGAGTCGCTCCTGCCAAGGACTTCTGGCTTCTAGCTGGCGCAAGACTGCAGATAAAGGCCTTGTTGCCCAGTGCTTCTGGGTCCGGCCGGCCGCCCCGTCATGCCCCTTGAATGAGCTGATGGTTGCGGCCCAGTCCAGCCCAACCAGTTCATCGGCCCCACCCAGCCCGCCGGTCCGTACCACTCCGCCGGCCCCCTGGTCCTCCCCCCCATGACCGCGAGCTCACAGCCGCCAAAACGCCGCGCCAACAACCTCGGGATCAGCGCCGGCCTCAGCGCCCGCCTGGCCGCCGCCAACCTGCCCGCCGAGATCCCCCGCGATTCGCTCCCCGCCCGCGGTCTCGATGCCCAGAACGCCTACGAGCTCATCCACGACCACCTGATGCTTGATGGCAACGCCCGCCTGAATCTGGCCACCTTCGTGGGCACCTGGATCGAGCCGGAGGCCAAGCGGCTGATGGAGGAATGCGCCGATAAAAACATCATCGATAAGGACGAATACCCCCAGACCGCTGAACTGG
>JBBASH010000057.1:11654-20532 GCA_040399305.1 Cyanobium sp.
TGAACTGGAACAGCGCTGCCTACGGATCTTGGCCGATCTCTGGAATGCCCCCGATCCCGCCCAGGCCATCGGCACCTCCACCACCGGCTCCAGCGAGGGCTGCATGCTCGGAGGCCTGGTGATGAAGTGGCACTGGCGCCAGCGACGCCGGGCGGCGGGCCTCGAGGGCGGCACCCCCAATCTGGTGATGGGCACCAACACCCAGATCTGCTGGGACAAGTTCTGCGCCTACTTCGATGTGGAGCCGCGCCTGGTGCCGATCACGGCGGATCGTCTCCAGCTCGGCGCCGAGGAGGCCGTAGCTCGCTGCGATGAGCACACGATCGGCGTGGTGGGCATCCTGGGCAGCACCTTCGATGGCAGCTATGAGCCGATCGAGGAGCTCAGCAGGCAGCTCGATGCCCTGCAGGAGCGCACCGGCCTCGACATCCCCATTCATGTGGATGCGGCCTCGGGAGGCTTTGTGGCGCCGTTCAATTCCCCCGATCTGGTCTGGGATTTTCGCCTGAGCCGCGTGCTCTCGATCAACAGCAGCGGCCACAAATACGGCGGCGTGCTGCCCGGGGTGGGCGGGGTGCTCTGGCGCCACGACGACCTGCTGCCCGAGGAGCTGCGCTTCAACGTCAACTACCTCGGCGGCCAGATGCCGACGATCGGCATGAACTTCTCCCGCCCCGGCGCCCAGGTGGTGGGGCAATACTTCAACTTCCTGCACCTCGGCCGCGAGGGCTTCGCCCACCGCATGGCCACCCTGGAGGCGATCGCCTGCCATCTGGCCGATGGGATCCGCGCTCTGCCGCCGCTGCGGCTGGTGAGCCATCCCCTCGGCCAGCTACCGGTGTTCGCCGTGGACATCGATCCCGCCGTTCGGAACTGGAGCGTGTTTCACCTCTCCGACAAGCTGCGGGAGCGGGGCTGGCAGGTGCCGGCCTACAGCCTGCCGGCCGACTGCCAAGAGAGGGCCGTGCTGCGCTTCGTGGTGCGGGCAGGCTTCAGCCGCGATATGGCTGACGCCCTGCTGGATGACATCGAGCGAGCGGTGGGCTGGTTTGAGAGCCTCAGCGAACCCCTACCACGGGCTCAAGAGGGTTCCGATGGCTTTCATCACTGAGGCGGCGGCGGCTCAGGCCGGCAACGCCCAGGGATTGAGCCCCAGATCGGCGCCGATGCGGTGGGCGCAGGCGAAACCGCTAAAGGCCACAGCATTCAGCCCCTGGCCTGGGAAGCAGGAATCGCCCACGCAGTAGAGGCCGCTGATGCCGGTGCGGTTGAAGGGCATTGGCAACAGGCCCGGCAGTCGCATTGCGGGGATGGGGCCGTAGCTACCGCCGCTGCGGCCCAGGAAGCGGCGATGGCTGCGGGGGGTGCCCACCTCGCGGTGGGTGATGGCGCCGGCCAAGCCCGGCAGGATTGCCTCGAGGCGGGCGATCAGGCGGTTGGCGTCGGTTTCCTTCTTGGCGGCATAGGCCGTGGGGGAAAGCCCTTGCCAGGCCTCCATCGAGGAGGGGGTGAAGGTGTGCACGATGTGGTGGCCGGCCGGGGCCAGGGAGGGATCGAGCAGCGAAGGCATCGACACGAACACCGTGCCTTGCTCGGCTTCGATCTCCTCCCAGCGCTCCAGCAGCAGGTGGTGCACGTGGGTGCCCTCTGGGATCAGGTCGGCCCGCACGCCGAGGTGGAGCGAGAGGAAGGAGGGAGAGGGTTTGTAACGGCGGCGCCAGGTGCGCTCGGCGGCGGGGGTGTCGGCGCCGTCGATCAGGGTCTGGCTGGGCATCCCTTGTTCGGCGCAGAGCCCGCCGGCGTCGGGCAGCTGCCCGGCACCGTCCAGGCTTTGCTGACCGCCGCCGTCAGGCAGCTGGCCGGCACCATCAAGGGTGTGTTGCCTGCCGCCTTCAGCGCTCGGGCTGGCGCCTCTAGGAAGTTGGCGGTTGCCATCGGGATCCCCGAAGGTGTCCCAGCGGGTGGCATTGCTCACCACCCGGCGAGCGCGGAGCTCCTCGCCACCGGCCAGCCGCACCCCCACCGCCCGGCCTTGCTCCAGCAACACCTTCACCACCCGGGCGCGATAGCGGATCGCGCCGCCATGGCGCTCCAGCCCCGCCACCAGTTTCTCTGCGATCACCCCCACGCCGCCCTTGGGGTAGTTGATGCCGCCGGCGTGGCGATCGGAGAACACCATGCCCGCATTGATCATCGGCGTGCGATCGGCGGGCATCACGCTCCAGCAGAAGCACTCCATGTCGATGAAGCGCAGCAGGTCGGGGTCCTGGATGTGGGCGCGGGCCACCGATCCCACGTTCACCGGCAGCCAGCGGGCCAGCCCCAGGCAGGCCAGGGGCGCCTTGAAGAACACCTTGGCCAGGTAAGCCGGATCCTCCAGCGAGAGCAACGGCATCGCATCGAGGCAGTTGAACACCTGCCAACAGGTGTCGTAAAAAGCCCGGATGCCCTTCGCCTCGTGGGGGAAGCGGGCGGTGAGGGCGGCGATGAAGCCTTCGTAGTCGCGATCAACGGCCACGGTGAGGCCGCCGGGCAGGTGGTATTCGAGCTGGGCGGGGTCCGGGATGGTGGTGCAATGCTCGCCCACATCGGCTAGGGCGCGGGTGAGCAGGTTGGTGTGCCCTGTCTGGCCGAAGCCAAAGATCATCGAGGCACCCACATCAAAGGTGTAGCCCTGGCGCTTGAAGCTGCCGCCCGAGCCCCCCGGAATTAGGTAGCGCTCCAGCACCAGCACCTTCGCCCCCTTGGCCGCCAGCTGGCTGGCGGTGACCAGCCCACCGATGCCGGAGCCGATCACGATCACATCCCAGGATGTCGGTGGCTCGATGGCGGTGGGCCCGGAACCGCCCGGTTCGGGATCCAGTGGCAGTGAGGAGAAATCGTTTGAGGTCAAGGCTGGGCTGCCAACCGTTGCAGCCTAGGAATCGGCCTGGCCTCGTTTTGAAGAGGCCAGGCCGTGAAGGAGTCATGCCAATCCGTAGGGACAGCTGAATGGCATGGCTTGGGTGCAGGAATGAACAAGATCCTTGCGGGCCCGTTCCTTCCCGATCGCTCAGCTCTGACGGGGGTCTGACGCCAGGGATTGGATGCTGATCCAGCCACCCTCGGCCAGTTCGGCCCAATCGTTCTGATAGCGGCCGCTCAAGCGAACCTTGGAGTTTGCCGGGATGGTCCGGGACACGGAGTTTGTGGGCCCAGCGCCGGAACGGACTTCAATAGCGGAATCCTGGACGCGGAGCAGCGCTTCCACCACCTTGTTCACGGTGGTGGTTGTGGTTGTGGTGACGACTGGGGTTTCCACCTTCACCGCCGCTGGCTTAGCTGGGGTGGCGTACACACCCACCTTGGTGGGTTCACCTGACTCCGCATCACGGTTGCGCAGGAAGAGGAAGGCCAGGGGCAACAGCAACAGGGGCAGCAACCAGGCTGGGTTGAATCCTGAACCACGCTTCGGCTCAGCGACCACAACCTGATCACGCTGGCGCTGACGATCACGTTGGGCCACCACAGTGCGATCCCTGTTGGTGTCGCGGTTGGTATCGACAACGCGATTGTCACGATTGATATCGACAACGCGATTGTCGCGATTGGTGGGTTGGTTGGCGCGGGCGTTGGTTGATTGGGTGGTGGTAACCACCGGGGCAGGTTCCACGAACTGGCGGATGTTCTGGGAGAAACCGCAGTTGAATTCAAAGCGTTCGCCGCCCTTGGCAAGCTTCAGAACCACGTGGGCACTGTCGCCGTCAGCCGGTTGGGCATCGATCACGTTTTCCACGGCGAAGCCACGCTTCTTAGCCAAATTGATGCAGGCATCCTTGCTGGCTTGCACCATGTCGTCTGCCAAGGTTGCGGCAGAGGCGGTGGATACGTTGAACAGCAGAGTGATGCAGAAAACCAGCGAGGCAAGGCTGGCCATCAGTGTTCTGACCTTGCGATGGCTCATGAGAGAAGTGGGGACTTCCATTGGGATGGATACAGGAAGAACTGGATAGGGCTAATCTTTACCGACAAGGAGAGGATCCTGTTTGGGTGATTAGAACCCATAGAAATTATGACCGGAAATCCAAGTTTGTCTGCGTTTTTTCAGAGTCTGATCAACTTGTTTCCGTGAAGATGATCACGCCTAGAGATGAGCGACTAGGAGGGCAGTGGCTTTCCATCTTCGCCAAAACGCTCCACGGCCACCACTTCCTTGCGCAGGGTCACCCGTTGGGGGTCGTGGTATTCGCTGTGGTCGCGGTGGATGCGCACTTCCTCGACCAGCACCAGCTCGGTGCGGGTCACAACCCGCTCCTCGAGGATCGGAATCACGGTGACATCTCCTTCTTCGCGCACCTGGGGAAGATCGCCCGTTACCACCTGGTTGATCGGCACGTGTTCCACCCGCACGGTTTCGCGCTTGAGGGGGTCGTCGACCACCACCTCGCGGGCTTCCACTGATTTACTAATTCGCACCCGGCCGGTTTCCACCCGCTCGCGGGATACCTCGAGCCGTTCCTCCACCACCGGAATCACAAGGCCACGGGCATCACGCACCGCATCGGTGAGCAACCAGGTGCCGGCTCCCTTCCAGGTGAGATCGGTGAAGGGGAGGCTGATCTGGGAGCCATCACCCCGGCCGAGCAGGAGGGTGTCGATGCCGTTGTCGTTGCTGCGCTGCAGGAGCGTGTAGGGCTCGCCGTTTTCACCGACGACTACGAGATTGTTGTTGGTCTGAGGACTGTCAGAAGCGGTCAAGGCGGAACTCCGGGGGCTGGCGGGGGCGGAGGTTGAAGGCAGGACAACAGGATCGTCGGCAGGGGACGAACCGAAACCCAGCAGGGCTCGCAACATGCGACGGATCATGCCGAGTTAAGGAGAAAGAGAGGGCCTTGCGGCCCCCCTTAAGGATGCCCCAAGGGGCCGTGTGAGGAGGAGCTGGGGCCGGAGCCCCAGCCCCAACGGAGATCAGCCGATCACCTTGCCATCGCCATCCACCCGCTCGACGCGCACATCGGAACGACGCACGGTTTCGGTGACGGTTTTACCCTTGGTTTCGGCCTGCTTGGCGAGATTGATTTCTTCGACAACCTGGGCACGCTTGCTGACAAGGGCACGCTCGTCGAACTCGGAGAGTTCAAACACGCGCTCTTTGAAGGCATCTTCCAGGGCAGCGCGGTTGACGGGGCGGCGCTGAACGGTCACGGTCTCGTCGACCAGGTCGATGGACTTGGAGACCTTGGACTCGGAGACCACGTTGTAGATGCGCATACGGCCGGTTTCGACCTTCTCCTTGCCGAGTTCAACAACCTCTTCCACCACTTCCAGCACGTTGGGATCGCGCTTGGCGTCGATCAGTTCGGCCTTCAGTTCGGGGTTGCGAGCCTTGAGGGTAACGGCATGCTCGCGAATGTTGACCGGGGTGTTGGCACCGATGATTTCGGCGGCGCGGGCTTCGCGATCGAGGGGCACCTGGGCGGTGAGCAGGGTGCCACCCTGACGGACGCCTTCGAGGTAGATGCCGAGATCGGGCTCGGGCACCAGATCGGAGAGGGCGCGGAGCTTGGGAGCATCCGAAGCGTCATCGGCGCTCAGCAGATCGAGGGCATCGCGATGCAGACCAGCGGCGGCCAGATCCTCAAGGGCCTTGGCGGCGTGGGAATTCTCAGCAAACAGACCGATAACGGTGCGAGTAGCCATTGGGGGTGTTGAGTGAGGGAAAACGATGTTGGAGCACCAAAACATTACCTTTCTGAATAATTTCAGAAAGATTAGTCTCTTTGGTTCTTCTGGATGTGTGAGGATCCGTTAACCTGGTTCCGGTGCACCAACCGGCGCAGTTGCGCGCACCTTCAAACCCTATTCGCTGCGCAAAGGCCTGACAAGTGTTCTGGGAAACCTTGCCCTGCTCTTACTGCAACCTGATTGCCTGGAGCCATTGCAGGGCTCCTTTGCTTGAATCGCGCACCCACTCTTGTCGAAACTTTCGCTGCAGGCTTGGGTATGCAATTCTTCGCATCTGATGCTGAATTCTGATTGTGAGGCCTGTGCATTGTTTTCCGTATCACCCTGAAACGCATGCGCTGATACTGCCGCGGATGTTGATCACGATGAGTTCCCAGTCTGAGCGGGCGCGCCTGGACCAATGAAGGCGGCATGTCAAGAGGTCACGGCAGCCCGCGGCGGCGCCGGTAGCTGGATGCTCACCAGGGCGGCGGCCGCCACCAGGGCCGTGGAGGTCCAGAGGCAGGCCTGCATCCCGCCCAGCAGGAACATGGCCCCGGATAGCAGGGTTCCCACGAGGCGGCCGGCGGCATTGGCCATGTAATAGAAGCCCACATTGAGGCTCACCGCTTCGGCATCGCTGTAGGCCAGGATCATGAAGCTGTGGATCGAGGAATTCATGGCGAACACCACCCCGAACACCGCCAGGCCTGCCACCACCGCCACACCGCTCTGGCCCACCTGACGCCAGAGGGCGATCGCGATCAGGGCGGGGATGGCCGTGAGTACAGCGCTCCAAAACTGCACCGCCGCAACCCCCGGTGGCGCCGACTGCCCCCAGGCCCGCCTCAGGGCCGGCGCGGATGCCTGCACGATCCCGTAGCCGATCACCCACAGGCCCATGAAGCCGCCCACCTCCCAGAACTTCCAGCCCAAGGCGGCCTCGAGGAACACCGGCAGCGCCACCACGAACCACACATCACGGGCGCCGAACAGAAAGAAGCGCGCCAGGGAGAGCACGTTGATGCCGCGGCTCTTGGAAAACAGGGCGCTGAAGGCGGGCTTCTGCTTCATGCGGCCCATGTCGGCCGGAAGCACCAGGGTGCCGCAGAAGGCCATGAGCAGGCCGGCGGCCATCACGGCCACCGCAGCGTTGAAGCCGAGTGTGGTGAGCAGCACGCCACCCAGGAAGAAGCCCACCCCCTTGAGGGCGTTTTTGGAGCCGGTGAGGATCGCCACCCAGCGGAAGAGCTGTTGCTCGCCCTGCTGGTGGTCGTCGGGGGTTTCGGGCACCACCGTCTTGATGGCGCTCTTGGCGCTCATCTTGTTGAGGTCCTTGGCGATGCCGCTGATCGCTTGGGCCACCATCACGTAGGCCACGCTCCACCATTTGGGCCAGCTGTCGGCCACGGGGATCAGCATCAGCAGGGCTGCCACCTGCAGCAACGTGCCCGTCCAGAGGGTGAACCGAAGCCCGAAGCGCCCCCCCAGCCAGCCGCCATAGAGGTTGGTGAGGATGCCAAAGAACTCGTAGAAGAGAAACAACAGCGCGATCTCAAGCGTGCTGTAGCCGAGCTGATGGAAGTGGAACACCACCAGCATGCGCAGCGCCCCATCGGTGAGCGTGAAGGCCCAGTAGTTGGCCGTCACGATCATGTATTGCTGCAGGGCTGTTAGTGCCCGCTGGGGTTGGCGTTGCACCCCCCGGGCATGATCCACAGTGAGTGGAACAGAACTGCCTGGATCGGAACGTCGGGGATGCGAACGGCTTTGTTCTGATTCGCGTGCTTCTGAAGTGTGATCGCTACCCATCGGCCCGTCTCAGCGCTCATCCAGGCGAGCCACATGGCTCACCAGATCCGCCATGCGTGAGCTGTAGCCCCATTCGTTGTCGTACCAGGCATACACCTTGAGCTGGGTGCCGTTTACCACCATCGTGGAGAGGCCATCGATGATGGCGCTGCGGGAATCGTTCACGTAATCCACCGACACCAGCGGCCGGGTTTCGTAGCCGAGGATCCCCTGCAAGGGGCCATTGGCGGCCTCCTCGAAGGCCCTGTTCACCTCCTCCACAGTCACGCTGCGCTTGAGCTCGAACACCGCATCGGTGAGCGAGCCATTCAGCAGTGGCACCCGCACGGCATGGCCATTGAGCTTGCCCTGGAGTTCAGGGAAGATCATGCCGATCGCCTTGGCCGATCCGGTGGTGGTGGGAATCAGGCTCTGGCCGGCGGAGCGGGCCCGGCGCAGGTCGCTCTTAAAGGCATCCACCACCACCTGGGTGTTGGTCACATCGTGGAGGGTGGTGATCGAACCGTGTTCGATGCCGAAGCTCTCGTGCACCACCTTCACCACCGGCGCCAGGCAGTTGGTGGTGCAGGAGGCCGCCGTCACCAGCCGGTGCAGGCTGGGGTCATAGAGGTGGTGGTTGATGCCGAACACGATGTTGAGCGCCTCGGCGCCGGCGATCTCGCCCTTCACGGGGCAGGCCACCACCACCCGTTTGACTCCCACCGCATCGAAGTAGGGCTGCAGGGTTTTCGGCGTCTTGAACTTGCCGCTGCATTCGAGCACCATCTCCACGCCGGCCTGGCGCCAGGGCACGGCGGTGGGGTCTTTTTCCTGGCTGTAGCTCACCGGGGTGGTGCCCACCAAGAACCCTTGGCTGTTGTCCGATAAAGCCGTGTTGGCCTGCACCGCCTCCTGCCAGCGGCCATGCACGGAGTCGAAGGCGAGCAGGTGGGCCGCCGTGGGCGCATCACCCGCCGGATCGTTGACATGAACGATCTCGATGCCGGGCCGCCCCCAGAGGGCGCGAAACACGAGGCGGCCGATGCGCCCGAAACCGTTGATGCCGAGTTTCATGGGTAAAGCAACGAGGGGCGAGCACATGTCGCCCAACAATAGATCAACTAGAGTTGATGGGATAGGTGCTCTGCGTCACCTGGACGCCATCTCCGTGCTGTCTGCAGGCCTCCCTTCGAACTGCATCCCGCAAAGGTCTGTGCAGTCAACCGCCGCACCGACAGAGGCTCTGCCGACCGCGGCTGTGCAGCCCGCCTCAGTGCCTGCCGTCTCCGTACCTTCTGTCTTGAGTCCGTCTGCCCCACCCCTTTCCGCTATGGAGTCCACTGCCGCACTGATCTCCACAGCTGAGCCTGCGGCCCAGGAGCAG
>JBBASH010000058.1:0-20327 GCA_040399305.1 Cyanobium sp.
CCCCGACATCGTGACCGATGGCGTCAACGGGCGCCTCTACGAACCCGACCAGCCCGCCAGCCTGATCACCGCCGTGCAACGGCTGCTGGGCGACCAGGCCAGCCGCAGCCAACTACGCCAGTCAGCACGCCTTGAAGCTGAACGCTGGGGCTGGGCCGGAGCCACGGCCCAGCTGCGGGAGTATTACCAAAAGGTTCTAGAGCAGCGGCCCCTGGCGCTGGCGGCCTGACATCCGGCCCAAGAGCCCCGCTGCGGGCTTGCCAGTCCTCCGAAGCAGAGGGGAAGCGAAGTCCAAAGCCAGCCTCAGGGAGTCCGTGGTGCCACCTCCCCCGAATTGCTGGCGGCAGGCGGGTGGAACCAAGCCTCCATCATGATCTTCACCATCGGCGCCGCCACCGTTCCGCCATAGCCGCCGGAGTTCTCGCCGAAGGCCACGATCACCAGGTTGGGCTTGCCGGCCGGGGCATAGCCACCGAACCAGGCATGGTCGGGGCGGGGCGGATCCTCGCCGGTGCCGGTCTTGCCGGCCACCGGCGGCAGGGTGGAGTCGTTGAGGATCTTGGCCGTGCCCTCGGTGACCACCATCCGTAGGCCCTCCCGCAGCACCCTCAGGGTCTCGGGCCTCAGCCCCAGCCAGCGGCGCGGCATCGGACGCTCCACCAGATGGGGGGTCACCAGCCAGCCGCCATTGGCCACGGCGGCGTAGAGCCGGGCCATCTGAATCGGGGTCACGGTCACGGCACCCTGGCCGATCGCGGAGGTGATCGTATCCACCGAGTTCCAGGGTTCACCGATCACCTTCTTCTTCCAGGCGGGATCGCCCAGCAGGCCGGCACTCTCCTCATCCACGATCTCCACGCCGGTGTGGCTGCCGTAGCCCATGCGGCGGGCCGCCTTGAACAGCTCATCGGGCCCCACCTTGAGACCCATCTGATAATAAAAACTATTGCTACTCACCGCCAGGGCCTTCTCGAAACCGATGGAGCCATAGGCGCCATGGTCGCCATAGCACTGACCGTCATAACAAAAGCTGCCCATGGTGGGCAGGGTGGAATCGGGGCTGAACTTGCCCGATTCCAAGCCAGCGATGGTGGACACGATCTTGAAGGTGCTGGCCGGCGGAAACCCCTGGAAGGCCCGATTAAGCATGGGGGCTTGCGGGCGGTTGAGGTCATTCCACTGGGCCGTGGTGGGACCATCGGCAAACACATTGGGGTCGAAGGTGGGGCGGCTGGCGATGGCCAGAATCGCTCCCGTCTGGGGATCGAGGGCCACGATCGCCCCCTTGGCCACGGTGTCGAGGGCGCGTTCAGCGGCGCGCTGAAGATTGAGATCGATCGTGAGCCGCAGATCCCGGCCGGCCCGGGCCGGCTTGTCGCCGAGCACCCGCTGCACCCGGCCAGCGGCATTCACCTCGAGCTGCTGACCACCCCATTCGCCCCGCAGATGGGATTCATAGGTGCGCTCCAGGCCAGTCCGACCGATGCGGTCGCTGAGGCGATAGCCCTTCTCCCTGAGCTTGCCGTACTCCTCCTCAGTGAGATTGCTGGTGTAGCCGATCACGTGGGCAGCCAGGCTGCCGTTGGGGTAGCTGCGCAGCACATCGATCGACACCTCCGCCCCGGGCATCGAGGCCGCCTGTTCGCGGAATCGGAGCACCTGCAGGGGTGTGAGAGGCCCAGTCAGGGGCACATGGAAGCCATCGTCGTCACCCTTATGCAAACGGCGCTGCTGCTCCAGTTGCTCGGCCGGAATCCCCAGCAAGCGGGACAACCGGTCGCGCAGCGAGGGCCAGAGCCGCTCCTGGGTGAGCCGCGGCTGGTAGTAGAGGCGATAGGTGAGGCGGTTGGTGGCCAGCACCTGGCCGGTGTGATCGAGTAGTCGGCCGCGCACCGGGTCCCGGGGGATCAGCCGGATTCGGTTCTCATCGGCCATGGCCCTGTGCTCCTGGCCATGGAGGAGCTGCAGCCAGGCCAGCCGCAGCACGATGGCCGAGCAGAGAACCAACACCAGGGCCATCAGCAGCCCAGGCTGCCGACCCACACCGGTCTGGCGGGCATGGCCGTAGTTCATCTGGGGCATCAGCCGAGTCGCCGCTCCAGCTCGGCCAGCCGGGCGGAGATTCTCGCCAGGGTGCTGTGGAGTTCCGTGGCGTCCTCCGCCCCTGGCTCCGGTGGCTCCGGCATCGGGCCAGCGGCCCACGAGACCTCCTGATCAACCGCTGGAGCGGGAGGCTGCCCTTCCCGCACATCCACCTTCACCACGGGATTGCCGAGGCCGGGCTGAAATCGGTCGAGGGTCTCCCGCACCTGGCTGGCCACCGGTTCACCCTCCTGGCGGAGGCGATTCAGAGAAGCGCTGGGATCACCCTCGAAGGCCGCCAGCACCTCCCTGGGGCCTCCCTTGCGCGCCCGCTCCACCACGGCAAGCCCCACCGGCAGCACGTCCTGCATGAGGGTGAGGCGCAGGGTGTCGAGGGGGTCGGCAGCCATGGAGCCCGATACGGGTTCTCCAGTCTGCCGTGAAGATCCCCGGGGCGGTCAACGGCTGGGTCGCTGAATCCCCGGATCCACCAGCACCGCCTGGCACGGCCGCTGGCTACCCACCCACCAGCCACCGCCAGCGGCCAGCACCAGCAGCAGGGAGAAGGGCAACAGGGCTCGGCGGGTGGCCGGCAGAGCGAACCACTCCATCCAGTCGCGCAGCACCCGGTCGCGGTCGAAACGGCGCCGCTCCCGGAGCCCCTGCTGTTCCCGCCGCCTCAGGGCCCGCTCCACCCAACGCTCGAAGGCCTTCTTCTTGGTGACAGCCATCTTGCGCTCCACCTCCAGCAGTTGGCCGGGGTTGAGCTCGGGGTTGAAGGTGCTGATCAACTCCAGGGTCTTGAGGAACATCTCCACGGCCCCATCCTTGATCGGGCGCTCCTGGTCATCGAGCAGGGCCCAATCGAGCTCGGGGTAGAAACGCAGCCGGTTGGCCTGGATCTGCTCTTCCGGGAGCTGGCCGGGTTCCCGCAGCCAGCGATCTGTATTGGCGTCGAAGCGGCGCCAGTAGAGGAAGGGGTTGAGGTACACCGTCTTGCCACCCACCAAGATGCTGTCCTGCTGCAGACGGCGCTGCAACTGGGGATCCGGATCGGTGCTGACGGTGGAAGGTACGACGGCTGTCACGGGGCCGAGCTCGGGTGACCGATGGTATCGGCGGCGGGCGGGCCGGGCCAGCCCGGTGGATCAGCCTCCCGATCCGTGAGCGGAGGCCGGCCCAGCAGCCCTACTCCCACTCAATCGTGCCGGGGGGCTTGCTGGTGATGTCAAGCACCACCCGGTTGACGCCCTTCACCTCATTCACGATCCGATTCGAGATCTGCTCCAGCAGGTCGTAGGGGAGGCGCGACCAGTCGGCGGTCATGCCGTCCTCCGAGGAGACGCAACGCAGCACGATCGGGAAGGCATAGGTGCGCTTGTCGCCCATCACCCCCACGCTGCGCACCGGCAGCAGCACGGCGAAGGCCTGCCAGATCTCGTCGTAGAGGCCGGCGTCCCGCACGGCCTCGCGCACGATCAGATCAGCATCGCGCAGAATATTGAGCTTGTCGGCGGTCACCTCCCCCAGGATGCGAATCGCCAGGCCGGGACCGGGGAAGGGGTGGCGCCCCACGATCTCCTGGGGCAGGCCGAGGCTGCGGCCCACCTTGCGCACCTCATCTTTGAACAGACGGCGCAGGGGTTCCACCAACTTGAACTGCAGGTCCTTGGGGAGACCGCCAACGTTGTGGTGGCTCTTGATCTTCACCGCCACCCGCTCGCCGGTCTTGGGGTCGATGTTGGTGCCGGCACTCTCGATCACATCGGGATAAAGCGTGCCCTGGGCGAGGTAATCGAAGGGCCCGAGGCGCTTGCTTTCTTCTTCAAAGACTCGGATGAATTCGGTGCCGATCAGCTTGCGCTTTTCCTCGGGATCAGTGACGCCGGCCAGCTTATTGATGAAGCGCTCGCGGGCATTGATGTATTCCACATTGATGTGGAAGCGCTTGTCGAAGAACTCCACCAGAAACTCGGGCTCCCCTTTGCGCATGAAGCCCTGATCGATGAACATACAGGTGAGCTGATCGCCGATCGCCCGGTGCAGCAGGAAGGCCAGGGTGGAGGAATCCACGCCACCGGAAAGGGCCAGCAGCACCCGCTTCTCGCCCACCTGGGCCCGCACATCGGCGATCGCTTCGTCGATGAAGGCGGCGGTGGTCCAATCGGGGTTGCAACCGCAAACGTGATAAACGAAATTGCGGATCAGGGCCATGCCGCAGCTGGAATGCACCACCTCGGGATGGAACTGCACGCCATACAAGCGCCGGCCGAGGTGGGCCACCGCCGCTTCGGGGGTGTTGTCGGTGTGGGCGAGGCGCACGAATCCCTCCGGCAGCCGTTCCACCGAATCGCCATGGCTCATCCACATCGTGGAGCCGTCGTCCACGTTGGTGAGCAGGTCGGTGGGGTCATCCACGTGCAGCGGCGCCTTGCCGTACTCGGCACGGCCAGCGGCCACCACCGCGCCGCCCAGCTGCTGCACCATCAGCTGCATGCCGTAGCAGACCCCCAGCACCGGAATGCCCAAGTCCCACAGGGCCGGGTCGCAGCGGGGTGCGTCGTCTTCGTACACCGAGCTGGGGCCGCCGCTGAGGATGATCCCCTTGGGGGCGAGGGCTCGCAACTCCTCGGCCGTGATCGTGTAGGGCAGCACGAGGGAGAACACCTCCGTTTCGCGCACCCGGCGGGCGATCAGCTCGGAATACTGAGAACCGAAATCGAGGATCACCAGTCCGGGGGCCCGGGTTGATCCGCTGGTGAGGTCCCGGCCCGCGGCCTGCGGGGAAGCACCGCTCACGTGGACCATTGCAACTCAGAACCGATGCCTAACCCTAAAGGCCCCCCTGCAGAGGGCCCCGTCGCCGGCGGCACCGGCCGGGGGCGCAGCAAGCTAGCGCTGGGATCGCAGGCCCTCGCAGACTCTCATTCCGGAGGCGGTGGGGAGGCGGCGCCAGGCTCGGTCAACGCCGCCAGCAGGAGTCCGCCGATCGGACCGGCGGCGCGAATGCGGCGGCTGCGGTCGAAGAGCACCGCCCCGACCGCCAGGGAGTCTCCCCCGTGGCGGGCCAGGTAGGCGCCGCTGCGGATCTCCACCGCGGCCGCGAGCCGGTCCCGCAGCCGCTGGGCCAGGGCCTGATCAGCGGCCTCCAGCTCCGCTAAGGCAGCCTCCACCGTGGCCGCGCCATGGAGCGCCTGCAGGGGCGGGCCGACCAGGCCCTCCAGGGCCGCAAAGGCGGTGAGCACCTCGGCGCGGCCATCAGCCAAATGGTGGTGGGTATGGAAGATGCCCGCCGCCAGCTTGATCAACTTCCCCTGGTATCCGAAGAGCAGCAGGCGGCGCACGCCCGCCTCGGCCGCCGCCACCAGCACCGGGCCGATCCAGTTGCCGGCCTTCAGCAGGAGCTTCGGGGGGAGCCCGAGCCGGGGCGCCAGATCGAGGCCGTTCTCGCCGATCACGAGCACGAGATCGCCCTTGAAATCGGACGCGCCGGCGTGCTGACGCAGGGCCGCCAGGGTGGCCTCCAACTGATCCGGCGAGGCGCCGGCCTGAACCGCGGCGCGGGTGCCGATCAGAGCCAGGCCCTCCACCACCCCGAAGGCGGCATTGCTGGTGCGCTCGGCCAGGACCCGCCCGGCCGGCAACACCACCCGCAGCTGCAAGCCCTGGCCGGGGGTCAGGAGCGGCCGGAGGTTGACCTCCAGCAAGCGGCGGGCGTACTCCGACAGGCAGGCTTCCCCACTGGCGGCGTGGATGCCGACGCCCTCACCGGCCTCGATCAGCAGCCAGGGCTCCGGGACGGGTTCGAGCGCCGCTGGGGCTGGAACCGCCGAAGCCGCAACTGCGGAAGACGGCGGCGACAACGATTCCGGCGCAGGTCCGCCCGGAGCCAGCTCCCGCCAGCGCAGCAACACCCACACCACTAGGCCGCGGGTGAGATCGAGGCCCTCGCCCGGATCACAGCGGGCCTGGCCCAGGACCCAGCCATCCCCCAGGGCCGCCGCGGCCTCCACGGGAACGGGCACCGCCCCTGGCGGCTCCAGGAGGTCCAGCATCACCGCCGGGCCGTCGCACTCGCCGCGCAGCACCGCCACGGCCGCCCGGGCGGCGGCCGCCACCCAGACCGGCAGGGTGTAGCCCCGGGGCGCAGGGGTGGCGTCAGCCATGCAACCAGCCGACCAGCGGACCGTTGACCATCGGAGCGTTGATGCGACGCGAGGGGCAGACCTGGAGGCCGGCAGGAGGGCGCCACCGCCATCCAGGAACTCTCCGGATTTCCAGCCGCCGGGAGCAGCGACCGGACAGGGGATCCAGGGCCAAGGGATCCATGCGAAGGGGAACGTCGTTTTTTATGGTGGTCGATTGCGTGCCTAGCCGGCGCCGCATCCCTTCCCGCCACGCCCCTTCGGCGCCACCCCCTACGCGTCCGCGACGCCCCGCCTTCCATGCAGGACAAACTCACCCTGATGATCCCCGGCCCCACCCCGGTGCCGGAAACCGTGCTGCAGGCGCTGGGTCGCCATCCGATCGGCCACCGCAGCGCCGATTTTCAGAAGATCGTGAAACGCACCACCGAGCAGTTGCAGTGGTTGCATCAAACCAAGCACGAGGTGCTGGTGATCACCGGCAGCGGCACCGCCGCCATGGAGGCGGGGATTGTGAACACCCTCAGCCGGGGAGATCGGGTGATCTGCGGCGACAACGGCAAGTTCGGCGAACGCTGGGTGAAGGTGGCCAAGGCCTACGGGCTGGATGTGCAGGTGATCAAGGCCGAGTGGGGCCAGCCCCTTGATCCAGAGGCCTTCAAGGTGGCCCTGGAGGCTGACGCCGCCAAAGCGATCAAGGCCGTGATCCTCACCCACTCGGAAACCTCCACCGGGGTGATCAACGACCTGCAAACCATCAGCAGCTACGTGCGGGCTCACGGCACCGCCCTCACCATCGCCGACTGCGTGACCAGCCTCGGCGCCACCGACGTGCCGATGGACGACTGGGGCGTGGATGTGATCGGCTCCGGTTCCCAGAAGGGCTACATGATGCCGCCGGGCCTCAGCTTCGTGGCCATGGGCCCCAGAGCCTGGCAGGCCTACGAGCGCTCCGACCTGCCGAAGTTCTATCTGGACCTCGGCAAGTACCGCAAAGCCGCCGCCGACAACAGCAACCCCTTCACCCCCGCGATCAACCTCTACTTCGCCCTCGAGGCGGCCCTGGAGATGATGGAGAAGGAAGGGCTCAAGGCGATCTTCGCCCGTCATGCCCGCCACCAGCGGGCCACCAGCGCCGCCATGAAGGCGATCGGCCTGCCCCTCTATGCCGCCGAAGGCCACGGCAGCCCGGCGATCACGGCGGTGGCACCGGAGGGGATCGACGCCGAATCGCTGCGCAAGGAGGTGAAGAACCGCTTCGACATCCTGTTGGCCGGCGGCCAGGACCACCTCAAGGGCCACGTGTTCCGCATCGGCCACCTCGGCTTCGTGGCCGACCGCGACATCCTCACGGCCGTGGCGGCGATCGAGGCCACCCTGCAGGACCTGGGCCTGGGCAAGGTGGCCACCGGCGCCGGCGTGGCGGCGGCGGCGACCGAGCTGGCGAAGGGCTGATCCGGGAGCCGGGGCCGGGGATGCACTCCCCGGCCGATCGGAGCAGGGAGAGCTTGCTAAGGTTCCTTCGTGCCTTTAGGCACTGGATCCGGCCAGGGTCTATTTCATCGAACCCGAGCGTAAAGATGGCTGAGCGAGCACTAGTTGCCGCCAACACCGGGCTCGCTTCCATGAAAATCCCGGCAAGATTCAACGGCGCGGGTGTAATTCAGTGGTAGAATGTCAGCTTCCCAAGCTGAACGTCGCCGGTTCGAATCCGGTCACCCGCTTTATTTAATCGGCAAGATCCAAGCAGCTCAGCAATAGGGGGACATCGCCATTGCTGAGTTTCCCCTCCACATCTGACAAGGCTGGCAACATCGCAGCCGCGAGCCATCGACGAACCCCGGACGCTCCTGCGGTGACGCATGCCCAGAAGTCCGGGATGGATCAGGGTCGGGGCTCCGCTGCCAAGCCCTGGCCCTCCTTCTCGGTACCCACTGGGTACCAACTAGGTAGCAATCCTCAAAACCAGCGGGCCGGTCGGGATCGCTACCACAGGTGGGGCAGGGTCAGGTCAATGCTGGTTTTCATCGGTCGATCTGCGGCCCCAGCCCTTTCCAACGCCCTTCCAAACCCATGGTCAGCACCCTCCCCTTCAACCCTGCCACCTCCAGCGGCGCCTCCCCGACTGGGGAGGGCCAACCCGCCAACAACCTGAGCATGGATTCCGCCACCGCCTTCGCCGCCATCGCCCTGGCGGCCGTGTCTTGGGATGGGGTGCTCACCATGGCCGGCTCCCGGGCCCTGCGCCACTCCCTCGACTACCGCAAGCCCTACCAGCACTACGGCCAGAAGGCGATGGTGGCGCTGATGGATTCGCTGCTGGCCGAACTACGCCAGGTCGGTCCCCAGCATCTGATGGTGGAGGCCGCCGAGCAACTCAACCCCCGCCAACGGGCCACGGCCTACGCGGTGGCTGCCGAGATCATGCGCTCCGATGGGCCCCTCCAGGACGACGAGCGCAACATCCTCACCAACCTGGCCACCACCCTGGAGCTCCACGAGGCCGACACCGCCCCCGTGCTCGCCGCCATGGATCTCCTTCACGCCGATGTGCTCGACGGCTGATCCCAGCCCAGCGGCCCGGCGTGCCAGAGGGGCCGCCGCGTGATCCGGCACGGCGTTCACAAGGTTTCACGCAGAAGCAGTTCCTCCACCGCTTCGGTGATGCCGCAGTCGTTGTAAAGCGAAGCCGGTGGGAAGAGGAGTTCCCGCAACCACTCCACCAGCATACGCCGATCCTGGATCGCGGTGGAGAGGCTCGACAGATCATGGCCGATCTTGCCTTCAATTTGAATCTCATGCTGGAGATGCTCCAGCTCCAGGCAGATCACGCGATAGAGGCAGAAATCCCTAGTGCTGAGCTCACGAAGGCTGGTGCGGCGAGCGCCTGGCATGGTGCTCCGCGGCGCAGGGTGATGAATCAACTCTATGGTGCCTGGCGCCAGGCAGAACGATCAGCAGCGGGAGTGCCGCAGGCCCGGAAAGCTTCGCGGCGGTTTCGTGCCTCGCTCTAGGCGGTATGTCGCGCGACGGTCCCCACAGCGGCGGCAGGCAGCCCGCAAGACCCTGGCAGGCGCTGCCGCGGATCGGCGGTAGCACCTGCCAGGAGAGCTCGTTGCCTCCATAATCGGACAAGGGTTCCGTGATGATGCTTCGGTCGTTGCTTTCACTCACGCTGGGCCTTGAGGCGATTCTCTTGGCACGGACCTTGGTGCTCATCGCCCTGATCCCTCCCCTGGTGAGGATGCTGCCCGGGGCCAGGTCCTCCACCGGACCAGCGCCGACGCAACGGACCCAGAGGCCCAGCGGCCACGACATCGCCCTCACGCTCGGATCGAGCTGGATCTTCGCCCTCGCCGGTGCCGTGGTGATCCAGGCTGATGGGCTTGGACTCACCCGGCTGATCCATGAACCTGGCTCCCCCTGGTGGCTGGCACCGCTGGAGTTCGTGGCGGTGTTACTGCTGCAGGACACCCTCTTCTACGGCCTGCATCGCCTGATGCACCATCGCCTCTGTTATCGCTGGCTGCACCAGGGCCATCACCACAGCCGCCACCCCACCGGCTGGACCGCCTTCGCCTTCGATGCAGGCGAAGGCCTACTGCAGGCTGGCTTCCTGGTGGGCGTGGTGTTCCTGATCCCCCTGCAGAGCGCCACCTTGTTGGCCCTACTGCTCACGATGAGCGCCTGGGCGGTTGTGAACCATCTCGATCCGGTCCAGCAGAGCGGGGCGTCCCGAAGCGAGTGGCTGGGTCGGTGGCTGATTGGCCCGACCCACCATGGCCTGCATCACCTGCGACCGGGCCGCAACTACGGGCTCTATTTCACCTTCTGGGACCGGATCTGCGGCACGGTGGAGCCCTCGGCCTGAACCAGCAGCAGGGCCCGGGCCGAAGCCGCTTCCCGCGCCACCGACCGAATCTCAGCCACCACCGGCAGCAGCCTTCCTTGGGCGCTGCGCAGCTCCAGGGAGCGCACAATGCCTCCCGCCGCGCCGAGCACCAGCACCTCCCGCAGGGTAGCGCAGAGACCGTCGGAGGCATCCGCTTCCAACTCCGTGCAGGCCAGCCCCGCGATCCCGCCCGGATCCCGCTCCACCAGATCGCAGAAGCGCCGATTGGCCAGCTCCAGGCGGCCTTGATCGTCAAACAGGGCCACGCCCCAGCGGCCGGTGTTGAACACCGCTTCGAACACGGCCTCCAGATCCCGGCTCTGCTCCTCCAGGTCCCGCTGGGAGGTGAGATCGGTGAGGGTGCCCACCACGAAGCTCTCATCACCCTCCTCCAGCAGCCGGGCCGACTCGCGCAACCAGCGGTATGCCCCATCCCGGCAGGCGAGGCGATACTCCACGCTCCAGGAACCACGGTCCAGGTCGCGTCTGGAGGCCAGGCGGCTGCGGTCGTCCGGATGCACCAGGGCATCGAGATGGTGGGGTTGCTGGGTGAGCTCCTCCGGGCTCCAGCCGGTGAGGGTCTGAACCCGCTGACTCACATAGAGCAGCCGCTCCATGGCCCGATCCCGCTTCCACACCACCTCATCGAGGGCATCGGCGAGGCTGGCGAACTCGGCCAGAGAGGCCTCCGCCACCCGCCGCAGGGACACCAGTTCGGACACCTCCGTGAGCGTCACGATCACCCCGCAGCGGCGACCATCCCGCTCCTGGAAGGGCAGGACCTGCACCAGATAGGCCAGCTCACCGCTGGCAGCCTCGAAAGCGCGACGGGACGCTTCCCCGGCCAGCACGGCCCGCAGGGCCCCGGACAGATCCGGTAGAGGAAGGGTGGTCGGCACCCCCAGCAGGGGCTGGCCGATGTCGGCCTCCACCAGCCCGAACACCCGCACGGCCAGGGGTGAGAAGCGACGGATCAGGAGCTGCCCGTCCAGGATCACCATCCCCTGGCTGAGGGAGGTCTGGATGTTCTCCAGCTCGATGTTGAGCCGTTCGAGCTGGTCGCCGCGGCTGCGCAGCTGCTGGTTGAGGCTGGCCAGTTCATCGTTGGTGGACTGGAGCTCCTCGTTCGAGGCCTCGAGCTCCTCGTTGGAGGATTGCAGTTCCTCTGAGGAAGCCTGCAGCTCCTCGGAGGAGGCCTCCAATTCCTCATTGGCCTGCTCCAGTTCAACCAGGGAGCGGCGCAGACGGTCCTGACTGGTGAGTAATTCGCGCTCCAGGCGCTCGATCGTGGCATCGAAGGCCCCATCCCTCTCCCCCAGCTCCCGGGGAATCGCAGCGCCCGCCCCATCGGGCTCGGACACTTCGGCATCTTGGGGCATAAAGGAGAGCAGCAGCAGGGAGCGCTCCCCGAGCACCAGCGGCCGGGCCTCCAGATGCAGCCGCCCCCCGTCATCCGCCAGGGTGAGGGAGCGACTGATCACCGGCCGCCCATCCGCACGCACCATCAGAAACAGAGCCCGGGCCTCACCCTGCAATTCGGGCCGCAGGAGAGCCGTGGCGGCCGCCGTGATCCGTCCTTCCGGAATGCGGCAGTAGGGGCTGACATCCCCGATCACCTGGAGCAGCTCGTGATGCTCATCGAGAACCAGGGAAGGCCGCGCCAGGGTTCGCACGAGGGCCTCCAGCAGGGCCAGATGCTGCTCCGGCACCGCGTCCGGCAGCAGGGAGGAGCGCACCAGCTGACGCCCAGGGGGCGAAAACCGGAGGACCCCAGGGCCGGAAGACGGCGAGCGGGCTGGCCGCAACTCTTCCTGGATGCGCCCATAGAGATGCTGGGCCGCATCCACCGGCGCGAAGCCAGGGGTGTTCGAGCTGATTGTCTCGGAACTTCCCAGCAGCAATAGGCCACCGGGTTTGAGGGCGAAGCGGAACAGATCGAGCGCCCGGTCGTGCAGGGCCGGCTTGAAGTAGATGAGGGTGTTGCGGCAGGAAATCAGATCCAGGTTGGGGAAGGGGGGGTCTTCGCCCACGTTGTGCAGGGCGAAGACCACGCAGCTGCGCAGTCCCTTGGACACCGTGATCCCATCGGGCCCCACGGTCACGAAACGGTCGCGCAGCTCCGGCGGAATCGCCGTGGCGGCGGAAAGGGGGTACTCACCCCGGCGGGCGATCGCCAGACTCGCCTCATCGAGGTCGGTGGCGAAGATGCGCAGCCGGCTGGCCAGATCGGCGGGATGGCTGAGCACCTGGCTCACCACCATGGCGATGGTGTAGGCCTCTTCGCCGGTGGCACAGCCGGGCACCCACACCCGCAGGGACGAGCGATTCCCAGACTCTTGAAATTTGTCCCTCAGCCGCGCCGCCAGCCGTTCGAAGGAAGCCGGATCACGAAAGAAGGAGGTCACCGTTACCAGCAGGTTGCGCACCAAGGCCGCCGACTCCTGGGGATCCTGGAACAGCAATTCGCGATAGGCCTCCAGATCCACCACCTGGCGGATCGCCATGCGCCGCCGCAACTGACGCTGCACGGTCGAATCCTTGTACTGACTGAAGTCGATGCCACAGAGCTGCCGCAGCCCCTGGAGAATCGGCGTCAGGGGGAGGGCCTCCTCTTGCACGGCCCTGGCCATCCACTCGCCCCCATCCGCCACCCGGCTGGCGAGCAACTGGCCGATCGCGGCCGGATCGAGCACCAGGTCAGCTCCGCCGAGGTGGATGGCCGAGCGGGGCATGCCATCGAAGCGGGCCGTTTCCGGAGCCTGCACCAGGGTGAGGCCACCGCAGGCCCGCACCGAGAGCAGACCCCGGGCACCATCAGAGCCGGTGCCGGAGAGCACCACCGCCACGCCGTTCTCGCCCCAGTGCTCGGCAATCGACTCAAACAGCAGGTCTATGCAGGGGCTGGGAGCGAAGCGGGGCTCGGGATCCAGAAGCCGCAGCCGATCCCCTTCCACCCGAAGGTCCCGGTTGGGAGGCCCCACCACGATCACCCCTGGCGCCAGGAGATCGCCCTCGGCTGCCGCCACCACCGGGAGGGTGGTGGCATGGGCCAGAAGATCCACGATCAGGCTGGGATGGTCGGGGGAGAGGTGCTGGGCCACCACATAGCTCACCGCACCGGTGGGCGTCAGCTGGCCCACCAGCTGCTGCAACGCCTCCAGACCTCCGGCGGAGGCGCCAATGCCCACCACATGCCGGAGCCCCGCCGCACCGGATGGCTGGGAATCTCCCGGCCCGGAGGGATCGGGATCGGAGCGAGGGGCCGGAGCCGTTTCAGGCGGTTGCTTCACCGTGCCGTACCGCCAGGGATGTTTGGGAAAAGATTACCTGAAACTATTCGCATCCCGGCAATTAGCTCGCCAATTCGACTGGCATCGGCTGCTTTGCGAAGGGGCTCATGAACCAGCCCATCGCAATCAATCTCGCCAGAAAAGTGTAAGCATTGAGGGCAACGTTCAGCCTAAACCACCACTCCCCGTCCATGTCAACTCCCGATCGCGCAACAGGATCAGGATGGCGCACATAAAGGCACATCCTCTGAGGAAAGCAGCAAAACCGCGCCGCGAGAACAGTAACCTAATTGCATTAGCCGGCTGCGACAACGATGCTTTCCACCGATCTGCAAGTCTCCTTCCGCAAACCCGTGCGGATCACCATCACCGTGCCCCACAGCACCCATTTAGCCCTAGCGGATCGCAGCGATGAAGAGGGGCGCTCCCTGTCCAACCTGGCCGCCTACATCCTGGAGAACGCCCTGAAGGATTGACGGGCCTTCCTTAGTCCTAAGTTCAATGGATCGCGCTGGATCCGATGCCAGGCCAACCACCGCTGCCGAACCCGTTCCAGCAGCGCCTGCGCCTCACCAACAGCCTGGAGCAGAGCAAAGCGTCGCTTCAAACTGTTCTTCCGATCGCCTCAATCGCGGCCGCGGACAGTACCGAACCCTGGTGGCACCACCACGACAACCCCCGCATTGGTGCCCTGGAGAGCCAGGCTTCCGTGCTGGCGCCGATGCGTCTGGCGATCAACAGGCAGAACGACCTGACGGCCATTCTGATCTACGCCGGCATCCTCAACGTGGAGCAAGGAGCTTGCCAGCTTTCCTGCTCCGATCAGGAGCTGCTCATCCTTCCAGGGGCGGCATGGAGCTGCGAGAGCAGCAGCTGCAGCCTCGTGATCCTCCACCTGCAGCGGGAACGGCTGCAGCGGGTGGCGATGGCCATGGGCGAGCAACGATCCCTGCCGGAGGGCTGGCGGGAACGCCTTGAACCCCGGGGTCCCTGGCGACCCGACAGCAGCAGCGCCAGCCAGGCACTGCTCACCAGCTTGAGGGAGGTGCTGGCCATGGCCAGCCAACTGATCGAGCAGAGCGAAGCCCTGTTGGAGCGCCTTGAGCTGGATCTGCTGATCTACCGCCTCTTGGCGGCGCTGGTGGTGCCGGAGCTGCAGGAAAGCGATTCCCTGAGCCGGCTGCGCTCCCGCCAGCGCGAAGGTGGCGACCGCTTCGAAGAACTGATCGCCTATCTCGAGGAACACCTCCATGAACCCCTGAGCCTCCACCAGCTGGAGGCCAGGAGCCACTACTCGCGCCGCGCCCTCCAATACGCCTTCCTGGAGCGGCTCGGCTGCAGTCCCACCCAATGGATCCGCAGCATGCGTCTGGAGCGGGCCCGCCGCTGGCTGCAGCAGCCCCAGCCCGGAGAAACGGTGACCCGTATCGCCCAGGCCTGTGGCTACCGCTCCCTGAATCTGTTTTCGATGGATTTCCAGCAGCGGTTTCACGTGAAACCCTCGGAACTGCTCCGGGAATCCCTGGGCAAACAACCAGCCCAACCGCTTCCGAAACCAGAGGCGCCCCCCGAGCCCGAACCCCTTAACGGGGCTTGATCAGCTGGAGCACCTGGGGACCTAGGCCACCGGCACGGCGCTCGTGATCAAGCGCCTGAAGGATGAACTGGGCCGAGGTGGTGATGTCACCGGCCTGGGCGCTGAGCCGGGCCCGATCCTGCAGCCGGGAAGCCTGGGCCAGGAGGGTGTCACGGTCACCCTCAACCAGGGAGCGGGCCGGAGTTGGCCGCGCGGCCCCTCGGCCAGAATTGAGGGGGAAGGAAACGGGCAGGGATCTCGTGCCAGTCATGGGTTGCACGCGTATGCCAGCGGAGCGAGAGAACGGGGTGCGATGGAGGCAGGACCTCGGAAGGATTGAAACCGTGAGGGGCCAGGAGCATCACGGTTCGCTAACACCATCACCGGAAAGATCCAGGATGGAGGGCTGGGGAAGTGGTCAGGCTGGTCCGAATCCAGACAAGTCAACGGTGACGGCGACGGAAATTTCCGACTCTGAATCGTTGCTCCGATTCAATCCATACACAACTTCAAATAATCTTAGCCGCACTCCCTGACCTTTGAGGTGGGCCAGGTGCCGGTGATCAACAACTCGTCTTCACGCGGCTCTCGCTGTCAATCTCCGCTCACCTTTCAGGTGCCTGGCTCCTCCTGGTTGCCGCCCAATGCAGCGATGGCATGCCTGAGCTGCTCCGAACGCTGCAGATCACCGCGGGTGAGGGCCACCGCTAGGGCGAATTCCAGTTTTTCGAGCTGATGTTCACCCTCCGATGGGCTGGAGGCCTGACAGCGCCGGTACCCCTGATTGCCGGGCGTTCCCGAGGAGGGACCCGAGGCATGACCGGAAGCGTGGGAGGAGGGGTAAGCCATCGCTCACTTTCTTCCCATTCTGCCACCTCTGGCCAGGGGGAGCTGCTTTCAGGCGGCGGCGCGGTCGATCGCTTCGTTCGAAAACAGGGAAATCTCCGTCTCTGCTGCGTCCGCTTCAACAGCGTGGGCTAGGTGCTCCGGAACCACGCCATCGAAGGCCGGCTCGTTATCGAGCTCCCCTTCCATCTGGAAATCAGCCACCACCGCGTGCCCATCGACGGACCCGGGCTCTGGATCGAGGGCACCCCCCAGAAGGGAGCGGCAATCCAGCAGCAGGCGCTCGGCGTTGCCAAGGCTCTCCTCCAGACCTGGATCCTCCTGCTGGGAGGCCTGGCGCTGCCCTTCTAGGGCCTCAAGCCGCTGTTCCAACTTCACCAGACGCTGGGAAAGGAGATGGAGGGTGCCGGCAAGATCCTCGGCGCTGCGGCTGATCCGGAATGAAACCGAAGGGGAAGCCATGGCTGCGGACACGGTTGGCCTGCATGACAACACACCACGCAGACTGTGGCCAGCTTGTTCCCGCCAATGACGCACCCCTGGCAGCTCGTGATGCTGGCCCTAGCCGGCCTCGCCGGGGGGCTGGTGGCGTTAGGCACCGGCATCCCGGCCGCCCCCCTGGCGGGGGCCCTGATCGGAGCGGCATTGGTGAGCGTGAGCGGCCGGGTCGAACCGGCCCAGTGGCCCCACGGAACCCGCACCATCCTGGAGATCGCGATCGGCACCGTGATCGGCAGCGGCCTCACGGCGGCAGCCCTGGGCGAACTGCGTCAGCTCTGGCGTCCGGCCCTATTGATCACCCTCAGCCTGGTGCTCACGGGTCTGGTGGTGGGTCTGTGGTGCAGCCGGATGCTGGGCGTCGATCCGGTGGTGGCGCTGCTGGGAGCGGCACCCGGCGGCATCAGCGGCATGAGCCTGGTGGGGGCCGAATTCGGGGTGGGGGCCGCCGTGGCTGCCCTGCACGCCGTGCGGCTGATCACCGTGCTGCTGGTGTTGCCCCTGGTGGTGAAGCTGGTGCTGCCGGGTGGCGGCCCCGGCCCCTCTGGCTGAGCCCTCCCCCACGGTCCGCGGCTGGACAGACGGCCGAGGCTCGATAAGGTTTGCCCCCGACCCGTCCGGCGCTTTCAGCGATGTTTCCTCGTGTTCGCCTAGCCCACCGCCATCTCCGGGGGGGACTGGCCACAGCCCTGATCGCCGGAATGGGCCTGGCCGCTGCCCTGGAACTCGGAGCCCCCGCCCCCGGGCCGGCCCAGGTTGCGGCCCAGGCCTCTGAAGCCTCGATCGCCGGCAACAAGGGCGCGCAGGTTTACTGCTACATGCGCAACAACGGCAATATCCACGAGGTGAGCTGGGCCGCCGCCTATGCCCTGGTCAAGCGGCAGAGCGCCAGCCTGTTCAAGACCTCACCGGAGCATGCCGCTGTGATGATCACGGAAGCGGTGGTGCAGAACCCCAATGCCTTTCCCGATTGTGGGCGCTACCTGGGGGATCTCTACACCCGCCGGCGCACCGTGGTGATCACCCCAAGCGCGACAACAGCTCCCGCAGCGGCAGCCCCAGCCGCGGGAACAGCCGTGGGCGGCAGCCAGAGCCGCTGGTGAGCGCGCCGGCAACGCACCCTCCCGACCGGATCCGCCGGCACCAGGGCTCCAAGGGGCCCGCTATAGCGGCCCGCCCCATCGTTCTGGCGCTGGCGGTGGCGGGCCTGCTCACGGGCTGCGCTGAGGAACCCCTGCCCCAGCGGCGCATCAGCAACGACGACTGCCTCAGCGAGGTGCGGATGGAGAAGCTCAAGGAGGCGCTCGAGAGCTGCGACAAGGTGGTGGCGGCCTACCCCAACGATCCGCTGCCCCTCAACGAGCGCTACGTGCTCCATACTCTCGCCGAAGACGACAAGGCCGCCTGCCGCGACCTGGCCAAGGCCCTACAGCTGGCCGGCCGGAATCCGTCCGGCCAGCTGGATCCGATCCTCCGCCACGACCTCGAGATCCGCCGGGCCGACTGCGTCTCCGCCGGTCTGGGTGCTGGGATGGCGCCCTCACCAGCGCTCCAGCAGCTCCCGCACAAGACCCGGTAGGGAGTCCCGACGGCCGCGGGCCTGGTGCCCGTGGAGCACGCGGCTGATCCGCTCCTGCTTGCTGGCGATCAGGTCATCCACCAGCTGGTCGGCCACACCGAGCTGGAGCCAATGGCTGGTGAGCATGGCGCCCATGCCGATGCGATGGCAGCGATCCTCCGCCTGCTCCGTGTCGCCCGGGGTCCAGGGGCGCTCCAGCAACACCACATGCCGCGCCCGATGCAGGGTGAAGCCGAGGCCACCCGTGCCGTAGGTGGCGATCAGCAGGGGAACGGTGCCGGCCTGGAAGCGATCCACCAGGGCCTGGCGGCGGGCGGCGGGCACGGCGCCGGTGAGCAGCGCCCCCTGCCGATCTCCCCCCAAGACCCGATGCAGCAAACGGGCTGTGGGCACGAAGGCAGTGAACACCACCACCGGCCCGTCGCGGGCCAGCAAATCCGCCACCAGGTCGCGGGCCCACGGCAGCTTCTCGCGGGACCCGATGCGGCGCAGGGCGGTGAGCACCGCCAGGGCCTCGGCATCGCGGCGCACCTCACCCCGTCGCGCCCGGCGGCGGTAGTCGTCGACGCAGGCCTGCAGCCGGGTCTCGAAACGGACCACCGCCGCCGCCGACAGGTCGACCGGGATGAGATGACGCTGCTTGGGGGGCAGGTCGAGGCACTGGTCCTTGCGGCGGTGCAGCACCAGGGGCCGCAGCAGCCGCTGCAGCTCCTCCAGCTGGGTGGCACCATTGGCCTGCCAGATCCGCCTCCCCCCCTGGTCCCGCCAGTGTCCCTGGCAGTAGCGCTCCTCGAAGCCGCGCCGATCGCGGGCGAGGGGGTGGCCGATCGCCTCCAGGAGCGGCAGGAGCTGCACCGGCCTGCCGTTCTTCATCGGTGTGCCGGTGAGCAACCAGATCACCCGCAGGCGGGGATGACGCGCCAGGCGCACGAAGGCCTGGGTGCGGCGAGAGGCGCTGTTCTGGGCGTAGTGGGCCTCATCGGCGATCACCACGGTGCCGGCCTCGGGCAGGGCGGCGGGGATCCGGGCCCAGCTGTGCAACTCCAGCCGCAGGCCGAGGGATGCCGCCTCCTGTCGCCAGTGGGGATGGAGACCCACAGGAGCGATCACCAGGATGCGGCAATCCGCCAGTCGCACGAGGGCCCGGGCGGCCACCAGGGCGGTGAGGGTCTTGCCCAGGCCCATGGCATCGGCGAGCACCGCGCCACGGCGGGCCAGCAACCAGCGCACGGCGGTCCGCTGATGGGCCAGCAAGCTCCGGCCATCCGGCAGAACCTCGGCCGGAGCGGCCGCCACCACCAGCTCCCGATGGGGAGGCAGGGGCGGCAGGGGCTGCTGCAACCAGGCAAGCCACTCCTGCAGCTCCGCCGTGGGCGGAATACGGCCAGCCAGCTGACGTTCCAGGATCGCCGCGGCCTCCAACGGAAACTGCCAGCAATGGCGCCGGGTGAGCCAGATACCGGCGGGACGGATCGCTCGCAACTGGGCCTGGGTCACGGCGTCGTAGGGGGAGACCACCTCGATCAGGCCGGTGGGGCCCAACCGCATCGCGACCGAAGACGCGGCCAAGAAGCCGGAAAGCAGCGGAGACTACATTGACATCCCTGCTGCCACAGGCAAACTGCCGCCAACTGAGGCTGTCGCATGCAGGCCAGGGATGGAGTTTTCCTTGAGGATCTCTGCCCCAAGTTTCGTGCGAGGCGATGGCGACAGTCGCTCCATGGGGTGACCCAGGGACGCTGCTTGTATTGCGGAGACCGCTCGGAATCGATCGACCATGTGCACCCCCTGAGCCGGGGGGGACTGAGCGTGACCGAGAACTGCGTACCGGCCTGCCTGGCCTGCAACGGTCAGAAAGGGGATGCGGACGCCTTTGACTGGTATCGACGCCAGCGCTTCTACGACCCGCGGCGGGCCATGGCTCTGAGGGCCTGGACCGAGGGAGATCTTCGCCTGGCGCTGCGGCTGCTCGCCTGGGCCTCCCCCGAGGAGATCACGGACGCGGCGCCACGGGAGACCCCAGGCGCCGACCGCCATCACCAGACGCGACAGGCCACCGGCCCGGCGTGGCGCTGGCAGATGGCCGCCTGATCCCGGGGACGCTCCGGAGCCACCAGCACCGCCAGCAGCACCAGCACCACCACCAGCAGCAGCGGAAGGGTGGGCATCGCCGAATCGGGCGCCACCCCGCTGGCCGGTGTGGCTACCCGCAGACCCCGGCCGACCCGCTGCGGAACGGCCGCACCCAGGACGGAAGCGGGACGGGTGGAGCCGGCGGGTCCGCCGGCGGGGCCCCGCAACGTCCAGGCGGCCGGCAGGGCGCGGGAGGAGAGGCGTGAAGTAAACAGAAGCGTGGCGGCCATGGGCTGGCTGGCAAAGCACTGATACAGGTGTACTCATGGTCACGGCTTCTGTCAAC
>JBBASH010000059.1:0-20167 GCA_040399305.1 Cyanobium sp.
GCCCTCAGCCCCCGCCCCATCTCCACCCCATCCGCCGTGCGCCACCCCGCCGCCCCAGCTCCGGCCAGCGGAGCGTCAGCCAACCCACGCCCCAACCCACTCCCCGGTGGGCTGCTCGCCCCCGGCGCGTCCGCCCCGGAGCCGGCGCTCGGCGTGTGGCTCACCACGGTCGATAGCGCCGTGATCTACGACCCGGCGGAGGCGGAGCGGGCCCTGGCCTTCCTGCGCCACAACGGCTTCCGCCGGGCGGCCCTGCCCCTCTACACCGCCGGCGTGGTGACCTGGACCCCGGCGCCAGCCCGCAATCGCCTCGCCATTCCCTCCGACCCGCTGCTGCCCCCCTCCCCGCCCGCCGGCCCTACCGCCTCCCTGCTAGAGGCCCTCGGCCGGGCTGGCCTGGAGCGGGTCGGCTGGTTTGAATTTGGCCTGATGGCCCCGGTCGGCGCCCCCTGGCTGGTGGGCCGCGACGACCTGCTGCTGCGCGATGCCAGCGGCTCCACCCTCTGGCAGGAGAGCCCGGGGCTGAACCGGGTGTGGCTCAATCCGATCCTGCCCGAGGTGCAGCAACTGCTCGAAGACCTCGTGGTGGATGCCTGCACCCAGCTGCCGCTGGAGGCGATTCAGTTCGACGACCACCTGGGCTATCCGGTGCGCTTCGGCTACGACCCGGCCACCCTGGCGGCTTGGCGGGCCACCGAGGCTGGCCGCCGCAACCCAAGCCCCGATCCGCTAGCGCCGGCCTGGATCGCGTGGCGGGCCGAGCAGGTCACGGCCCTGCTGGAGCGGCTGCGCGTCGCCATGAACACCGCCTGCCCAGCGGTGCGGATTTCGGTGTCGCCCAATCCCCAGGAGTTTTCATACAGCAACTATCTGGCCGACTGGAGCACCTGGGTGCGGCGGGGGCTGGTGGATGAGGTGGTGGTGCAGATCTATCGCCAAAACCTGGCCGCCTTGAACCGCGAGCTCGGCCATCCGAGCCTGGCCGCGGCGGCCCAGCTGGTGCCGGTGCGGATCGGGCTGCTGGCGGGCCTGAAAAGCCAACCCAAGGATCCCGGCCAGCTCCGCAGGGAGCTGGAACTGGTGCAGAGCCGGGGGTACCGCGGCATTGATCTGTTCTTTTATGAATCGGCCCGGCGGCATTTCAGCGAGCCGCCAGGTTCCCTGACCGGCGGTTCGCTGGGTCGAGAGATGCCCTGACGTCTTGATGGGGTGGTGTCTGCTCGGGTTCAGTCGTGGGCTGCTGGGGGCCTGCGGATTCGTAGCGTCACATCAGTATCAGTTTCGGACGCGATCAGAAATTTGGCTTCTTCTTATGCAGCGGCACCCGCCGCAGGCTTCAGCGCCTGAGAAAGCTTTTCGACGATACCTATATCCGTGGGATGTTTAATCGTTAAGCTGCATGTAGCTTTGCTGCCCCTCACCCCGCCAGCTCTTATCACGTAGGCAACGTCAGACCTGTCGCTCACCGCGTTGGCGGGAGCGGCAGGTCATCAACACGTTGCGAATGGAATCCCAGGGCAATGCCCGCTCAGGATCCGCTCTTGGGCACAAAGAGTTGGGAGAGGAAGATCAACAGACCTGCTCCGGCCAGGGCGGGCAGGATCACCGGCAGTCCCTGAGGAGCGGTGGTGGAGGCGAAGGTCAGCCAGTTCATGACCGATCGGATCAAGCGGACCATCTCGGTTTAGCACTGCCCCAGCGCTGTTCAACAGCTTTTGCAATCAGCTGATGAAGAACGGTTCCAGCTTGGGGCGAGCTGGGGCGAATCGATGGGAGCTCCGGCAGGCGATCGGACTCTCACCGGTTTGTGCCCAAAGTCTGATCAACTCGTAAAGGGGCTTGGGTGGTTGACCAATGCCTTGATGACGGCGGAATCGGCGTTGAGGCCCCCCTCGGCACCGGAGAGCACCTGCTGGCAGGCCATGAAAAACAATTCATTCTGGCGTTCGGCCATCGATCCTGCTGTGGCGTAGGTGTGCCAGATGCGCGCTCCTGAGGAGGTGGTGGGGTTTGCCCAGTACTGCGCATTCCATTCATGGCCGAGGTAATGAATGGAGAGATCGTTTGCCTGGGTGATGGTGTGGTTGAAGGCGGTCTGATCGCGCCAGCGGCTGGTTCTTCGCTCACTGTCGAGCCAGTGCAGATGCCAGGTTTCAGAAAAATGGAGGCTGGCTGGTGTGCCTCCATACCAGATCACACCAGTATTGAGATAGGGAGGTTTCACCTGCCAATCCATCTTTTGAAGATGCGCCTGATCTTCGTCCCATATCTGCTCCTTAATCTTGTCCCGCGAATGGTTGGGAGCCGCGGCGATGTCGGCCCTGAGAAACCTGAGACGATTGAGTGATTTACGCACGACAGTGTCGCTGTCTAGGAACAGGAAGGGACCCTTAATCAAAAAGGCTAGCTTGGTTTTTAGAAAACGGTTGCGATAGCCATCGGATCCCTCCGGGGTCATTGCGTTATGAATTTGATCGGCCTCCACAAGCAGTGGGCTGTCTGAAGCCAGCAATGCTGTATGGGTCTGATGATCACAAACAATGGTTATGCGGGCCGATGGATTGGTGTGTCGTACGGTGAGGATCGAAACGAGGGTCATCGCTTCATAAAGATCGTTGCCGGACGATGTGAGGCAATAGACAATCCTGAGCTTAGCAAGGCCGAAACTGAATGGAATCCAATGCCCGACTCGCCTGGCTTTTGAGGTGAATGTAGCGCGCAGCTTGCTCGAAGATAGCTTAAAAAGATTTGCCTTCCGCACGGGGATTGCTGCTTTCGAGTGATGGTACAGCAAGCTTCTCAGAATTCAGCGAAGGTTGGCAATTGACTTTGTCTTTGGGTAAATCTGTTTACGGTTTTTCGAGGTGTGCCGCCTTCGTTGTCTGCTGTCGCTCCTGTTCAGAACCGCACCCCCCCCAGCTCCTCACTCACCTGCCACAAACGCTGCCGCTGATCCGCATCTTGGGCTGCGGGGGCCATCCGCACCGGCGTTGGATAGCCCTTCATCCCCCCCAGTCGGTCTGGTCCGTAGTGACCGGCGGGGGTCGCCTCCGGCGCCGTGGCCGCATAGAGCTGGGGTAGGGCGCCCATGGCGGCGTTCTGGAAGAGGGGATCCATAAGGCGATAAGCTAAGCCCTCCAACTGGGAACCATTCATCGCCACCGAGGTGGGCTGCAGGTTGGTGCGGGCCAGGCCGGGGTGGGCCGCCAGCGACAGCACCCCACTGCCTTCGGCCTGCAGGCGCTGCTGCAGCTCCACCGCCGTCATCACATTGGCGAGCTTGCTCTGGCTGTAGGCCTGCCAGCGGTCGTAACGCCGTTCGCCCTGCAGATCATCGAAGCCGATGCGGCCGAAATACTGGGCCCCGGATGTGACATGCACCACCCGCGCTGCCGGGCTCTGGCGCAGCAGCGGCAGAAGTAGCAGGGTGAGCACGAAGTGGCCCAGGTGGTTGGTGGCGAACTGCAGCTCGAAGCCATCACGGCTGAGGGTGCGGGGCGGCGCCATCACGCCGGCGTTGTTGATCAGCAGGTCGAGGCGGCCGTAGCGCTCCGCGACCTCGGCGGCGGCGCTGCGCACGCTGGCCAGATCCGCCAGGTCGAGGTCGAGCAGGTCGAGGGCACCCCAGCCAGACGCCCCGGAGCCCGGGTCTGCCGATCCCCCACCCGGTGCCGTGAGCAGCGCCTGGCGGGCCGCCTCACCGCGCTGACGGGAGCGGCAGGCCATCACCACGGTGGCCCCATGGGCGGCCAGGGCGCGGCAGGTTTCCAGGCCCAGGCCGCTGCTGGCCCCGGTCACCAGGGCCAGGCGGCCCGTGAGGTCGGGGATGGAGGCGGTGGTCCAGCTCACGGGCGATGGGGAAGGGCAATCAATCCTGAACGAGATGACAACCAAACCGCGGCCGGCCGGTGGTGGTGAGCACCCCCCAGCAGGCCAGCCTGGAAGCACCAAGCTCAGCGGCGACCTGCTGCCCGGATGCTGGGTCGATCAGCCGCCCTTCAGGAACCCGCCGCACCCAAGTCCAGCCGGCGCCGGTAGGCACCGCGGTGGACACCTCATGCTCCGGGGCGCCGCTCCGGGGTCAGCGCGGCCGCCGGCTCCAGATCCCGCCGCAGCCCCAGGCGCTCGGCCAGGCGCTCCGCCGCCACGAAGAACACCGGCGTGGCGTAGAGGGTTACCAGCTGGGACACCAGCAGGCCCCCCAGCACCACCAGCCCGAGCGACTGGCGCACATCTCCGCCGGCTCCGAAGCCCAGGGCCAGCGGCACCGTGCCGAGGATGGCGCCGGCGGTGGTCATCATGATCGGTCGGAACCGCAACGTGCAGGCCTGGCGGATCGCGCTGGTGGCGTCGGCGCCACCTTGGCGCAGCTGGTTGGCCACATCCACCATCATGATGCCGTTCTTCTTCACCAGGCCGATCAGCAGGATCAGGCCGATGAAGCCGTAGATGTTCAGTTCGGCGTTGAAGAGGATCAGCATCGCCAGCCCCCCCACTGCGGCCGGCGGCAGGCTGGTGAGCACCGTGAGCGGATGGATCGGGTCCTCATAGAGGATCCCCAGCACCGCGTAGATCACCAGCACCGACACCAGCAGCAGCCAGCCCATGCCCCCGAGCGACTGGGCGAAGACCCGCGCATCGCCCTGGAAATCGAGGCTGCTGCCGGGCGGCAGCAGCGGCTCGGCCCGCTTGCGGATCTCCTGGCTCACCCGATCGAGCGACTGACCCGGCGCCAGGTTGAAGGAGAAGTTCACCGAGGGCAGCTGGTCGGTGTGGTTCACCGCCACCAGGCCGGCCGATTCGGCCACCTGGGTGAGGCTGGAGAGGGGCACCAGGGCGCCGCTGCGGCTGCGGATCGCCAGCTTGTCGAGGTCGCTGCTGCTGCCCTGGTCCGCCGCCACCACGCCGCCCAGCACCGGGTATTGGCCATCGCCGCGCAGGATCTGGGAGATCTGCCCCTCGCCGTAACTGGCCGCCAGGGCCGCCTGCACATCCGCCACCGACACCCCCAGCGCCGCGGACCGCTCCCGGTCGATCCGCAGATCCAGCTGGGGATTGGCGGCCAGCAGGTCGTTGTTGAGCTCCGTGAGGCCCGGGATCTCCCGCAGGCTGCGCTGCAGGCTGCTGCTCAGCCGCACCAGGTCGGCGAGCTCGGGGGTCTGCAGCGAGAACTGATATCTGGCCCGGCTACTGGTGCCGCCGATGTTCACCGCCGCCGGCAGCCGCGCGAAGCCCCGCAGGCCCGGCACCGAGTTCACGCTGCGCCGCAGGTCTTTCACCACCTCCTGGGCCGACTGCCGCCGCTCGGCGCGGGGCTTGAGCTTCACGAACAGCCGCCCGCTGCTGGCCGAGGCGTTCGGGCCCCCCTGGCCGATCGTGCTGTTCACCCCCTCCACCGCCGGATGGGCGAGCACCTTGCGGCTCAGCCCTTCATGCAGCTTGGCCATGGTTGTGAAGCTCACCCCCTCGGCTGCCTGGGTCGACACCGTGATCTGGCCGGTGTCGACATCGGGGATGAAGCCCTTGGGAATCAGCAGAAAGAACACCAGGCTCAAGGCCACCAGCAGCAGCGAGAGGGTCTGGGTGGGCCGGGGGTGCCGCAGGGCTTCATCGAGGGAGCGGGCGTAGGAGCGGGACAGCCGCTCGAATTGGTGGTTGAAGGCCGCGATCAGGCGCTCGACCCCGCGCTGGCTGCGGCGCAGCAGCCTCCCGAGCCCCTGGAGGCCCCCGCCGCCAGCTTCCGTCAGAAGGCGCGCCCCCTGCCGCTCCGCCGGGGCACCGCTGCCGCCGGGGGCCTGCTGAAAGCGGGCGCTCAGCATCGGCGTGAGCGTGAGGCCCACCAGGCCGGAGAAGGCGATCGCCACGCTCAGGGTGATGGCGAACTCCCGGAACAGCCGCCCCAGCAGGCCCCCCATCAGCAGGATCGGCAGGAACACGGCCATCAGCGAGATGGTCATCGACACGATCGTTGGACCGATCTCCTCGGCTCCCCTGAGGGCCGCCGTACGCCGATCGAGGCCCTCCTCCTGCAGCCGGGCGATCGTTTCCACCATCACCACGGCGTCGTCCACCACGAAGCCCACGCTCAGGGTGAGGGCCATCAGGGAGAGGTTGTCGAGCGAAAAGCCCAGCACGGCCATCACCGCGAAGGTGCCGATCAACGACACCGCGATCGCCAGAGCGGGGATCAGGGCGGTGGTGGTGAATCCCAGGAAGAGCACCACCACCCCCACCACCAGCAGCACGCTCTGCAGGAGCGACTGCTGCACGTCGTCGATGGCGGCCCGGATGCTCTCGGAGCGGTCGAAAAGCACCCGCACCGTGATCGCGGCGGGGATCCGCTCCCGCAGCTCTGGCAACATCTCCAGGATGCGCTGGTTGATCGCCACCGCGTTGCTGCCGGGTTGCCGTTGCACCGCCAGCACGATCGAGCGCACGCCGTTGAAGCGGCTGGCCAGCCGTTCATTGGCCACGCTGTCGCTCACCTCGGCCACATCGGCCAGCCGGATCGGCGAGCCGTTGCGATAAGCCACCACCAGATCGGCGAAGGCGTCGGCATCAAGCAGGCGGCCGTTGTCGCGGATCGCGTAGGTGCGCTCGGGGGTGTAAAGAGTGCCCGCCGGAATCGTGGAGTTGGCGCTCTGCACGGCAGCCACAACGTCGTTCACCCCCAGCTGGCGCGCCGCCAGTTGCTGGGGGCGCATCTTCACCCGCACCGCATATTTCTGGGCCCCGAAGATGTTCACCTGGGCCACACCGTTCAGCATCGAGAGGCGCTGGGCGATCTGGATCTCCGCGGCCCGGTTCACCTCCGAGAGCGGCAGTACCGAGGAGGTGAGCACCAGATAGAGGATCGGCTGTTCGGCCGGATTCACCTTGCGCACCGAGGGCGGGTTGGGCATGCCGGCCGGCAGCTGCCGCTGCGCCTGGGAGATGGCGGTCTGCACGTCCTGGGCGGCGGCGTCGACATCGCGGGAAAGGTCGAACTGCAGGGTGATCTGGCTGCTCGACTGGGTGCTGCTGGAGGTCACCGTGGTGAGGCCCGGCAGGCTGGAGAACTGCTGCTCCAGGGGCAGGGCCACAGCGCTGGCCATGGTTTCCGAATCCGCCCCCGGCAGGGTGGCGCTCACCTGCAGGGTGGGGAAATCGATGTTGGGCAGGTCGCTGATCGCCAGCTGGCCGTAGCCCACCAGGCCCGCCAGCACCAGGGCCAGGCTCAGCAGCAGGGTGGCGATCGGTCGGCGGATCGCCGCCGCGGAGAGGTTCATGGCTGCCGCTGTTGTCGGGGCCGGTTGCCGGCGGCATCCCCCGATCCGCCCTGGCCTTTACCGCCGCCGGCATCCCCCGATCCGACCTGGCCCTCGCCGCCGCCGGCCCGGCTGCCTTGGCGATCAGCGCCCGTGCGCAGCGGGCCGCCGGGCATCAGCGCGAACTGACCCGCCACCACCACCGGCTCACCGGGCTGCAGGTCCGCCTCCACGGCGGTGCGGCGGCCATCGCTGGCCAGCACCTTCACCGGCACCAGCACGGCCTTGCCCTGGCGGGCGCCATACACGAAGGGCCCCTGCTGGCCCCGCTGCACCGCCCGGCTGGGCAGCAGCAGGGCCCCATCGAGGCGCCGCACCAGCAGGCTGGCATTCACGGTTTCGCCGGGGGTCAGGCCCGCCGTGTTCCCCTCCAGCCGGGCCTTGGCCAGCACGGTGCCGGTGCTGGCGTTGGTGGTGTTGTCGAGTGAAACGATCCGCCCCTCAAGGCCTGGACGCCCTTCGATCCGCAGGCGCTGGCCCACCTGAATCCGCTCCTCCCAGCGCTGGGGGATGCCGAACACCGCATCGAGGGGGCTGGTCTGGTTGATCACCACCAGCGGCTTGCCCTCCTGTTCCCGCACCAGGTTGCCCGGGCTGATCCGCTGCTGGCCGATGCGGCCGCTGATCGGTGCGCGCAGCAGGGTGTGGTCGAGGTTGAGGCGGGCGGCGGCTTCGGCGGCGCGGGCAGCGGCCAGTTCGGCTTCGGCGCTGGCGGCACTGCCTTCGAGGGCGGCCAGGTTGGCGCGGGCCACCAGCTCCTGGGTGCGGTAGTTCTCCTCGTCGTCGCGGCTGAGGGCGCCCTGGCGGCTCAGCCCCACGTAGCGGCGGGCCCGGTCGCTGGCTAGGCGCAGCTGGGCCTCGGCCAGCCGCCGCTGGGCCTGGGCTTCCCCGATGCGGGCCCGGGCGCGGCTGGTGTTGGCCCGGGCCTGGTCGAGCGCCACCTGGTAGGGGGTGGGGTTGATCAGGGCGAGGGGATCGCCGCGGCGCACCTCGGTGCCCTCCTGGAAGTAGAGGCGCTGGATCGTGCCGCTCACCTCCGGCCGCACCTCCACCGACACGAGGGGCTTCACCTCGGCGCTGACGGGATAGCGCTCCTCCATCGACCCCAGCACCACCGGCTCGGTCTGCACCAGGGGCGGCGGCCGGCGGCTGGGGGCGGGGGCGCTGTTCAGGAGGCCCCGCACCAGCAGCGCCGCGGCGATCGGGGCGAGCAGCAGCAGCGGACGCCAGGGGGCCGGAAGGCGCGACCACAGCGCTCGGCCAGACCTCCACCGGGGCGAGGGGTCTGCGGGGGAAGACGGGGGGGGCGGCGGTGACATCGAGCCCTGATTCCGGTAGGCCCGGTCCGGTTCCGAGGCCATGGGGTGGTCCCCGGTCAGGCGAGCGCGCACTGTATCGCTTGTGCTGGATTGGGGCGCAGCGGCAGATGTGCGCCGGGAGACAGGCTGCGGTGATGGCCGTGACCAGCGCGCAACGGCTGAGGATTCCATCGGGATCGGTTCCGCCTCTGGGATCCGCTCTGCCCCCCCTTGGCCCGTCAGGGGGCTCTGCAGTCCGGCCCCAGGCACAGGCCCCAGTCCAGGTATGCCCCGGCCGCTGCGGCCGGCCCAAGGATTCCGCCCTCGGCCCTCCGCCCTCGGCCCCCGCCTGGAGCTGCCCCCAACGTCATCTCAGACACGCGGCCGGCTCCGTAAAGTCGCGCGAGCGTGGGAATCGGCATGAAACCATTGCCGGAGCCTGAGTCGCTCCGCCGGAGTGGTTCCTTCGGGCTCCCTGATCTGGCCGTGATCCTCGGGGTGCTGGCCCTGCTGGGCCTGGTCGCCCATGTGGGGGCGGGCGCGATGGTGAGCTTCCGGCCGCCGGATGTGAGTCCCACGGTGTCGCTCGATCCGCGCAACCTGCCCGACTATGCGGCCCGCTCCACCCTGCGCATGTTCATCGCGCTGGCGGCCTCGCTCCTCTTCACCCTGATCTACGGCTGGGTCGCCGCCCACAACCGCCGCGCCGAACGGGTACTGGTGCCCCTGCTCGACATCCTCCAGTCGGTGCCGGTGCTGGGCTTCCTCTCGATCACGGTCACGGGCTTCATCGCCCTGTTCCCCGGCAGCTTGCTGGGCCTGGAGGCGGCGTCGATCTTCGCGATCTTCACCAGCCAGGTCTGGAACATGACCTTCTCCTTCTATCAATCGCTGCGCACGGTGCCCAAGGAGCTGGGCGAGGCCACCACCCTCTACCGCCTCTCCCGCTGGCAGCGCTTCACCCGTCTGGAGCTCCCTTCCGCCGCGATCCCACTGCTCTGGAACGCGATGATGAGCTTCGGCGGCGGCTGGTTCTTCGTGGCGGCCAGCGAGGCGATCAGCGTTCTCAACCGCGATTACACGCTGCCGGGGATCGGCTCCTACGTGGCGGCCGCGATCGCCGCTCAGGATCTGCGGGCCCTGGGCTGGGCGATGGCCACCATGGCGGTGGTGATCCTCCTGGTGGATCAGATCTTCTGGCGGCCCCTGGTGGCCTGGTCCGATCGCTTCCGGATGGAGCTGAGCGCCTCGGGTGACGCGCCCGAATCCTGGCTCTACGACCTGCTCACCACCGCCCATATCCCCCGCCTGGTGGCGGCGGCCTCCACACCGGTGCTGGAGGGGCTCGACCGGCTGATGTCCGCCCTGCTCGGCCCGGTGCAGGACCACGAAGAGGAACCGGCACCGCCCGGCCAGGAGCGCCTGTTCAACCTGGCGCTGCTGGTGCTGATCGGCGCCCTGCTGGCCGCCCTGCTCCATTTTGTGCTCACCCGGGTGGGCTTGGCCGAGGTGGCCACCGTGTTCCGCCTGGGGCTGCTCACCCTGGCGCGGGTGTCGCTGCTGCTGGTGCTGGCCAGCCTGATCTGGACCCCGATCGGCGTGGCGATCGGCTTCAACCCCCGCCTGGCACGGCTGTTGCAGCCCCTGGTGCAGTTCCTGGCCTCGTTTCCGGCCAACTTCATCTTCCCCTTCGCCACCCTCTTCTTCATCCGTTCCCACATTCCGATCGGCTGGGGTTCGATCCTGCTGATGGCGCTCGGGGCCCAGTGGTACATCCTTTTCAATGCCATCGCCGGCGCCCAGACCATCCCCTCCGATCTGAGGGAGATGGCCGATGACGTGGGCCTCAAGGGGCTGCAGCGCTGGCGCAAGCTGATCATCCCGGGCATCTTCTCGGCCTGGGTCACCGGCGGCGTGACCGCCAGCGGCGGCGCCTGGAACGCCAGCATCGTCTCGGAGGTGGTGAGCTGGGGCACCACCACCCTCGCCGCCAGCGGCCTCGGGGCCTACATCGCCGAGGCCACCGGCCGGGGCGATTGGCCCCGCATCGCCCTGGGCATCGGGATGATGAGCCTGTTCGTGGTGGGCTTCAACCGCCTCTTCTGGCGCCGCCTCTACGACCTGGCCGAAAGCAAATACCACCTCTGATCCCGGTCTGTTCACGCTCTCTGAATCACGGCCTCGGATCCCACCACTCGTCGCCAAACCCCTTGCCCATTCCCCGCACCACGCCCCACCCCGATGGACCTGATCACCGTTGACCACGTTTCCAAGCGCTTCCCCCTGCCCGATGGCAAGGGCGAGTTCACGGTGCTGGGCGATGTGACCCTCTCGGTGCACCGCGGCGAGGTGCTGGCCCTGCTGGGGCGCAGTGGCAGCGGCAAGAGCACCCTGCTGCGGATCATGTCGGGGTTGATCCGGCCGAGCCAGGGGGAGGTGCGCAGCAACGGCCTGCCGATGCGCGGCGCCAATCCCAACCTGGCGATGGTGTTCCAGAGCTTCGCCCTGCTGCCCTGGCTCACGGTGCAGGAGAACGTGGAACTGGGCCTGGCGGCCCGCCACGTGCCCCTGGCCGAGCGGCGGGAGCGGGCCCTCAAGGCGATCGACATCGTGGGCCTGGATGGTTTCGAGAACGCTTACCCCAAGGAGCTCTCGGGCGGCATGAAGCAACGGGTGGGCTTCGCCCGCGCCTTTGTGCTCAACCCGGAGGTGCTGTTCATGGATGAACCGTTCAGCGCCCTCGATGTGCTCACCGCCGAGAACCTGCGGGGCGAGATCGACGACCTCTGGAACGCAGGCACCTTCCCCTCCAAGAGCATCCTGATCGTGACCCACAACATCGAGGAGGCCGTGTATCTGGCGGATCGGGTGGTCATCCTCGGCTCCAAGCCCGGCCGGATTCGCGGCGAACTGCAGGTGAACCTGCCCCGCCCCCACGATCGCAACCACCCCCGCTTCAAGGCCCTGGTGGATTACATCTATTCGGTGATGACCAACCCGGACATCGCCGTGACCGGCGAGGTGGAAGGGCCGGAGAGCGTCGCGGTGGGCCCCGGCGCCGGCCCGGAGCCCTCCCCTCAGCGCAGCAGCGGTTCTCCCTTCGCCCGGCCCCTGCCCCACGTGCGGGTGGGGGGCATCAGCGGCCTGCTGGAGCTGGTGGCCGAAAAGCGTGATGCCGATGGCTCGATTCCCCAGCTGGCCCAGCGCCTGCAGCTGGAGGTGGATGATCTGTTGCCCCTGCTCGATGCGGCCGTGCTGCTGGGCTTCGCCGAGGTGGCCGATGGTGATGTGCGCCTCACCGCGATCGGCCGCGACTTCGCCACCACCACGATCCTGCGCAGCAAGGACCTCTTCCGCCAGCAGGCCCTGGGCCGCGTCCCGGTGCTCAGCAGCATCGTGCACACCCTGCAGGAGAAGGAAAACCGGGCCATGCGCTCCGATTTCTTCCTCGGCATCTGGGATGACTACTTCCCCCTCCAGGAAGCCGAGCGCCAGCTGGCCACCACCGTCGACTGGGGCCGCTACGCCGAGCTGTTCGAATACGACGCGATTGAGGGGAGGCTTTATCTGCCTAGCTGAGCTGCATCCACATGCTTAAGTGCGGTTCGATAGGCGGATAACCACTGTTTGTCATGAACACATGTCAGCGAAGGCGACTGCCGTTAAAAGAGTTGGCACTGCTGCATGGAAGTGGTTCTCGGAAAGCAGCAGGAGCGGTACGGTGGTTCTCGGAAACCACCCACATAGCGTTCGAAGGATCGGGGGGAAGCGCGAAGGCATCGGCGTGAATTCAAGGAGCATGGCAATAAGTGTGCGGTAGGCGACACAATCATTTGGACAGTCGATTGTCCACTCAGATGCTTGAAGTCAAGATCCTTCGCATCGACTCTGATCTTAGCTAAGTTAAGGAGAGAACCTGGGTACAGACATGACTGCAACATCCGCCTACACAGCTGTGATTCGACAGGATGGACCCTGGTGGATTGGATGGGTGGAAGAGGTTCCTGGCGTGAATGCTCAAGAGCAGAGTCGCGAAGCGCTTCTGGAATCACTAAGAGAGGTTCTGCGCGAAGCACTGGTATTCAACCGTCAGGATGCATTAGAAGCTGCAGGCCCAGGGGCCGAGGAGCTGGCCTTGCTCCTGTGAAGCGTAGAGATCTGCTTCGCTACCTCAGCAGCTATGGCTGTGAACAGCTGAGGGAGGGTGGCAACCATTCGTGGTGGTGGAACCCATCACGAAATCTTCGTAGCTCGATTCCGCGCCATACTGAAATCAAGGAATTACTTGTACGGAAGATCTGTAAGGATCTTGGACTACCTCCGCCATGACTTACATAGTGGGCATTTCAGTCGGCGACAGTCCGCGTAAGTTGACTATAGGGACGCGACACTTCGAACAAGCCCCTCGAGTGGACAGGCTGCCAACAGTTTCCTGCTTCGCCTCCACAGGCTCCTTGCCTGCCACTCAGGAGCAGCGTTGAGGTTGCGGGGTTTGCTGATGATGTCTAGATCGAGGCTGCGCCTGGCGAGCTGACGATCAGACCCTCGAAACATCCAAGAGCAGGCTGGGCAGAAGCAGCAGCAGCATTTGATCCGGATAGTCTTCTCGAAGAAATGGCCAGTACCCGCTTCGCCCACGAAGAGTGGTCATGGTGACAGAAGAAGTTGTCTCAAGGGGGGATATGCAACAGGTGGGCGTCTCTGTCCTTTCTAATACGTTGCCGATTGGATGATCAGGAAGCTCACGTGGTTTAGGCCCACTGAGACCATTCAGCCAGCGCGGCCCCGATCACGAAGCAGGCCGCGCCCTAGCGGACCTTGCAGCTTTCACCGCATCCCATCTCGGAGGGGCATGGCGCAGGGCACTCCTTCCCTGTGCCGGCCGACACCTGGGGGAGGCCCGATTCCGTGCCTAGCTTCCCGATCAGGCCGACTCTTCACCCATGGTCATCCGCACCCGCCTCGTCGAACTCTCCACCCTGGAGGCTGTGGCCTACCGCCAGAAGCTGCGGGGCGGCCAGTCAGGGGTGGTGATCCTGCGCCCCGACACCGCCCAGCCCGGCCTGGCCCTGCTGAACCACCAGAGCGGTCAGCCCGACCCTGCCGCCAACACCCCCGCCGACCTCTACCCGCTGGAGGCGTTCCAGGAGGCCCTGGAACTCACCTCCGGGCTGCCTTACAGCAGCCGAGGTCCCGTGCGTTCGCCGGCGGCGCTGCCCGGTACTCCGGCCGCCGTGGAGGCACTGGCCACACCGGAGCTGGCCGAGGATCCATCCAGCGCCGATCTGGCCACGGTGAACAGCGTCGATTACCAGGCGATCGTGAAGGCCTACACCAATAAGAAGGGGGAGATCTCCTACGAGCTGCTCAACAAGGCCCTGATCCAGGCCGCCCGCTCCAACCCTTATGTGGCCGAGTTGGTGGCCCGCAGCGCCTCGGAGGCGGAGATCCGCGACCACGTGGTGAAGGCCAACTTCGAGGCGGTCACCGGCAACCGTGCCATCAGCCAGGCCGAGGTGAACGCCATCCTGGAGCTGCTGGATGCGGTGAGCCCCCGCTCGGTGCTGCGCGACCTCAACGAGGAGCTGCGCCGCATCCTGGCGGAGGCCCGCTGAGGTCCGGATCTACCGGGGGAGCTGGCATCGGGCCGCCAGGCCCCTCACACCAACCGCGAGCCCGAGGCCCGGCGCGCCTGCTCCGGATCGAACACCGCCCCGATCGTGCGGATCAGCCAGCGGCCGGGCAGGGTCAACCGGGCCAGGCCGCGCCCCCGTGCCTCGCTGAGCTCCACCAGGCCATCGAGGGCCAGCTCCTGCAGGGCGAGCCATTCCGGTGCGAAGCGCTCCAGATCGAGTTCCACCTGGAAGTCGCACATCACGGCGCGGATCAGGGCGCGGCGCTCCAGCACCGCCGGATCGCCTTCTGCTCGGGGTCGAGCGCGCGGAGGCGATCCAGCGGCGCCTGGCGGTCGAAGTGGTCGCGGTTGTAGTCGGTCTCCATTTCCTGGAGCATCGCTTCGAAGGCGGGACGCTGCTCCTGGAGGTCGGTGCGGGCGGCCTTGGCCAGGTCGGTGGTGTAGAAGCGCGGCGTCAGCAGGTCTTCGCGTAGGTGGGGAGCGGTGGCGGTCATGGTTGGGATGCGGCGTGGGCGAGGCTGTAGGCGCGGGCGTCGGCGCCATCGCGGTGGGCCACGAACCAGGTCCTGAGGGCCTCCAGCCAGGCGAGGCGACGGTCCCGATCACGACCGCAGCGCAGCAAGCCCTCCAGGGCGGTCTCACTGGCGTGGCGATGGGCCAGGCGATGGCCGTGGCGGAGGCACCCCCAGTTGTCCAGCCAGCGCTCCTCGAGCCTCAGGTGCAGCTTCAGATTCCGCAGCAGGATCTGTGAGGCGTGGTCGCAGGCGGCGGCCTCCTCGGCGCTCCAGGCCGGAGCCTCGGGCTGGTGCCACTGGATCAGGGTGGTGAGCTGCTGCTCGAGTCGGTCGTGCTGCCGTTCCAGCAGCAGGCGTTGGTCTGGCCACAGCCGCGGCCAGCGGTTGAGCTGGGGTGGGGAGTTGAGCTGGGATGGAGGGCGGAGCAGGGATGCGGTCATCGCTTAACGAGATAACGACAGCATGATACTGGCTCAGCATGTGATCATCTTGATGCGATGGCTTGAATCCGTGGTACGTTTGCGCATGATCGAGTCCTGCTCTGGCTTTCCCGGCCGCAAGGCCTCAGGCCAGCCCAAGCCAGTCCGGTCGCAAGCCCGAGTCGGTCCAGTCCAATCCAGTTCGGCTAAGCCCAGCCAGCCAGCCACCCCAGCCCGGTCCGGTCCAGAGCAACCCGGTCCAGTCCAGTTCGGCTAAAGCCAGCCAGCCAGCCAGTCACCAATCCCGCTAAGTCCAGTCCCCATCCCCATTCCCCTCCCCGTCTCAGCCCGCCCCATGGAACCCCTGGCCGAGTACTTCAAGGTCTTCTCCGAGCCCAACCGACTCGCCGTGCTCATGGCCCTGCGGGACGGACCCCGCAATGTGACCGCTGTGGTGGAGGCCACCGGGCTCAGCCAGGCCCTGGTGTCGAAGCACCTCAAGCTGCTCACCATCGCCGGGGTGGTGCAGCGCCGCCCGGAGGGCTCGCTGGTGTTCTATGAGATCAGCGACAGGGCCGTGTTCAAGCTGATCGGCCAGGCGGAGAAGCTGCTGCTGGCCACCCGCCGCCAGCAGCTCGATGCCCTGGCGGCCATCCTCTGAGCCAGGATCAGGGCCCAACCGCAGCCTGGGCCCATGGCTGAGCCATTCCCCGGCAGTGCCCCCGAACCCGGGGTCCAGGCCCCCCGGCAGCCCCTGCCCCGCTCCCTCGACGACCTGCGCGCCGCCCTGGCTGCTGGCCAGCGGCAGTTCAGCGGCCTCAGCCTCGCCGACCTCGATGGGGTGGACCTCGACCTGGCTGGTTGCAACCTCCGGGAGGGCTGTTTTCTAGAGGCCCGGTTCGGCCATGCCCGCTTCACCAGCTCGGATCTGGTCGGCTGCGGTTTCCAGCGGACCCTCCTGTGGGGCGCCGATCTCTCCATGGTGCGGGCCCAGGGCTCCCTCTGGCCGGAGGCCGACCTGTCCGGCTCCCGTCTGCAGGGGGCCGACTTCAGCGAGGCGCTGCTGCACCGCGCCTGTCTGCGCGGGGTGGTGGCCGCCGCCAGCCTCTGGCAGCGGGCCCGGCTGGTGGAGGCCGATTTCCGCTCCGGCCTCGATCAGCTCACCGACCTCGGTCGCGCTGACTTCCGCGGCGCCGACCTCAGCTTCGCCCAGTTCAACGGCGCGAACCTCCGCCAGGCCTGCCTGCAGGAGGCCAGCCTCTATGGCACCGATTTCAGCGGCGCCGATCTGCGCCAGGCCGATCTGCGCGGCTGTGATTTGCGCCATGCCCGGATCGCTTCCGCCCGGCTCGATGCGGCCCGCCTGGAGGGGGCCTGCCTGCCTGAGGTCTGAGAAGTGGGCCCTCCCGCCGGGGCCGGCGGGCCCTCCAGATCAGCTCAGCGTGTTCACCGCCCGCGAGATCACGATCACCAGCAGCACCAGCATCAAGGTGGAATGGAGCAACTGGATCAGCTTCACCTTGGTGCCCACGGGCGAATGATTTTCCGGGGCACCGAGTGTGTTGCTGGTCATCACCGTGAAGTAGAGATAATCCAGGCAGCCCGGCAGCCAACGAGCATCCGCACTCACCGCCTCCCGCGGAAAAATGATCTGGCAGAGATGGTCCGGGTGATGCAGATGCCGCACCTGACCTGGGTAGTCGATGAACCAGTACCAGAACAAAAAAATCAGGTTGAGGGAGCAATAAAGCCCAAGAGCGATTAGAAGTAGATAGAAGGAGCCGAGCTTGAAGGAGTAGATCCCAGCCGTGATTGTCACCAGATTGAGCAGCAGATCCAGGGTGGAGAGGATGCCAAAGGCGAACAGCGTCTTGCGGATCTGGTGATGGCCGAGCCATAGGGTGCGCAGCAGATTGATGGTGAGCAGGATCAGAATGCCGCCCAGCACAAACTCCGAAAGCCCGAAGATCCAGTGATTGATCGATAGCTGCTCTCCGGATAGGTTTCGGAAGTGATGAAAGCTGTTGATGCTGATTGCCAGATTGATCAGCGGTGCCACCGCCAGGGCGATCAGGTAGGGCAGGTTCTGGGCCGGGCGGGGTAGGTGATGCAGCGGCGTCAAGGGGCTCATTGGCTGAAGTCCGCCTGGGCCAGACCGGCTTGGGCACGGGACTAGGGCCGATTCTGTTCCCTGTTCAGCCGCTCGGCTTTAGCGGGGCGGCCGCACATCTGGCTGTAAAGGGCACCGAGGTGTCGGAGCTGGGGGCGGCGGCCCAGCAGCTGTCTGGCTCAGCCTTGCTGCAGGTCTCCTCAGGCTTGAGCTGGGCTCGGAACACCACGGCTAGTGTTACCGCGGACTTCCGGGCCCATCCCCGTTGCCAGAATCGCATTGACTGACAACGGCAGCGATCGATTCCGGGGCATCGGGTTGGCCCCCCACCTGCCCCGCAGCGTCGAAACCGACTCCGGAGCGGCGGCTGCCCAGAGGGCCGATCTACTTGTCGACCTGTTCGACCACACCAGTGATCTGATTCAGCTGATCGGCATCGATGGCCGGATCGAGCTCGTGAACCCTGCCTGGTGCCAGACGCTGGGCTACAGCGAGGCCGAGGCGATCAGGCTGAACGTGTTCAACCTGATCGCGCCCGACTGTCGCGAGCATTGCCAGCATCTCTTCGCGGAACTGCTCAGCCAGGCTTCCCGTCGCAGGATTGAGTGCGCTTTCCTGGCCCGCTCCGGCCGGCGCATCGAGTTGGAGGGACAGCTGGATGTGGCCCTCGAGGGCGGCACACCGGTGCGGGTGCGCGGCATCCTGCGCGATGTCACCGCCAGGCGAGTGGCCGAGCGGGCCGTGCAGGTCCTGAATGATTCCCTGGAAAGTAGGGTTCGGGACAGCACGGCCGCTTTGCTCTCCAGTGAGGCCCGCCTGCGCGAGGCCCAGGCCCTGGCCCTGGTGGGCCACTGGGATCTGGATCTGAGCAGCGGTGCCATTCACTGGTCGGATGAGATTTGCCGCATCGCCGGCTTCGACCCGGCTCGGGTCACCCCCAGCTACGCCACCTTCCTTGAGCGGGTGCATCCCGAGGATCGCCCCCTAGTGGATGCCGTGCATCAACGCATGGCGGAGTTCCTCCAACCGTTCGAATTCGGCTATCGCCTGCTGCTGGAGGGAGCGGAAGTGCGCCACATTCGGGCCAGGCTGGTCACCCATGTTGCGGCCGATGGCCGGCCCCTCAGGGTGATCGGCACCAGCCAGGATGTCACCCCCCTGGTGCAGTCCCAGCAGCAGCTGCGGGAGGGGGAAGACAAACTCCGCAGCCTCTTCGAGCTCTCTCCCCTCGGCATCGCCATGATCGCTGCCGGCGGTCGTTGCCTCCGCGCCAATGCTGCCTTCTGCCGCCTTCTTGGCGAGGGGGGCCGGGCTCAGGAGCCCTTCACCCTGGCGCCCCAGACCGCGCAGGTGGTGGATCGGATTCGCTGCGCTGCCCTGGTTGGCGGCGCTTCCTCAAGCACCTCCGACCACACCTTCCGCCGTGGCGATGGCCGCCCGATCCCGGTGCGGCTCCGGGCCCAGCGCCTACCTCAGGCGGAGCCCACCGGAGAAGAGGGGTTGATCTCGTTGATCGTGGAGGACCTCAGCGAGAGCCTGGCGGCCGAGGAAGGATTGCGGCTGGCTGCCAGCGTCTTCCGCGATGCCCAGGAGGGCATCATGATCACCGAGCCCGATGGGCGGATCGTGGATGTGAATGGGGCCTTCAGCCGCATCACCGGCTACGGGCGGGAGCACGTTTTGGGTGCCAATCCCCGGCTGCTGAAATCCGGCCACCACGACACTGCCTTCTATGCCCGGATGTGGCAAAAGCTGAACGAGGAGGGCACCTGGAGTGGGGAGGTGGTTAACCGGGCGTGCGATGGCTCCACCCTGGAGTTGTTGGAGACCATCAGCGCGGTGAAGGACGACAGCGGCAGCGTGAGCCACTACGTGGCCCTGCTCACCGACATCAGCCAGATCAAGAAGCAGCAGCACCAGCTGGAACGCCTGGCCCACTTCGATCCACTCACCGGCCTGCCCAACCGCATTCTCCTGGCCCGGCGCCTGGAGGATGCCATGGAGGGGGCCCTTCAGAACGACCATCGGATCGCCATCGGCTACCTGGATCTCGATGGCTTCAAGGAGGTCAACGACAGCCTCGGCCATGCCGCCGGCGACCACCTGCTGCAGGTGCTGGCGGCCCGCATGGAGGCGGCGCTGCGTCCAGAGGATCTGCTGGCCCGCCTGGGGGGTGATGAGTTTGTCCTGGTGCTGGAGGCGCTTCCCGCCATGGGCGAGGGGCTGCCGGTGCTCGATCAGTTGCTCGCGAGCCTGGAGGAGCCGGTGGCGTGGAACGGGGTGCCGATGCAGGTCACCGCCAGCATCGGGGTCACCTTCTTCCCCCAGGGCACCCACGGCCTGGGGCCGGACCAGCTGCTGCGCCATGCCGACCAGGCCATGTATGCCGCCAAGCGCCTCGGCAGGAACCGGTATGCCCTGTTTCAGGCCGCCGGGGAACCGGGTTGCTAATCGGCCTGCCCCCCATCCTCAAAGCCGGCTAACGGATTTGAACCGATGGCCTTCGCTTTACAAAAGCGCTGCTCTACCACTGAGCTAAGCCGGCGTTGGCCCCTGTCGGAACCTGCCTGAGCCTACGGCTGGAAGGGCACGCGCAACACCAGCTGGGTGCGGCTGCGGCAACCGGTCTTGGCCAGAAGGCTGGAGATGTGGCTTTCCACCGTGCGCACACTCAGGTAGAGCGTTGCGGCAATCTCCCGGTTGCTGGCGCCGCTCCTCAGCACCGCCAGCACCCGTTGCTCGGCGGGACTGATCCCCGGATCCTCAATCTCGTGGAGGGTGGACATGGCGGCTATGCCATCGGCTCATGCCAGGGTTCCCGCCCCCTGCCAGGGTTCTAACGGCTCGATCGAACCCGGCCGCGGAGGCCAGGGTCGTTCAGCC
>JBBASH010000060.1:0-19540 GCA_040399305.1 Cyanobium sp.
ATGTCATCGGCCCCCGCTGGCCGGCAGGCGGAGTGGTGGATCCGGGCGGACGGGGGAGAGGGCGCTGCCTAGGATCCAGCTTTGATCTTGCGCCATGGCCGCCGCCATTCAGTTCTTTCGCGGAGTGGATGAACCGGTGGTGCCCGACATCCGACTCACCCGCTCCCGGGATGGAAGGACCGGCCAGGCTCTCTTCGTGTTCGAGGAACCCGTGGCCCTGGCCCCGGAAACGATGGGCGACATCACCGGCATGTTTCTCGTGGATGAGGAGGGAGAACTGGTGAGCCGAGAGGTGAAGGCCCGCTTCGTGAATGGCAAGGCCAGCGCCATTGAAGCCACCTACACCTGGAAGACCAACGACGACTTCGAGCGTTTCATGCGCTTCGCCCAGCGCTATGCCGACAGCCATGAGCTGGGCTTCTCCGGTCAGGGAGAAGACGGGAATGCGCCTGAGGACGCCGACGCATGACCTTCGGCCAGTGGCTGGCACTGTTCGGCCTCGTGGCAGCACTGCTCCTTCTCTGGAGCCTGCGCGAGGCGATCATGCTGCTCTTCGCCGCCGTGGTGCTGGCGATGGCCCTGTGCACCCTGGTGGGTGCGGTGCAGCGGCGCCTCAGCTGTAACCGTCCCATCGCCCTGCTCCTCAGCCTGCTGGCGATTGTGGTCGTGCTCGCGGTGGGAACTGCGGCCATCGTGCCCCCCTTCCTTGCCCAATTCAGCGAACTCCTGCAGAAGCTGCCGGAAGCCTGGCGTGAACTGCTCTCCCTCCTGCATCAAGGCCTTGAGACCATCTCCCGCATGCTCTACGGACGCAGCGATGGGGGACTGGGCTGGCTGCAGAATCTGAGCGGATCGGTGCGCAGCAGTTCGGCCCTGGCCAGTGGAGTGGGTGACTGGACCTATCGCCTGGTGGGACTGGCCGGCAACGTGGGCACCGTGCTGCTCAAGACCCTCTTCGTGGTGGCCGTGGCGCTGATGGTGGCGGCCCAGCCCACCGCCTACCGGGAGGCCGTGCTGCTGTTGTTTCCATCCTTTTACCGGCGCCGGGCCCGCCAGGTGCTCCACCAATGCGGTGATGCCCTCAGCGCCTGGATGGGTGGAGTGCTGATCAGCTCCCTCTGCGTGGGAACTTTGGCGGCCATTGGTCTCTCGTTGCTGGGGGTGCGCCTGGTGGCGGCGAATGCCGTTCTGGCCGGTGTGCTCAACATCATTCCCAACGTGGGCCCCACCCTGAGCACGCTCTTTCCGATGTCGGTGGCGCTGCTGGACAGTCCCTGGCGGGCTCTGGCTGTGCTGGCCCTCTATGTGGTGGTGCAGAACCTGGAGAGCTACCTGATCACCCCCTCGGTGATGCACCACCAGCTGCGCCTGCTGCCGGGGCTCACCCTTTCGGCCCAATTCCTGTTCACCCTGATGTTCGGTCCCCTGGGCCTGGTGCTAGCCCTGCCGCTGGCGGTGTGCCTGCAGGTGATCCTTCGCGAGATCGTCATCCACGACATCCTGGACCGCTGGAAGGCAAAGTCGAAGCCCGCGATGCTCCAGGGAACGAGCGAGAGCATCGAATCATGAGTGGCCGCACCCTGCTCGGCGCCCTGGCTCTGGTGGTGCTGGGGCTGCTGGCCTGGGAACTGCGGCTCGTGCTTTTGGTGTTGTTTGGAGCCGTGGTGCTGGCCGTGGCCCTCGATGTGCCGATCACCCTGCTGCGGCGTCTGCTGCCCCTCTCACGACCCGCTGCCCTGATTCTTGAGCTGGTGGTGCTAGGCGTGGTGGGTTGGCTGCTCACGGCGCTGCTGCTGCCAGAGGTGCTTGAGCAGATCCAGGTGCTCAGCAATCTCATCCCCCAGCTTCCCGCCCGGCTCCATGACCTCAGCAGCCAAAACCCCCTGCTCCACTCCCTGGAGCTGAAGCTGATGGGAGGGGCCACCTGGGATCGCCTGCAGCCCCTCGGGGGGCAACTGCTGGGCTTTGCCGGTGGTGCCGCCAACAGCACGGTCCAATTGCTGCTGATCGCCCTATTGGCCGTGCTCCTGGCCCTAGATCCCCGCAGCCACCAGAGGCTGCTGCTGGCGGCTACGCCACAGTTCTACCGCTCTCGCATGCAGGTGTTGCTCAGTGAGTGCCGTGAGGCCCTGGGGGGCTGGCTGGCGGGCATGACCCTCTCGGCTCTGGTGGTGTTCCTGGCCACCTGGGCCGGGCTCGCGCTGCTCAAGGTGCCGCTGGCGCTACTGAGCGCTCTGGTCTGTGGATTACTGACTTTTGTGCCCACCATCGGACCCACGGCGGCCACCCTCCTACCGATGGCCGTGGCCCTGTTGCTGGGGGGGCCTGCCAAAATGCTGCAGGTGGCTGTGATGCGGCTCGTGGTTCAAAACGCTGAGGCCTTTGTGCTGACCCCAGTGCTGCTGAGCCGCACAGTGAATCTCCTGCCCACCGTGGCTCTGATGGCCCAGCTCTGCCTCGGAGCCCTACTTGGCCTGCCCGGGCTGCTTCTAGCCCTTCCCCTGGTGGTGGTGTTGCAAGTGATCTGCCAGGAGGTCTTGGTGCACGATGTGATGGACCGTTGGACCCGATCGGGCAGCACTCTTCAGCGATAACGGCGTAACAGGGACGGCGTAAACAACAGCACCATCACCGCCAGCAGGTGGGTGCGCACAGCCTCAGTCAGACTAGTGAGTGTGACATGGTCAAACAACAACTGCAGTTCCACGCGCAGATCCAGCAGGGCTAGCAAGGCCAGAAGCAGGGGCACGAAGGGAATTCGTCTGCGGCTGGGAGCGGTGACCAGCTCGTCAGAGGAGGTGTCAGTGGGAGGGGGCCCTAGGGCAAGGGAATCGGGTGCGGGGTTCATCGTCGAATCATCAGGGGAAGGAGAGTTGGCGCGATACCGATGCTCGACCAGCTGCCCACGGCGATGCCGACAGCCAGGGCCACCGAAAACCAGAACAAGGTGCTGCCCCCAAAGAACATCAAGGCCAGCAGGGGCAACAGTGTGGTGAGGGAGGTGTAAAGGGATCGGGTGAGCGTGGCATCCACGGCCACATCCACCTGTTCGGTCACCGGAAGGTGGGCGAGGGCCTTCCGCTGTTCCCGGATGCGGTCGAACACCACCACGGTGTCGGTCACGGAATAGCCGGCCACCGTGATCAACGAAACAGCAAAGAGCGAATCCACCTCAATCCCCCGCAGCAGCCCCAACCAGGCGAACAGGCCGCAGGTGATCAGCACATCGTGGACCAGGCACAACAGCGCCAGAAAGGCGAAGATTCCGCTGTAGCGGAACGAGATATAAATGGCAATGGCGGCGAAACTTACCAGCAGCGAGATCAGGCTGCCCTGCAGCAGGCGGGAGCCCAGGGTGGGGCCGATCGTATCCACGGCGGTGCCTTCAGCCTTGAGAGGGCCGATGCTGCGGTTGAGGTCGTCGAGCACGGCCTTGGCCTGGTCGCTGTCGAGGGCAGGAAGGCGAAGGACGACCGATCGCCCCTGGTCGAGCACCTGAGCACTGGCGCCGGAGAGATTGGGAGGCTGCTCGGCCGCGGGGGCGACCAGGCGAAGGGAAGCAAGTTGCTGGCGGATCGCGTCAGCGGAGATGGCCGGGCAGGGTTGGGGCTCGGAGCCGCCGCCACAAGCGCGCACCACCTGAATCTGGGTTCCGCCGGTGAAATCGAGGCCCGGTTTGAGCGGCGCCTGAATCGAAGGCTGCAGCCAGCAGAGCACCAATCCGACAACGCTCAGCAGACAGGCCAGGCCGGAACCGATCCAGGCGAGCCAGCGATGGCGGTTGATGCGGAAGCGCGGGGAGGGGGAGGAAGCAACAGTCACGGGAGAGGGTGGCTCAGGCAGCGCCCGATGGCAGCTCGCGGGCAGGGAGGAAGTAGGGAAGGCGACGCAGGCTGGGGTAGCTCATCAACAACCTCAGCAGGGTGCGGGTGCAGGTGAGGGCCGTGAACAGGCTGAGCAGAAGACCGATCGCCAGGGTCACGGCAAAACCCTTGACCAGACCGGTGCCGAGGAAGAAGAGGGCGATGCAACTAATCAATCCGGTGATGTGGCCATCGAGGATCGAAGAAAAGGCCAGGGAAAAACCTGTGTCGATCGAACGGATCAAGGTGTTACCGGAACGAAGTTCTTCCTTGACCCGCTCAAAGATGAGCACGTTCGCATCCACGGACATGCCTACCGAAAGGATGAAGCCAGCGATGCCGGGCAGGGTGAGGGTGACAGGAATCAGGGCATAGATGGCCAGGTTGAACAGGGAGTAAAGGCTCAAGGCCAGCACCGCCACGAATCCGGGCAGGCGGTACATGAAGACCATGAACAGCGCCACCAGCACCAGTCCTGCCACCCCGGCGATCAGACTGGAGCGGATGTTGTCGGCACCGAGAGAGGGGCCCACCGTCCGGACCTCCACGATCTTCACAGGCAGCGGCAAGGAGCCACCCCGCAGCTGGACTTCCAGGTCCCTGGCTTCCTCCGTACTGAAGTTTCCAAAGATGGAGGCGGAACCGCCGGTGATGCCGGCGGCCTTGAATTCCGGACCCACCGTGGCCTCACTGATCGAGCGGCCATCAAGCACGATGCCGAGAACGCGGCCGGTGCCAGCGATCGACTGGGTAAGGCTGGCGAACTTCTCGGCTCCTTCACGATTGAAATTGAGCGTCACCTCCCAAGCGTTGCCGGTGCGGTCCTGCTGCCGGCCGGCGCTGGTGAGCTCCTTGCCGGTGAGAAGGGGAGGGCCGTAGAGGTTGATCACCCTGCGGTTCACTTCGGCCTGCAGGATCTCGAGTTGATCAACCTCGTCGCTTCCGGGTGGAATCTTCAGACCCAGGGCGCTGAACGCCTTAGCCCGATCGGCTTCGGGAATCGTGGTTGGCTGGGGAGGCTGGCCGGGTGGGCGGGGGTTCGCAGCGGCAGCCTGGGCGCCGGGACGGCGGGCGAACAGCACGGCCTCCACCTGACGCTTGAGGGGCAGCAGCCCGTTCATCTCCTTCTCGCTGCCAGGCTTCTGTTCCCGGAATTCGAGCAGGGCGGTGCTCCCGAGCACCTTGGCGGCCCTGGTGGGGTCCTGCTCGCCGGGGAGCTGGAGGACCAGCTGGTCGGTTCCCACGGTCTGGAGGGTGGATTCGGACACGCCCAGACCATTCACCCGGCGCTCCAGCACCTCCTTCACCGCTTCGAGCTGCTCTTGTTCAACAGTCTTAATGGCCCCGGAGGGCATCACCTGCAGGGTGAGCTGGCTGCCGCCGCGCAGATCGAGGCCAAGTTGGAGGCCGTAGCTGGCGAGCAGGGCGGCGGAGGCGATCGCAAGGGCCAGGATCAGGGCCAGCCACCCCTGTTGACGTGCCATGTCAGAGGGCGCCGGCGGTGATCTGGCGGGCCGCCTCCACGATCTGATGGGGCTGGATGATCGTGAGGTTCTCCAAGTTGCCGTTATAGGGAGTCGGAATGTCCTGGGAGGAGAGCCGCACTGGGCGAGCGTCCAGGTCGTCGAAACAGTTTTCGGTGATCAGAGCCAGCAGCTCGGCTCCGATGCCGCCGGTTTTCATGCATTCCTCCACCACCAGCACCTTGTGGGTCTTGCGGATCGAGCGCGTGATCGTGTCGAGATCGAAGGGCTTGAGACTGATCAGATCGATGAGTTCCACATCGATGCCATCGGCCTCAAGCTGCTTCACAGCCTTGAGGCAATGATGGCGCATCCGGGAGTAGGTGAGGATGGTGATGTCCTTACCTTCGCGCACCACCTCGGCCTGATCGAGGGCACAAATGTAATCCCCCTCAGGAATATCCTCGCTGAGGTTATAGAGCAGCACATGCTCAAAGAAGAGCACGGGATTGTTGTCGCGGATTGCCGCCTTCATCAGGCCCTTGGCATTGGTGGGAGTGCTCACCGCCACAATCTTGATACCCGGCACGGCGTGGAAGTAGGCCTCAAGGCGCTGGCTGTGCTCGGCTCCCAACTGGCGGCCGACGCCCCCGGGCCCACGCACCACGGTGGGAATCGTGAAGTTGCCGCCACTGGTGTAGCGGAGCATGCCCATGTTGTTGGAGATCTGGTTGAAGGCCAGCAGCAGGAAGCCCATGTTCATGCCCTCCACGATCGGCCGCAGGCCGGTCATGGCAGCGCCGACCGCCATGCCGGTGAAGCTGTTCTCGGCGATCGGAGTGTCGAGAACCCGCAGCTCTCCATATTTCGCATGCAAATCCTTGGTCACCTTGTAGGAACCGCCGTATTCCCCCACGTCCTCCCCCATCACGCAGACGTGCGGGTCGCGGGCCATTTCCTCGTCGATGGCCTCGCGCAGGGCGTTGAAGAGAAGGGTTTCGGCCACGGTGCGTCTGCGGGCTGCCGGCCAACCTATCTCAGCCTCCCGCAGCGAAGGTGCTGAGCAGGAGTACCGAGAGCAGCATTCCGGGCAGGAGCAGAGCAACCAGCAGGCCGAGGTCGTGGGGAGTCATGGCCCGGAGCACAGATCGTGCCGAACCCTAGGCAGGGGTTTCAGGGCGCGCCGGCAGCAGCGAGCGGAGGAACACAAGCAAGAGGCCCAGGCCCACGAAGGCAAAGGAGAACGTGGCCAGGAAGGTCATGCCCACGATCATGGTCTTCAGGGCGGTGGCGATGCTCTGGGCTACCCGTGCCTCGTAGTGGGGCGGATGAAGTGCGTAGTACCCCACCACCTTCTGGCTGAGCCCGAGACAGAGCCAGGCCAACAGGCCGCTGGTGAGGGCGCCCGAGAGAAAGCTGATGGGGCCCTTACGGGGGGGACTGGAAACCCCACTGCTGGCTGAGGCTGGGCTGGATGCTGTGGGTGGATCCGTTGGTCCTGCCGTCGGCTCTTGCGGTTCAGTGCGAACGCCTGGAGCAGCAGAGGCAGGCCCAGCAGCGGCCTGATCGACTGCGGCCCTGGCGTCGCGGAGGGCGCCAGGGGTCGTCGTGTCCGGGCTGGCGCCGCCAGCGAGGGCAGCAGCTTCCTGAGGCTGGGGATTGGGGCTGGCGGCGCTCATGTGGAGGTTCCTTTCCCTGCCAGGCTGGCACCGGAGGCGGTGCAGCGGCAGCACCAGGCCTCGAAGCCGGCGGCGGCGAGCTCGCCCGCCAAAGCGGAACGGGCCTCTTCCGCGTCGCCTGCATCGGCGAAGAGGGCGAACAGGCTGGGCCCCGAACCGCTCATCGCTACCGCCAGGGCAGCCGGGGCTCGACGCAGCAGAGCGAGTCCCTCACCCACGCTCGCCACCTCGGGTTCCACCACGGCCTGAAGGTCATTCCGGAGAGGGGGTAGCGGCCCCCCTGCTGCCAGGGAAGCCACTAGGGGCCCCTGGCGGAGAGCCTGGCGGCGCTGCTCGAAATCGGCCTCGGTTTCGAGATAGAAATCGCCGCGCAGGTCGCGGCAGCGGCCGAAAGCCCAGGGGGTGGACACGCTGGCCTTGGGATGCTTGATCAGCAGCACACCGAACGGGGGCGCCGCAGGAGCCGCCTCAGCAGAGATGGACGCAAAGTCAGCCGAACCCGAACGGGGTGATGGCGCAGCCGAGGCCGCCTCCATCACTTCCCCCCGGCCGAAGCAGAGCCGGGTGCCGCCCTCGAGGCAGAAGGGCATGTCGGAGCCGAGGGCCGTGGCCATGGCGTGCAGATCAGCCGCAGAGAAGCCGCAGCCCCAGAGGACATTGAGGCCCACCAGAGTGGCCGCCCCATCGCTGGAGCCTCCCGCCAGGCCGGCGCCAATCGGGATGCGCTTGCTGAGCGCGATGTGGGCCCCCAGTTCGGGCAGAGCGGCACAGGCACGCAGCATCTCGGCGGCCTTTACGACCAGGTTGTCCGTTCCGGTGCTGAGGTCCGGGCGGTCGCATTCCAGGGTGATGGCGCCATCGGCGGTGGGGGTGAAGTGCAGGCTGTCGGCCAGATCGAGGCTCTGCATCACCATCGCCAGCTCGTGGTAGCCATCGGCCCGCAAGCCCAGCACCTCCAGATGGAGGTTGATCTTGGCGGGTGCCTGAACGGTGAGGGTCATGGGCGCAGGTGCGTTCGGATCGCGAATTCGGCGGGTTCAGGTCGGGGCACGAGTGCGGCGGATTGCCCGGCCGGTAGTGGTTCCAGGGGCTCGTCCCGTTTCGCCTCCACTGCCGCCATCATCCGGCCCGGCCTTTGGCGACCAGCCATCTGCGGGTGGGGCCTTCAACGCAGCGGAACCGGGAGCCACCCGATCCGGGGTTGAGCGCTGGATGGGCCTCGATGGCGGCCGGTCGATCGCGGCAGGGCTGGACTGCGGTCCTTGGGGCCGGCGTTTGCGATCTGGTGAGCACTCACCAGATCAGTCGTCACCCTGAAGCTGATCCAGCACCGCCGCTAGCGCCAGCCAGCGCTCCGGCGCCAGCTCTTGGGGCCGCTGGGTGAGGTTGATCCCCGCCGCCACCGCAACCGCCTGGAGATCCTCCTCGGGCAGCAGGCCCGCCAGGGTGTTGCGCAGCATCTTGCGGCGGGCGGCGAAGCAGCGCCTCAGCAAGGCTTCGGTGCGGCGGGCCAGGGCCGGTGCGGGGCGCTGATCGGGGGGAAGGGGATCCAGGCGGATCACCTCGGAATTCACCTTTGGCGGCGGGGAGAAGCAGCGCGGCGGCACCGGACACACCGTGCTGCAGCGGGCCAGCAGCTGCATGCGCACGCTCAGGGCCGAATAGGCGCTGCTGCCAGGCCGGGCGCGGATGCGCTCACCCACCTCCTGCTGCACCAGCAGCACCAGGGCGCTGTAGGGGGCGTCCAGGGGCCGCTCCAGCCGGCCCACCAACCGCTCCAGCAAGGGGCCAGTGATGTTGTAGGGGATGTTGGCCACCACCTTTTGGGGGGCAGGTCCCGCCGGCGGCAACAGCGGCAGGTCCAGCACATCGCCCTCCAGCAGCTGGAAGCGGGGATCGGCGCCGAAGCGCTGGCGCAGGCCGGCCACCAGGTCGCGATCGAGCTCGATCGCCAGCAGGGAGGCGGCGGGGCTGGCCAGCAGCCGCTCGGTGAGGGCGCCGCGCCCGGGCCCCACTTCCAGCAGATGCTCTCCGGGCTCGATCGCGGCGGCGGCCACGATCCGATCGAGCACCGCCCCATCGGTGAGCCAGTGCTGGCCGAAGCGCTTGCGGGCCCGGTGGCCGCCGAAGGTCATGGGGTTGGTGGTGTCTGGATCTCCAGATTGCTCCGGCGCCCTCCCCAGAGCCGGCCGCCTTCCTGCCTACCGACTGCTGCCGGCAGCGGCCCCCCGCACCCCGCCTCACCCCTCCAAGCGCAGCCACCGCACCCCTCCAGCCGCCGGGGGCAGGGGCACCAGAGCCGCCACAAACTCCACCGGCCAGCAGGCGCGCTCTGGATGGTCCACCAGCCAGCAGGCCCAGGCCCGGCCCAGACGCCTTCGCTGCCGGCCCCGCAAGGAAACGCTGCCGCCTCCATCCCGATGGCCGGGTCGGCGGCCCTTGACCTCCACCAGCAGCAGCCGACCCGGCTTCTCGCAGACCAGATCCAGCTCGCCCCAGCGGCAGCGCCAATTTCTCTCCACCAGGCGCCAGCCCTGTCCCTCCAGCAGCCTCAGGGCCCGCTGCTCGGCCCAGCGGCCCTGGCGCTGGCGGGGGGTTGGCGGCATTGAGGAGGTGCCTCCAAGGCAACAACACATCCCCTCAGGCTTCCCGCGCACGGACCGGCCGAAGCAGCACCTTCCCCCCCCCCGGACCTCCGAAGCTGTTGTCCACCACAGTTGACCGGCCTGCTGAAGTGCCTGCGGCACTCGCTCGGATCCCTTTGGCTAGGAGCTTCGATGAGGGCTGGGCGCCTCCTTTACGTCTGCGGCATCGACGCTATCCCCCTCGATCAGCGCCGCAGCCGCTCCCCCCTAAGTTGTGCCCACTCGCTACCCCGTCATGGAAGCCCGGTTCCCGCGGCCCAGCTCCCGAACGCAGGCCGGCACCCGTGATGCCTCGGGCTGGCACCAGATCGCGCAGCGGACCATCGTTCCGCTGCTGGGGCTCCTGCTGACCCTCCCCGTCACGCTGCTGGCCCTGACGACCCTGATGCCGACTCTCCCGGCCCTGGCCGCCATGGACTACGCCAAGCAGGTGCTGATCGGCGCCGATTTCCACGGGGCTGACCTGCGCGGCGTGACCTTCAACCTCACCAACCTGCGCGAGGCCAGCTTCGCCGGAGCCGACCTGCGCAACGCCAGCCTGTTCGGGGCGAAACTCCAGGATGCTGACTTCAGCGGCGCCGACCTGCGCGACGCCACCCTCGACTCGGCTGTCTTCGAAGGCACAAACCTTCGCAACGCTCGCCTCGATGATGCCTTTGCCTTCAACACCCGCTTCCTGAACGTGCGCATCGACGGCGCCGACTTCACCAACGTGCCCCTGCGTGGTGACGCCCTCAAGCGCCTCTGCGCCGTGGCCAGCGGCACCAACCCCAGTAGCGGCCGGGCCACTCGTGACACGCTCGGCTGCGCCTGATCCGTTTCCTCCCTCCTTTACCTTCCGCCTCGCGCCCCATAACCAGCGCCCCCGCCGACGATGAGCTTCGACGCCCGCAGCCGTGAACGCCTGGAGGCCCTCGGCCGCACCCTCCCCCAGAAACTGCCGCCGCCGCCTATCCCGGTCAGTCCGCCTCCGACCGGGAGGAAGGCCGATACCGCTCCCCGCCACCGGGTAGAGACCGAGGAGAACCCCGATGATCTCTTTCGCGCCCTGATGGAGGCCAGCTCCGATGGATCGGTGCCGCCCCACCTGATGGATCGGCTGCGGGAGCTGGAAGCGGCCCAGCCTGGGCGGCGCTCCGGAGCTGGTGCCTCTCTGAACAGCAACCCTGGCGGCCATCCCCCAGCGACTGCTGCTCAGCGTGGGGGGCCTGCCCCTCTCCCATCGACACCGCCCCGGCGACCCGCCCCAAACCGCTCCTCAAGCCCTCCGCCCCGCCGCGCCAGCGGGCCCGAGCGGGATCTTTACGACGCCTTTGACGATCTCCTGCATCTTGAACACGACGACGTGCTCGATGCCCCTCTCCAGTCCGGACGGCTGATCAACGAGCTTCTGTTGCCCAAACCCACCCTCCGTCAGGCTCGGCCCGGCTCCGATCGCGCCTGAGCCGGGGTGCGAGCGACAAGGGGCTCAACCCGCTCCTTTCGCCTGATCTAGGGGCTCCAACTGCAGGGTGCTGTGGGCGATCCCAAGCCTGGCCAACCGTTGCTTGGCCTCATGGAGCAGGGCCATGTCGTCGCTGAGGCCGGGATCACGCTGCAGGTGCGCCGTGAGGGCGTTCTGGGAGGTGCTCAGGGCCCACACATGCAGATGGTGCACCGCAGCCACACCGCTCAGGCTGCGCAGGGCTTCCTCCACCTCCTCCATAGCGATGCCGTTGGGCACCGCATCCATTGCAACATTCAGCGCCTCCTGCAACAACTGCCAGCCGCTCCAGGCCACCGCCAGGCCCACACCGATGGCGGTGACCGCGTCGAGGCGAGCCCAGCCGGTGAACTGCACCAGCAGGGCACTCACCAACACCGCCGCCGACACCGCGGCATCGGTGAGCAAGTGCACCACGGCGGCGCGGCGGTTGAGATCGTGGCTGTGGTCGCTGCCAAACAGACGGGCCGAGAGGAGATTCACCACAATGCCGGCCGCCGCCGCCCAGGCCACGGGCCCGCTCACCAGCTCCACCGGCTGGCGCAGCCGCTGAAGACCCTCCACCACCACCACCGCCGCCGCCATCAGGATCAGCACCGCATTCACCAGTGACGCCAGCTGGGTGGAGCGGCCGTAGCCATAGGTGAAGCGCTGGTTGGCGGGCCGGCCACTCAGCCGTTCGGCCCCCCAGCCCAGCAGCAGGCCGGCCACATCACCGAGGTTGTGCAGCGCATCCCCCACCAGCGCCAGGGAACCGAAGGCGAACCCGATCGCCAGCTGGAGCCCGGAGAGTGCGCTGTTGAGCACGATGCTCCAGCGGAAGGCCGCCGCCGACCCGGGGCGATGCTCATGCTGGCGGGGGTGGGGCTGGCGCTGGATCGCCACGGCCGGATGGGGGTGGTCGGCATGGTCGCCGCCCGCCGGCCCATGGGCATGGCCGTGCTCGTGCCCCTGCCCCTGCTCGTGTCCATGACCATGACCATGACCGGAATGATCAGGCCCGCTGGCGGGCGGCTGGAGCGGGGCCATCGGGGTCGTCGCAGCGGAGGCCGGGAGGTCACAGGCCGGCTCCCCTTTGTACCGAACGTGGCCGACCATACCCGGGACTCTCCGCCAGGTTTCGACTCTCGGCGCTCCCCCCCCGCTCCTCCCCCCCACCAACCCCGTCTATGCAATACAAATGTACTAGCATGCAGATCTCTGCTGCGCCCCATGCTGGAAGCCCTGCCCAGTCCCGCCCCCCGGCCGGGGGCGGCCATCGACCTGCAGCGCCTGCTCATCCCCGATCCGGCCTGCACCGTGCTGTTGCGAGTGGGCGGTGATTCGATGGTGGGTGCCGGCATCCACCACGGCGACTTGGTGGTGGTGAAACGCCACCCGCCCCCCCGGGACGGCCAGCTGGTGGTGGCCCGGCTAGCTGATGGCTTCACCCTCAAACGCCTGAGGCGACGGGATGAGCGCTGGCTGCTGGTGGCGGCCCATCCGGCCTATCCGACCCTGGCCCTGGGAGAGGGGGAGCTCTGGGGCGTGGTGACCCATGCCATCCGCAGCTTCAACCCATGAGCACCGCCCTGGTGCTGATCGATGGCAACAACTTCTACGCCTCCTGCGAGGCGGTGCTCGATCCCGCCGTGGTCGGCCGGCCCCTTGTGGTGCTCTCCAACAATGACGGCTGCATCGTGAGCCGCAGTGCCGAGGCCCGCGCCCTCGGCATCCCCATGGGGGCGCCGGTGTTCCAGCTGCGGGCCGAGCTGGAGCGGCATGGCGTGATCGTGCGCAGCTCCAACTACGGCCTCTACGCCGACATGAGCCAGCGGCTGATGGCCACCCTCGAGGCCTGGGTGGAGGAGCTGGAGATCTACTCGATCGATGAGGCCTTCGGCCTGCTGCACCGCCCCGCCGGCAGGGAGGATCTCACCGGCTGGGGCGAAGAATTGCGCCGCCAAGTGCACCGCCAGCTGGGGTTGCCAGTGGCGGTGGGCATCGCCCCCACCAAGGTGCTGGCCAAGGTGGCCAACCGCATCGCCAAGCGGGATCCCCGCTGGCGGGAGCGCGGTGTGTTCGATTTCGCCGCCGTGGCCGATCCCGATCCCTGGCTGGCCGCCACCGCCATCGAGGACGTGTGGGGCATCGGCCGCCAGCTCTCGCGCTGGTGCCGGCTGCGGGGCATCGCCGATGCCCGCGCCCTGCGCGACATGCCCCCGGGCGAACTGCGCCGCCGCGCCGGCGTCGTGGGCCTGCGGCTGCAGCAGGAGCTGCAGGGACGCCGCTGCCTGCCCCTGGCCTCCGTGGCGCCCGCCAAGCGCGAAACCTGCGTGAGCCGCAGCTTCAGCACCCCGGTCGACACGGCAGCGGCCCTGAAGGAGGCCGTGGCCACCTATCTCTGCCGTGCCGCCGAGAAACTGCGGCGCCAGGGCCAGCGGGCCGGCACCCTCACCGTGTTTGTGCGCAGCAGCCCCTTCGATGGCACCGCCTTCTACGCCAACGCCGCCACCACCACCCTGCCCCTACCCAGCAACGACACCGCCGTGCTCCTGGCCGCCGCCCTGCCCCTGGCCGAGAGGCTGTTCCGCCTCCACAAACCCCTGCGCAAGGCCGGCGTGATCCTGCAGGATCTCCAGCCGGTGGCCCTGCTCCAGCACCACCTGCTGGTGCCCCAGAGCCCCGAGCAACAGCGCCGCCGCGAAACCCTGATGGCCGCCGTAGACGGCCTCAACCGGCGCTACGGCAGCGGCACGGTGCAGTGGGCCGCCTGCGGCCTGGCGCCGGCCTGGAGGATGCGGCGGGGCCACCTCTCGCGGGCCGCCACCACCCGGCTCAGCGATGTGCCGGTGGCCCGGGCCTGAGCAAAGCGTCAGGGACTGCCGGGGCCACCGGAAGGAGGCCTGCCCTCGCGATCTTGGAGGGAATGCAGCCAGGCATGCTCCGCAGGCTGGGCAGAGCGGGATGCCGGCGCACGCGAGCGAAGGAGATTGAGAAACAGGGCGGGAAGGAAGAGCACCAGTAGGAGCAGAGAAGGCCCACCGGGCTGCAGTTGGCCGAGGGCGGCAAACAGGCTGCTAAGGCGAGGGCCGCCAGGCCATCGGTGATCCAACCCAGCAAGCCGGATTGGAGACGCAGGGAACGCAGCTCGGCCAGGCGATTGTCGGCGCGCTGGCCCTGCACGTGTGTTGGGCGCCGGTGCCGCCTTCGGCATGAGCCGCAGGCTGCGTCGCCGCATCAGTGCCAGCAAGGTTGCCGCCTGACCCATTCCCAGTTCAGGGATCCGGCCCCCTCGTTGAGGGGGCCTTTTTTTTGGCGCTGGCCCCGGCCTACCCGTCAGGGATGACAAACAGGTCGGCTGATGAGCGGCGGCGGGCCTCAATCCCCCTCCAGCAGGCAGGCGATCTGGTTGCGGCCGTTGCCCTTGGCCAGCTGCAGGGCACGATCGGCCCGGTGCAGCAGGTCATCGAAACTGCGATCGGCAGGGGCCAGGGATGACAGGCCACCGCTGATATGCAGGGTCACATCCGAATGGGTATGCACCCCGGGGAGGTGGGCCGTGGCCCTGCGCAGGGCCTCCGCCACCGCCATGGCCTGGTCCACGGTGGTGTTGATCAGCAGCAGGCCAAACTCACCATCGCCAAGGCGGCCGGCGTAATCCTCCTCACGCTTGAAATTGCCCACCAGCTTGGCGAAATCCTGAAGCACGCCATCGCCGGCGCGGTGGCCCCAGCGTTGGTTGATGCGGCGGAAGTCGTCGATGTCAAAGCAGAGCAACGCCAGCGGATGGTTCTCGAACCGGGCCCGCAGCCACTCCCGCTCACCGATCATCAGAAACGTGGGCCGGTTCGGCAGGCCGGTTACCGGACAGTGGAGCGCCAGCCGGCGCAGCTCCAGCTCCCGCATCACAAGGTCGGCCAGGCACTGGAGCTGGTGCTGCCCGTGGGGATCGAGAGGGGGACGCGGGGTGGTGTCGAGCACGCAGAGGGTGCCGAGGTTGTGGCCATCGGGACTGCGGAGCGGAGCACCGGCATAGAAGCGGATGTGGGGACGTCCCTGCACCAGGGGGTTGCTGCGGAAGCGTTCATCGCTGAGGGCATCGGGCACCACCATCACCCCGGTGCCGGCGATGGCATGGGCACAGAAGGCCGTGCTGCGGGGCGTCTCCTGGAGCCCCCCCAGCCCGCGGGAGGCCAGGAACCATTGGCGCTCTGCATCCACCAGGGAGATGGCCACCATGGGTGCATCGAACAGCGAGGCAGCCAGATCGACCAACCGCTCGAAATGGGGATCACTGGCCAGACCGATGACGGCATGGCGTTCCAAGTCCCGCAGCCGCAAGGGCTCATCGGCGGGGATGGGGTAGGGCGTCGGCAGGGTGCAGGCCATGGCCGGGAAGGCACTGCCTCACCGTATGGCGATCCGGGCGGGTCGTAGGCGTGGCTGTAGAGGACGGGGTGGCCGTGTCCCCATGGACCCCGTCCAACGGATCACCCTCCCCATCGGATTCAGGCAGCGGGGGAGGCCAGGATCTCCTCGTAGCCGGCGCAGCGTCGCTGATCGAGCTCCCCGAGGTAGCGACGTTCGCTGTAATAGGCCTCCTGGAAGCGCAGGGCATCGGTATTAAGGCTGGCGAAGAGCTGGTCGATGCGCTCCTCCATGTCGAGCAGGGGGGCGGGAAGCAGATCCGAAAGGGGCTGCAGGGCCGCAGACCCTGGGACCTCGGGCGGAGCGGGGCTGACCAGGGACGCAACGGGAGCGGAAGGAGCCGGCGGGGCGGCGGCTGAAGCCTCCAGGAGCTGGGCGATGCAGTGCTCCAGGGTGGCCAGCCGCTGGGCACTCCAGGCATCCAGCAGGTGGCGGCAACGCTTCAAGGTGCGCTGCCGTTCCATCGACGCCGTGGCGCCCCGGAGTTGCAGCTCGGGCTGGCGCAGCGACAACCGCTGCACATCCGAGGGCTCCAGGAGGGGAGTGAGCCTGGTGAGCAGGATGGAGTGGTCACCATCGAGCACCAGGCGGTCGCCCAGCAGGCGGGGCAGATCGAGATCGGCCAGCTCCTGGCCGGAGTCGATGCCGCGATTCACCTGCTCGAGTCGGCCGGATCCGAGGTTGTCCTCCTCGATCTCGCCGATCGTGGCCCAGAGCTGGCGGTGGTGGTGCAGGGCGAAGTCTTCGAGATCGAGCCGCCGCAGATTGGCCCGGATTCGGGAGCGCCAGGTGGGGCAGTGGAGATAAAGCCGCAACACCTCGGCCTCGGCCCGCTCTCTGATCCCCGCCTCACCCGGCTGCTCCCAGCGCGACGAGCGGCCATGCCAGCGCTGGCCCCGCACCTGCTGGCGCAGGTCGTCCTCCAGCTGCAGGGTGAGGCGGGCCTGGCCACCGGAGAGGCGCTCCGCCACCCTCTGGAGGTAATGGCTGCGCACCGCCGACTGGGGGAGCTTGCCGAGCAGTTCCACCAAGGCCGTGACCGCCTGCTGGAACTGGTCGGCTCGGGCCAGGTCACGGCCGGCCAGCACCTGCTCGATCTGCCAGTCGAGCCAAAGCGGGGCCGCCTCCAGCAGGGCGCGATAGTCGCCCGGGCCATGGGCCTTGAGGTAGTCGTCGGGATCCTTACCGGCCGGGAGGTGGAGCACGCGCAGCTCAAGCTGGCCCTGCAGGGCCAGCTGCTCCGCCTCGCCGATGGCCCGCTGGGCAGCGCGCACACCGGCCCCATCGCTGTCGAAGTTGAGCACCAGCCGCTTGCCGTCGCAGCAACGGCACAGCTGGGTGATCTGCTGGCGGCTCAGGGCCGTTCCCAGGGCCGCCACCGCATGGGTGATGCCGGCGGCATGGAGGGCGATCACATCGAAATAGCCCTCCACCACCACCGCCTGGTCGGCCCGGCGAATCGGATCGGCGGCCCGGTCGAGGCCGAAGAGGTGTTGGCCCTTCTCAAACACCTCCGTCTCCGGGGAGTTGAGGTACTTCGGCTCGGCGCCATCCAGGCTGCGGCCGCCGAAGCCGATCACCCGGCCCTGACGGTCGCGGATCGGCACCATGACCCGCTGCCGGAAGCGGTCGTAGTGGCCGTTGCCTCCCTTACGGGGCACCACGAGACCGGCGGCCTCGAGCAGCTCCGGCTCCAGCCGCTCCACCTGCTGGAGGTGGCGCAGCAACCCATCCCAGCTCTCCGGCGCATAGCCGAGCTGGAAGGATTCCAGGGTGGCCTCACTGAGCCCCCGGCCCTCCCGCAGGTAGGCCAGGGCTGCGGCCCCCTCCGGTGAGCGGAGCTGGGCCTGGAACCAGCCGGCCGCCAGGGTGAGCACGCGATGGAGCTTCTCGCGCCGCGAGAGCTGCTGGCGCAATCGCTCCTGCTGGGGACCCTCCAGGGTTTCCACCGGCAGCTGGTATTTGCGCGCTAGGTCGAGCACCACATCGGTGAAGCTGCCGCGCTGAAGCTCCATCAGGAACTTGATCGCGTTGCCGCCGGCGCCACAGGAGAAGCAGTAATAGAACTGCTTGGCCGGCGACACCGTCATCGAGGGTGATGTGTCGTCGTGGAAGGGGCAGATGCCCACGAACTCCCGCCCCTTCTTCTTGAGAACCACGTGCTCGCCCACCACATCCACGATGTCGGCCCGCTCCTTGACAGCCTCGATCGTGCGGGGGTGGAGTCGGGGGCTGGCCAAGGACGGCAAGGGTTAGGGGTTGGGGTAGGGAGAACGGGGACGGACGGGCGGGGCAGGGAGGCAAGACCAGACCTGGGAAGCTGGAGGGCCTTGGGGAGGGTGGTGCCGGTGCGGCGGAAAGGGAGCGGGCCGATGCGAACGATGAGGGGGCCTGGTGCCGGCGGAGGAGCCCTCTCCTGCGGAGGTTCCGGCCAGCGGTCATGGGAGGGCGGTGAGGGGCGGGGTGGAGGCGGCAAACGCCAGCGGCACAGGCAGGAGACGCACGGTTGAAGCCCCGGTTACCCCAGGGCCGCCCCCAGGGTTTACGCCAGGGATGGAGTCGATGGTGCCTGCATTGTGATCCATCCCACCAGGGATGGGGCTCCTCGCATGGGTCGGTTCTGGCACTGCTGGCGGGAGCGCTCAGCTTCAGCTTGATGACCGTGTGCGTGAAACAGCTCCACGGCCGCCTACCGGTGGCGGAGGTGGTGCTGGGCCGGGCCCTGGTGAGCGTGGTGCTCAGTGGCTGGATCGTGCGACGGGCCGGCCTCGATCCCCGGGGGCAGCGGCGCGGGCTGCTTGCCCTGCGCGGGGGGGTGGGAACAGCCGCCCTCTTCTGCGTCTATCTCGGGGTGATGCGGTTACCGCTGGCCGCCGCCACAGTGCTGCAATATCTCTATCCCTCCGTCACCGCCCTGCTGGCCTGGGCGTGGCTGGGGGAACGACCCGGACCCCGGATCGCTCTGGCGATGGCGCTGGGTTGGCTTGGGGTGCTGGTGATGGCTCACCCCCTGGGCGCCCCGGGCTCCGGCCCCTCCCTTCCCCTGGAGGGTGTGGCATGGGCGGTGGGTGGTGCCTTACTCACCGCGGTGGCCTACGTGAGCGTGCGGGACCTGGGCCGCAGCGAGCATCCCCAGGTGATCGTGCTCTGGTTTCCTCTGATCTCGCTTCCGCTCAGCCTGCCCCTGGTGGCCCTCGAGCCCATCATTCCCACCCTGCCGGAACTCGGCTGGTTGCTGGGGGTGGGCCTGTTCACCCAGCTTGGCCAGATCGGCCTCACCCACGGCCTGGTGCACCTGCCCGCCGCGCGGGCCACCACGATCGGCTATGCCCAGGTGGCCTTCGCCGCCCTTTGGGGCTGGCTGGTGTTTGGGGAAGGGATCGGCGCTCCCACGTTGGCGGGGGCCGGGCTCATTCTGGCCAGCATCCTGGTGGGCCAGGCAGGCAAACAGGCCATGCCTGGATCAGCCAGGAAGCAGCTGCGGCAAGGGGCTTCCCTGGAACAGGAGGACTGAGGCGGCAGTCATACACTGGCGCGCACAGACAGCATTGGTGCAGTTTTTGTCCATTGCCCATGCGATGGAGGGCTTGCTGGCCCTGACGGCAACGGTTCAGGCCAGCGCCGCCGCTAGCGGCGCCGAGCAACTGCTGGGTCCCCCCACCTTCCGCGATGGGTTACCGCTTCCGCTCGTGACAACGGTGGTGGGTGGGCTCTTCCTCGGCACCCTGGCGATCAGCCGCTTCGCGCTCCGTGCCGGCATCCCGGCCATTCTCGCCGTGATGCTGTTGGGCCTGATGATCAACACCAAAAACCCGTTGATTAGCCACAACGCAATCGAGTGGTTACACACCCTAAGCCTCTCGATGCTGTTGTTTTATACCGGGCTGCGCACGGAACTGCGGTCGATCCGTGGCTTTCTGGAGTATGGCCTCATCCTGGCCGTAGGAGGTGTGCTGATCTCCACCCTGCTGCTCGGTCTGATCATTACCTTCGTTTC
>JBBASH010000061.1:0-2611 GCA_040399305.1 Cyanobium sp.
ATCTCCTTTTGGTGTCGCGTATGAAGGTGCGCATCAATCTCATCTATAACTACTACCCCGCGTACATCATCTAGGCTCTCAAAAGAACCTCCACTTAAGTCGTAATCGCGCAGTATGGTCAGAAACAGATTAAGAAGTAGAACCTCTCCTGTTGAAAGTTGAAAAATATTTGGAATCCACGGAGCCTCGTCCTTTAGAATTGAAATCAATCGATTGTGCCTATCGCCAGCACCTAGACCAATCGTGCCATCAACGCGAAGTGTCGTACCGAGTAGCTGCAGAACGGCATCGTAGATTCGTGAGCTTTGGCCTTGAAATCCCCCGAAGACTGGTAGGTTAATAAGTTGCTGATCTTGTCCAATTGGAACTGCTATACTTGTTGTGGAGATCTCAAACGCTTGACGATCAAAGATTAAATCCAATAGCCAGTTTCTATTTGCTTTAAGGGGCGACGTTGATACAACGCTTCGATTTGACAAGCGATTGATGCGTCTTGTCTCAGTATAATTTGCTCTTTCTTTTAGGTTGTCTATGTTAAGCCATGCCGGCTCTTCAAATCTGTTGACCGGAAAATAGAGGCAGCATTGCTTATCAAACAAGTCTTTTGCGGCTTGACCATCGTGAGGAAGAGTGCTGTGGAAATGAGATGTCTCATGCTCAGGAATAGACGACCAAGAGCTCCTAACAGAAGAAAAGGAGTGCGCTTCCTCAAATCTCGACTTCTGCATGTCAAGCTGCCACTCTTCAATATAGTATCCATCGCCAAACTCGACACGTCCATATGAGTAGTGCTTGCCTGCTTTAATATACTGAGGGCTTCTATACTTGTAAACCCTGCCATGTTCGACTTCGGTATCGTCAAAAGCAGCCTGCTTAGCGGTGATTAGCGTGTTAACCAAGTAGGACATGAGAATTGTTTTCCCTGTGCCATTTTCGCCCACTATCACTAGTGGCTTTATGCTCCCAGCATCCGTTGCAGCAAATTCTACTGATAAATAGTCGATGGGTCCAGTATTTTCGATTTCAATCTTTTTTAGGTACATAGTGATTGTTTGGTTCTGTGGGGCTAACGCTCCAGATCAGAAGCAGGCAGGTGCTGATAATGATGATTAGAACTCGAGAATCCCGTCTTCTGCATCTGGATGTTGGGCGAGAACCTTTGTACCTACATAACAATTCTTACCATCAGAATGCCCAAGATTCAAACCCTTACTTTGCACTTAGGAACTCCCCAATCCGCCGGATTTCCAGCCACGGATTCTTTCACTAGAGGAAGGGCAGACTTTGCCTCGCTCCAGCCAACCAGCGGGGACCTCGAGAATTGGTTGACCATGGGGAAGGATTTCCTGGTAAATAAATGAAGTTGATTTTGCTTCGTATCTGTAGACATCCGATGCATTAACTTCTCTAGCATAGGTTCCATCAAGAAAGCAACCATATTGATAGAGATGGTTCCACTGGATCGTCATAGTCCAGAACCAGTCTTTGACTGGTTCGCCATACCAGTCTGTCCATGGCTCTTTGGCCGCACGGCGTCCAATCCCTCCCCGGCTTTCAGCGGGTTCTACGCCAGTCTCCTCTGCAAACTCATTAAACGAATTGACAATTACCAACTCTGGCTGTTGGTTGATGACAGCTTGCCAGCCCTTATTGAAAAAGGCGCCCTTCTTGCGTGAAACAAAGGCGTCATACTTATTCTGCCAGCCGGGCATGACGCCCATTACCTCAGGATGTGGAATTGTTGCTTTTAATCCCCAACCGAAGAAGCCAGCCTCATTAGATCTCTCGACAATGCCCTGCGCATTACCGATATGGAACCTGTCAGTGCTTTGATGATTCTTGTAGGCCGCCCAAGCGCTGCGTTGAGACGCATCCATGTATGCCACAAGCAGTGGTTTGCCCTTCCATTTGAAGTAATCACTGCTGAATTCATTAACAAAGTCCGTCCAGACGCTATCGGCTTCGTCTTCCAGAACCTTTGGTAAAACTGGTTTAGTAAACTGAATCCCACCAACTGCTACTGCAAACTTTAGGCGCTCCTCAGGACGTCGGCGTGAGTTAAACAGTTGTATCCGCCTACACACTTCCAGAGCTCTTACTTTTATAAAATCAGTGTTCACGTTATTAGTGAGGTCAAAGAGTAGAAACCGAAAACCTGCATTCGCTATCATTTGCAGATGACGATCAATCGTTTCAGGGTCGCCACTATCATAGAGTTGCTCTACAATGCCATTGTTCGGAGTATATGGAATATCCCAGGACGCCCAAAGATTCTCAAAATCGGGTTCATTTGGCCCTTCGCCTCGTAGCACTTTCCACGAACCTGTCCCATTGAAGACAGCCACTGCATCGGACGTTTTATCGCCAGTTACATCTCCCAGCAGCGGCGTCGCAGAATCAATTGGGTGTCCTTTCATCCATTGAGAATAGTTGTTGAAACCGCCGCCGTTAGATAGGGCTACATACCAATTACCGGCTTTGCTCTCAAAAATTGTTACGGCGTCTGCCCTCCCGTCGCCATTTACGTCTGTGAGTCCTTGCCACTTGGAGCCGACGCCATGACCTGTGCCCCACCGGGAGTAGTTGTTGAAGCCCCCGCCGTTAGATAGGG
>JBBASH010000061.1:2711-19135 GCA_040399305.1 Cyanobium sp.
CATTTACGTCTGCGAGTCCTTGCCACTTGGAGCCGACTCCATGACCTGTGCCCCACCGGGAGTAGTTGTTGAAGCCCCCGCCGTTAGATAGGGCCACATACCAATTACCGGCTAGTCCCCCACTCTCAAAAAAAGTAACGGCGTCTGCTTTTCCGTCGCCATTTACGTCTGCGAGTCCTTGCCACTTGGAGCCGACTCCATGACCTGTGCCCCAACGGGAGTAGTTGTTGAAGCCCCCGCCGTTAGATAGGGCCACATACCAATTTCCGGATGGTCCCCCGCTCCCGAAGAATGCTACGGCGTCTGCTTTACCGTCTCCATCAACATCGGCGAGGAATTGCCTTTGGCTGCCTTTGCCGTGACTGACTTGCCAGACATAAGGACCTTGGTACGTATACCAAGTGCTATACCAGATTCCCGAAGTCTTTGCACTTGACTTACCAGCAGAGATGCCTGCACAGAGAAGTGCCGCAATTATCGCAATTATGGATTTAGCCATTTGGTTGTTTGCTTTTAGTGCGATTGGATTACAGAGATTTAATTACGCTAGCTCCCGATCTGGCAATCCGCCCAACGCTGCCCCTGAGTGGCAGGCAGGGAGCCTGGGGTGGCGCAGCAAGGAGTTGAAGGCGGCCTGTCCACTCGAGGGGCTTGTTATGCAGATGCCCCAGGGTAAGCATGTTCAAGGTACATAGACTTGTTGGACGGCAACTAAGAAGCTTGAGAGGATTGATGCAATGCCAACTCGAGATGCAACTTCAAAGTCATACGCTTTCCTTTTCCCTTCGTCGAAGTGAACACCTAGAATCAGTTTGCTTGAGTCAAGTGCTACAGAAGCAGATCCCAAAGCAAGCAGTGAAGGATGACTTAGTTGATCATAGTGCTTTATTCCTTTCCGGATCCGCTCAATAGCTTCTCTATCCAACCTAAGATGATCCGACTTTCTTAAAAGATGCTTAACCGAGTTCGTGGAAGTGTATTTCCCCTCTAGTATCATGGCCCTTAATCTTGGATCACTTGCTGCAAGAATAGCTGTTGCAATGCACTCAAGCACATATCTCTGCGCGTTGCCGGAGGGAACAAAGTATCCACTAACAAGTAGCTTCATGGAAATCAGATGATGCTGAAGCGCACCGTATGCATATGCAGACACAATCATGGTATTTCGATCCTTGGTCACTACTCGATCAAGCTCTCTCCATTTGGTAAATGCAAGAGTCATTTCACGAAGAAAGTCCTCTAATTCATTTGAATATGCTTCTATAAACTGCAGCTGCACATTGGCATCAAAACTGCCGATTATTTCATCCTTGATCTTGCTTCTCAGTTCCTCGTCTGAGTGGTTGCTAAGCATGTCAGCCGGCGATCAGGTGAGATCCTACGCGTTCTTCTGCATAACGCTCAAGATCAGAAGCGGGGAGCAACTATTGGATGGATGCCAACCTCCGCGCCCGTCTTCTGCATCTTGATGTTAGAGCATTTTCCATGCTGGGCGTTGAGGAGCAATTAGCCAGGCCCAAGACGGATCGCAGCACCTCCAGATCTATTCGCAGCAATCAATGCGGTTCCAGTAGATTTCATCCACACACCAATATCAGCTCGGTTTTCTCCAGAGTGCCTAAAAGTTCCCCCTATAGGATTTCTAACTTGGAAGGCATTGTTGTCCGCCTCAATAGAGAATCCATGATATGTCATTCGCAATCTGTCAACCTTCAATGATTCACTTGCTCCCAGACTCATCCTCAGAAGGATATTGCCAGATGCGGCCCTAATGGTGAGAGCCTGGGCAACTACATTGACATCATATCGATCTGAGCTTGCTTGCCATTCATTGTTGGTAACTGAAAACAGCTCGTCGCCGTTGATGTCTGTCAAGCATGCAGTGAGGCGGATGGGTGAGCCGACTTCTTCCGCAGGTTCGAATCCAAATAATACTTTGTCATCGTACATCAATATGGATTGAGCATTAATCAATGATGCGCCAAGCCTTACCGGTACACTTGTGTTACCAAGGTAGAATGCTTCTCGCGTATAGCCATTTCTGAGGCACCATGGATTGCTGTTCGCTTCAATGACTTGATCTCGGCTAATTATTCGCGATCCCGCCTTGGTGTGACAACAAGGGCAAAGGAGTGTAATTCCAGACGGATCATGAGTGATGGCATCCTTAAACTCTGGCATAAAATGATGATGCTGAATGATGCCGAGCCCACAGAATATGCACCCAAACCCGCATCTTTGGCGAATAGCCAGCTTGGTTCCGCTATCAATTGTTCGTGAGAGCCCATGCTTGTTCATAGTGCGCTAACAGTATTTGGACGGATCCGCATAAAAGCCCTCTTCGAGGCCTTTCGGCAGCATAAAGGCGGGAATCTCAGCCGGCAACACAACAAAAATTCTGTCGAGGACAAGGATTCTGAAATGCATCTGATCGCTCCTAGAGTCTTCTGCGGGTCCGTATAACACCGTTCAGAACGATACAAAACCGAGATCACGAGCCTCTGGGCGAAAGCCCGCCCCCCAGCCCGCTCCCCTCAGATCTCCTCCGGCCCGTCCGGTTCGCCAAGCTGCGTGAGAGCAAGCTGGCGCATGGTTTCGCCCCAGGCCCCGCAGCTGGCGGCGCCGGCCACCACCAGCACAGCCCCCAGAAGGGGGATCGGCTTGATCGGCTGGCCAGGGGTGTGGGCCGCCCGGTGCACCAGCAGCATCAGCACGGTGCCGGCCATGGCCGCCAGGCTGGCGGCGAAGAGGATTAGGCGGCGATCCACCCGCAGCTGGCGGCGGGGTGTGAAACCGGGGGGAGGAGGAAGGGGCATCGAGCCTTGGCGGTTCAGGATGGGGGCGACTGATCACCGGCGATCGCTTCGATCACCAGGGGGATCAGCAGCTGGATTCATTCACTGGGGGCATCAGCCGGCAACACCTCCGTTTCGCCACTGGCGGGGAACCAGGAGGCCTCCAGCTGCTTCATCAGCACATAAAACGAGGGCACCACAAACAGGCTGAGCACAGTGGCCACCAGCAGACCCCCGAAGATCACGGCGCCCAGGGAGCGCTGGCTCAGGGCGCCGGCGCCAGTGGCCACCATCAGGGGGAAGAAGCCGGCCAGGGCCGCCATGGCGGTCATCAGGATCGGCCGCAGGCGGGAGCTGGCGGCGCCGATCGCCGCCTCGCTGGCGGTCATGCCGCGCTCCATCCGCTGGTTGGCCAGGTCCACGATCAGGATGCCGTTCTTGGCCGCCAGCCCGATCAGGGTCACCAGACCCACCTGGGCATAAACATTGTTGACCTGGCCCAGCATCACTAGGAAGCTCAGGGCCCCGAGCATGGCCAGGGGCACGGTCATCAGGATGATCAGCGGATCGATGTAGCTGCCGTACTGGGCTGAGAGCACCAGATACACCACCACGATCCCCAGGGCGAACACCAGGGCCGCCAGGGAGCCGGCCTGCACCTCGGAGCGCGTTAGCGCCGACCAGTCGGAGCCGATGTTGCTGAAGCTCATCTGGCGGAAGGTGGCCATCAGACTGTCGATCGCCTGGCCGCTGCTGCGCCCGACGTTCTCCACCCCCTGAATCAGCACGCTGCGATAGAGATTGAAGTGGCTGATGATCGGCGGCGCGCTATCGAGGCGGGCCTTCACCACATTGGAGAGGGGAATCAGCTTGCCGCTGCGGTCGGGCACATAGAGGTTGTTGAGCGACTGCACCACATCGCGGCTGGCGCCCTCGGCCTGCACATACACCTGGCGATACTGTTGTTGTTCGTAGGTCTGGTTGATGAAGCTGCCGCCATTGAGGGTGCCGAGCACCTGCATCGCCTGGCTGTAATCGATGTTGAGCGAAGCCATCCGGTCGCGGTCGATATCGAGCCGCCACACCGGCGCATCACTCACGAACTGGGTGTAGAGGTTGTAAAAGTTGCCGGTGGCCTTGGCGGTGCCGATCAGCTTGCCCGCCATCTGATCGAGATCGGTGGGGCTGTAGCCGCCGTTACTGAGGTCGTTGAACTGGAAAGAGAGGCCGCCCTGGGCGCTGAAGCCGGGTACCGCCGCCGGCGACTGGGCCATCACCAGGGCGCCGGGGATGTCATGGAATTGTTTGTTGAGCCGGGCAATGATCTCCTGGGCCGACTGACCCTTGCCGCCCCGTTCATCGATCGGCTTGAGCCCGAAGAAGAAGAGTCCCTGGTTGAGTGCCCCGCCGTTGAAGCCGGCGCCCCCCACGATCTCGCCGGAGATGATCTCCGGTTCCTTGGCGAGGATCGCCTGGGCCTTGGTGGCCACCTCCATCGTGGCCTCGATCGACGCCTGGGGCGGCAGCTGGATGATGCCCAGGCCATAGCCCTGATCTTCAGTGGGCACAAAGCCGGTGGGGATGGCGGCGAAGGCCACGCCGGTGAGGGCCACGCCGCCGATCAACACCAGGGCCACCAACCGCCGTAGCCGAATCGCCTGCTTGAGGATGCGGCCGTAGGTGCGGGAGAGCCGCTCGAAGCCGGCATTGAAGGCGGTGAAGATCGGCATCAAGAAGGTGCCCACCACCGCCCCGAGCAGCCCCAGCAAGAGCGATGCCACCCAGCCACCGGCCAGGGCGCCGTAGAGGCCGCCAAACACGCCGCCGATCACGGTCCAGAGGATGCCGCGCGGCTCGGTCTTGCCACCGCCCAGCAGCAACGCCGACTGGAGCGGCTTGCCGCTGATCGCATTGAAGGTGGACACGATGATCGAGAACACGATCGTGAGCGCGAACTGGCGATAGATCACGCCGGTGGCACCCGGGAAGAAGGTGACGGGAATGAACACCGCCAGCAGCACCAGGGCCGTGGCCAGGATCGCGCCGGTGAGTTCCTTCATCGCATTGGAGGCCGCCTGGAAGGGCCGATCCCCCTCCTCAATCCGGGCCGACACCGCCTCCACCACCACGATGGCGTCATCCACCACCAGGCCGGTGGCCAGGATGATGCCGAGCAGGGTGAGCTCGTTGATCGAGAAACCGAAGGTCTTCACGAAGACCATGGCCCCCAGCAGGGCGATCGGCAGCGCCAGGGCGGGCACGGCCGTGGCCTTCCAATCCTGCAGGAACAGGAAGATGATCAACAGCACCAACACCACCGCATCGCGCAGGGCATCGAGGGCGCCAGAAATCGAGGCGTTGATGAAGTCGGTCTGGTCGAACACCTTCTCCAGCACCACCCCCGGCGGCAGGGTGCTGCGGAATTGGGTGAGCACCTCATCCACGGCCTGGGCGGTGCTGATGGCGTTGCTGCCGGGCAACTGGATCACGCCGAAGCCGACGCACGGATAGCCGGTGCGGGCATTGATCGCGGCTTGATTGAAGTTCTGGAAGGCATATTCGGCTCGGCCCACATCACCGATTCGAATCAAGCCGCCATCGGGGCCCTTGCTGATGATCACATCCTCGAATTCCTGAACGGTCTTGAGGTTGCCGTTCACCAAGAGCGGAAAGGTGGTGCGGTTGCTGGGGGTGGAAGGAGGCCCGCCGATGCTGCCGGCGATCACCACCAAGTTCTGGGATTGGATCGCCTGCTCCACCGTGTCCACGCTGAGGTTGAAGCGGGCCAGCTTCAGGGGATCCACCCAGACCCGGAAGGCTGGGTCACTGGCACCGAAGATGTTCACTTGGCCCACCCCCTCGGCCCGGGTGATGGGATAAATGAGATTCAGCTGCAGCAGACCGTTGAGGTAATTATCATCGAACTGGCCCTGGGTGGAGGTGAGGTTATAAACGAGCAAATAGCTGCTAGCCGTCTGCTGCACCGTCACCCCTTGGGCATTCACCTGGGGGGGCAACTGGGGGGTTGCCGTCTGCACCCGGTTGAGCACATTCACCTGATCGATATCTGGATCGGTGCCCGCCTTGAAGTACACATTGATCTGGCTATTGCCCTCGCCGGTGCTGGTGGAGGTGATGTAATCCATCCCCGGCGCCCCGTTGATCTGGGATTCCAGCGGGCCGGTCACGGCGCTCTCCACCGTGAGGGCATCGGCGCCGGGCAGGTTGGCGCTCACCTGCACCGTGGGCGGCGCGATGTTGGGCAGGTTCTCGATCGGTAGGAGCGGCAGGCAGATCAGGCCGGCCATCAGGATCAAGATGCTGCACACCGTGCTGAGCACGGGGCGGCGGATGAAGGTATCGGAAAGACTCATGGGGCCTTCGTTGCCCCGGGGATGGGCGCCGCGGCCCTAGGGGCAGCGGGCAGGGGGGCCCCGGCGGGTGGGAGGGCCCCGGTTGGAGCTGGCGGCATGCCGGCCGCCGGCTGCAGCATTGCCGTGGCCGGCTGCACCGAGAGGCCGCTACGCAACTGGGCCAGGTTGCCCACCACCACGGTGTCGGCGGCGGTGAGACCCTCCTTCACGGGATAGGCGCCGTTCTGGAGAGTGCCGAGGGTCACCGGCACCTGGATCACCACCGGCAGGTTGGGCAGGGGTTCGGGCTCGATGGCGCGGCCCAGACGCTTCTTCGCCTCCTCCACGCTCACCGCCAGGAACACGAAGGACTTGCCGGCCTGGAGCAGCACCGCCTGCTGCGGAATCGCCAGCACCTGCTGCTGGGCAAAAATCAAGGTGGCGCTCACTCGCTCGTTGTTGCGCAGCGAGCCATCGGGATTGTTGAACTCGGCCTTCACCAGCAGGGTCTGGCGATCCTTATCAAGGGCGGGGGCCACGAAGATCACCCGGCCCATCGCCTTGGGCCGCCGTGGATCGGGGCCCTTGAGGATCACCGGCAGGCCGGGCCTCACCCGGTCGCCCAGTTCACCGGGCACATCGATGCGCACCCAGAGGCGGCTGTTGTCGATCACGCTGGTGACCACCTCGCCAGGCTTGATCACATCGCCCAACTTGAAATTGAGGTTGCCCACGTAGCCCGGGATCGGGGCCACCACATTCTTATAAGCGAGGGTGGCCAGCGAGGCGTTGAGCTTGTCGCGGCTCTGGATCGCCTCGGTCACGTAGTAATCGCGTTCCTTGGTGGAAACGGCGCCCTGCTGGTTGAGGAAGATATAACGCTCGGCATTGAGACGGTTCTTGCGGGCCTCGGCGGCGTCGGCGTTCACCGTGGCCCGCTGCTGCACCTGATCGAGGGTGAAGAGCAGCTGACCCGGCTTCACCGGCTGACCCTCGTACACCGGCATGGCGGTGATGCGGCCGGCGATCTCCGAGGAGAGCCGCACCTCGCGGATCGCCTCGAGGGTGCTCTGGTAATCGGCGGAATCGAGGGTGTTGAAGATGCGGGGATTGACCAGCTGCACCTGGGGCGGCGTGGGCGCCGGCGTGTGGCTCTCGCTGCAGCCCGCCAGGCCCGCCGCCAACGCCAGGCCAACCGCCAGAAAAGCAGAACGACGAAAGCGCACGGGGCGGGGATGGCTGGGCCGAACCATACGCGAGGGCTCCGGGGAACTCAATGGCGCCGCAACCAGAGCGCCAGCCGCGCCAGCTCCACCGCCGGACCGCACCGCCCTGCAGTCGCACCGCCGCGAGGCCGCAGGGCGGTGCGGCGGTGACCGGGGCTCGGTGGGCAAACAATCCCCCGCCCTCCACCGGGAACCACGGGCCGGTCTGGTCGCGCGCGGCGAGGGCCGGCCCCCGGCGCCAGGATGGCCCCGTGAGCGACCTGTTCAGCCACCGCCGCGAGGAAACCCTGCGCCGCATCGCGCCCCTAGCGGATCGGATGCGGCCCCGCAGCCTCGATGACTTCGTGGGCCAGGAGGCGATCCTCGGGCCGGGGCGGCTGCTGCGCCGCGCCATCGCCGCCGACCGGGTGGGCAACCTGATCCTGCACGGCCCGCCGGGCACCGGCAAAACCACCCTGGCGCGGATCATCGCCGGCAGCACCCGCGCCCACTTCAGCAGTCTCAACGCCGTGCTGGCGGGGGTGAAGGACCTGCGCGTGGAGGTGGAGGCGGCCCGGGAGCGGCTGGCCCACCACGGCCTGCGCACGATCCTGTTCATCGACGAGGTGCACCGCTTCAACACCGCCCAGCAGGACGCCCTGCTGCCCTGGGTGGAGAACGGCACCGTGAGCCTGATCGGCGCCACCACCGAGAACCCCTTCTTCGAGGTGAACAAGGCCCTGGTGAGCAGAGCGAGGCTGTTCCGGCTCCAGCCCCTTGAACCCCAGGACCTGCGCCGCCTGCTGGAGCGGGCCCTGGCCGACCCGGAGCACGGCTTCGGCGCCCGCAAGGTGGCCATCACCCCCGAAGCGGCCGAGCACCTGCTCGATGTGGCCGGCGGCGATGCCCGCAGCCTGCTCAATGCCCTGGAGCTGGCGGTGGAAACCACCCCGCCTGACGGCGAGGGGATGATCCAGATCAACCTGGCGATCGCCGAGGAGTCGATCCAGCAGCGGGCCGTGCTCTACGACAAGCAGGGCGATGCCCACTTCGACACGATCAGCGCCTTCATCAAGTCGCTGCGGGGCTCCGATCCCGATGCCGCCCTCTTCTGGCTGGCCCGGATGGTGGAAGCCGGCGAGAACCCCCGCTTCATCTTCCGCCGCATGCTGATCGCCGCCGGCGAGGACGTGGGCCTGGCCGATCCCCAGGCGATGGTGGTGGTGGAGGCCTGCGCCGCCGCCTTCGACCGCATCGGCCTGCCCGAGGGCCTCTACCCCCTGGCCCATGCCGCCCTCTACCTGGCCGGCACCGAGAAGAGCAACAGCAGCCTCGGCTTCTTCGATGCGGTGAAAACCGTGCGCCAGGCGCAGCGCCAGGAGGTGCCCTCCCATCTGCGCGATGCCAACCGCGATGGCGATGCCTTCGGCGATGGAGTGGGCTATCGCTACCCCCACGCCTACGCCGAGCACTGGGTGGCCCAGCAGTATCTGCCGGGGTCGCTGCAGGGCCAGGTGTTCTGGCAGCCGGGGCCCCTGGGCTGGGAAGGGGAGCGGCGGGAGCGGCTGCAGCAGCGCCGGGCCGCCCAGCTGGCCGCCGCCGCTGAAACGGCCCTCGATCGTCCCGACCTGCTCAGCAGCGCCCCGCAGGATCCCCTACTGGAGCGGTGGCTCCAGCGGCAGGCCGCCGCTGAAGGGGAACGGCTCGACCAGCTGCGCCGCCGCTTCTGGAAAGAGGCCCCGATCGGCCGGCTCGACCGGGTGCTGGTGCTGGAGGCCCACTCCCTGCTCTGGGCCCTCGATCCGCTCCAGGCCGCTCGCGAGGGGGAGGTGGTGATCACCGTGGCGGCCGCGGAGGAACGGCAGCGGCTGGAGGCCCAGCTGCAGGTGCTCGATGCGCTGCGGCGCCCCCGGCTGCTGGAGGTGGCCCCGGAGGATCCGGCCAGACTCACCAACGCCCTGGAGCAGGGACTGCAATTTGAATGGATCGCCGCCCGCCAGCCCTTCCGCGGTCTCGCTGCCGATCAGCGGCGATCGTGGCTGGAGCTGATCACCGCTCTGGCTTCTCCAGGCGCCCGGGGGCGCTGGCTGTTCAGCAACCCGCGTCTCGGTCCATCCGGCAGCCTGCTGTCAGCCCTAGCCGGTGGGCGCCACTCCCAGCCACCCGAGCCGGCCCGCCGGCTGCTGGAGGCGGCGGTTCCCCTGGAGCAGGCCTGGCTCGGCGGGACGGCGAGGAGCGGCGAAGGCGCAGGAGTTGAGCGGAGCGAGGCGGTGCGGCAGGTGTTGGAGGAACTGGGCTGGCAGGTCAGCGAGGACGCCTGGGAGGAGACCCTGGAGCTGCGCCTGGATGCGGCGCTGCTGCAGCGCTGGTTCGGCGCCGGGGCGACCTACCGGCGGCAGCTGGAAGCGGGGCTGGACCCCAAGCGCGCGTCAGAGCTGGAAAGTCTGTTTCGCGGCCAGGTCGGGATCGTCCTGCCCCAACCCATGGGCCATCGGTTGTTGCGCAGCCGGCTGGAGAGCCAGGAGCCGCGGGGGGCGTCGAAGGCCACCTCCCGCAGACTCAGGGAGCGGAAGCGGAAGGCTGAGCCCCCTCCGCCGTGACCTGCCGGGCCTGGATGCAGGCCGGCAGGAAGGCGTACCAGGAGAGCAGGGAGGTGCACTGAGCGGTGCCGCTCCTGCAGTGGCCGGGGGCGCAGATCGGCTGGGCGCCGGTGTGGCCATTGCCGTTGTCCGCCAGGCGGAAGGCGGTGGGCAGGGCCCGCAGGATGCCCGCCGAGGAGATTGAGCCATCGGCGGCGTCGCTGAGGATCGCCGAGCGCAGGGCCGGCACCGCGGTGGAGTTCATCCTGTCGTAGGGCCCGTAGCTGGTGGTGGCCCGCCGCAGGAAGCGTTCACCAGCCTCGGAATTCAGAAAACGACTCACCGCCAGAAAGTCCACGTTGTACGACTTGGCCAGGGCGGCCCGCAGCTGATCCACCGGCCAGCCGGAGGCGGCCAGGCCCGCCGCCAGGCCCCGATCGGTCACCTCGCCGGTGCGCAGAAAGGTGTCAAAGGAGTCCTGGCTGGTCGACCAGACCGCACCGCCGGTGTTCCAGCGGATCGGGGCGCCGGCCCCAGCCGCCGCGGCCGGTGACGCGGGGGTGATCAAGAGGAGCATCACCCCGATCAGAGGGCCCAGGCCCCTAGAGATCGGCCTGGTTCGAGCGGTGCTGGCGGGTAAAGGCCCCGCGGCGCCCTGGCATGCTGCCTGCAGATGGGCGTCGAGTGAACGCGGCGGCACGGTGGAAACTCGGTCTGCCAGAAAGGTACTCAGGAGTGGAACAACCCATCCGAGCGGCCCGGAGCTCTCCTGGGTGAACCCAGCCAGCGGCAGCCTCGATTCGGCCAACCACCCCATGGAAGCCAAGGGGCTGAGGTCGCACCAGCGATCACTTCTCCCATCGCCAGCACCCGGCAAGCATCCGAGCAACGGATCCACCACCCTGGGCCCCCGATCCGCTCCCCATCGACACCCTGGGCTCCTCCTAGGCTCGACGTGCCTGAAAACCTTGGAGCCATGGGCCTTGCGATCGGCGATGCCGCCCCCGACTTCACCCTGCCCGACCAGGACGGCAAGCCGCTGACCCTCTCATCGCTGCGGGGCCAGCGGGTGGTGATCTACTTCTATCCGAAGGATGACACCCCCGGCTGCACCAAGGAGGCCTGCAACTTCCGCGACCGCTGGAGCGACCTGGAAAGCCAGGGCATCCGGGTGTTGGGCATCAGCAAGGACAACGCCGCCAGCCACGGCAAGTTCATCGCCAAATACACCCTGCCCTTCACCTTGCTCACCGACGCCGAACCCTGCCCGGTGGCCACGGCCTACGACAGCTACGGCCTCAAGAAGTTCATGGGCAAGGAGTACATGGGCATGCTCCGCCAGACCTTTGTGGTCGACGCCGAGGGCAAGCTTGAGCTCGTTTACGAGAAGGTGAAGGCCGAAACCATGGCCGATCAGATCCTCAGCGACCTCGGGCTGGGCTGATCGGCCGCAGGCCGCAGCGCGGCTAGGGCCTCCAGGCAGAGGTGGGGCCGCTGCTCCACCGCCAGGGCAGGCTCCAGCAGAGCGGCCAGGGCGGCGCCATCCCCACCGGTGAGCAGCAGCCGGCAGTCGGGCTCCTCCTGAAGGGCCTCCTGCGCCGCCAGTGCGATGGCCGCCGCCAGGCCCCGCAGCACCCCGGAGCGCATCGCCTGGGCGGTGTCATGGGGCCAGGGGGCCGGCACAGCATCCGCCAGCACGCCAACCGCCGCCAAGGCCTCCACCGGCACGGCGGGTGCGTCGAGGGTGGGCAGCTGGGCCGTTCCCCCGGCCATCGCCCGCAGCTGCAGGGCCGCACCGGCCAGGAGGCGTCCGCCGGCGAACCGTCCCTCCCGGTCCACCCGGGTGAAACTCAGAACCGTGCCGGCGTCGGCCACCAGCACCGGGCCAGCCACCAGCCGCCAACCCCACCAGCCCGCCAGGGCCCGATCGATCCCCAGCCAGGGCGGGGCCGCCGCCAGGGGCACCTCAGCCAGCTGGAGCCTGGCCTCGGGCGGCAGGGCAAGATCCACCGGCACCGACCCTACGGCCGCCCAGCCGAGCAGGCGGCCGCAGGCCCGGGCCCGCGGGTCCGCCCCCATGGCACCCGAGCCGGAAACGAAGGGTGCTCCGGGCGGCTCGGCGCCCCCCCCGGCCCACGGCGATCGCTCGCCGCCCACGGGTTGGTCATGCCAAACCCGCAGGGGTGCATCGGCAGCGAGCTGTGGAGCGGCCCAGTGCGAGCGGCTGTTGCCAATCAGCAGCCAGCGCGCCTCCCCGGCCGCTGCCGGCGGGTCCCCCTGAACGTCAGATGCCCTCACCCATCAGCCCGGGCAGGTGGATGCCGCACTCCTGCTTGAGCCCTGCGAAGCGGGTGGCCCGGCCACTGGTGGTGCCATCGTCGGGGGCGCTGGTGTGCCAGTCGCCCACGGTGGAGTAGCCCTGCTCGAACAGCGGATGCTGGGGAAGGCCGTGCTGCTCCATGTAATAGAACACATCCTTGCGGCTCCAGCTGAGCAGCGGCCGCAGCGACCACAGGCCTCGCACCGCCTGGAGGGGGGCCATGGCGCGGCGGTGGTCGGTCTGGCTGCCGCGCACGCCGCTGGCCCAGCAGCTCACGCCCAGATCCTGGAAGGCCCGGTCGAGGGGTTCCACCTTGCGCAGGCGGTTGTAGAGCTCGAGATCCTCCAGGGTGCCGCTCTCCCACAGCCGCCCGTGCAGGGCCTCCATCCGGGCTGCACTCATCGTGGCCTGCACCGCCCGCAAGTCGAAGCCGAGCAGCTCCTGAAGTTGCTCGGCGTAGCGATAGGTCTCGGGCGGGAGGTAGCCCGTGTCGACCCAGATCACCGGAACCTGCACACCGCTGCGCTGGGCGAGCTCCCGCACCATGTGCAGCAGCACGGCGGACTGGATGCCGAAGCTGGTGGTGAGGGCCAGGCCAGCACCGAAGGTCCGGTAGGCCCAGTCCAGCCGGGCCGGAGCATCGAGAGCCTCGAGCTGCGCAGAGCTTGCGGCCGCATCCACCACCCCACCGCGCCCATCGGGGGGCAGGGAAACTCCAGCTCCTGCCACAGCCGCCACCCCCGCATCGGCACCGCCCGGATCGAGGGGGGAAGCCAGGGAGTGGGGCGGTGCTGCGGCAGCCACGGGCCCGACGGCGTCGAAACCTGCTGAAGCTGAAGCGTTGATGGGAGACCTACCCGTGGAGACGAGACTCGGCATAGCTCCCATCATCACCCTTGGGGGCTGACCCTGGGTAGGGTTCCACCCATGGATCCCCTTGGCCCCACTCCTGCCGACGGCGCGCCTGGCGGCACCAATGGATCCGTCGCCAGCCCCCGTCCGGCCCGGCCGGCCGAGCCAGCGGCAGCCGATCCGAGCGTGGCCGCTGCGGTGGTCATTGTGGGCGGGGGCTTCGGGGGGTTGTACACCGCTCTGGCCCTGGCGGCCGAACGTCACCACCCACCGGTGCTGCTGGTGGAGCCCCAGGAGCATTTTCTCTTCCTGCCGCTCCTCTACGAACTGCTCAGCCGTGAACTGCGGAGCTGGGAAATCGCCCCCCGCTACGACAGCCTTCTCGCCGGCCGGGGGGTGGCCTGGCTGCAGGACCGGGTGTTGCGGGTCGACCTGACGGCCCGTTGCCTCCACACCGAGGCGGGGCGGCGGATCCCCTGGCAGCGCCTGGTGCTGGCCACCGGGGCAAGCACCGACACGTTCGGCATCCCCGGGGCGGACAGCCACAGCCTCAGCTTCCGCAGCCTCGCGGATGTGCAACGGCTGCAGGATCTGGTGCACCAGCTCGCCGCCTCGGGCCGTCCCCTGCAGCACCTCGCGGTGGTGGGGGGAGGCCCGAGCGGCGTGGAACTGGCCTGCAAACTCGCCGACCTGACAGCGGGCAAGGCGGTGGTGGACCTGATCGAACAGGGCGACACCCTCCTGCCCAGCTCCCGCTCCTTCAACCGTGAGCAGGCCCTGCTGAGCCTGCAGCGGCGCGATGTGCGGGTCCGCACCCGCACCCAGGTGGTGGAGGTGGGCAGCGACCGGCTGGTGGTGCGTCGGATGCCGGAGGGGGAGCCGGAGGTGATTCCCGTGCAGGGCGTGATCTGGACCGCCGGGCAGCGCTGCCGCCCCCCCCGGATCAGCCCAGAGGTGACCGCCGATGCTCGCGGCCGGCTGGCCTGTGGGCTAGATCTGCGGCTGCGGGGCCACGATTCCGTATTCGTGGTCGGCGATCTCGCCGCCGTTCCCCAGGCCGATCCCACCCCGGGCGGGTCCCTGCCGACCACCGCCCAGGTGGCCTTCCAGCAGGCACCGGTGGTGGCGGCCAACCTGCTCCGTTCTCTAAGGGGAGAGCCCCTGCAGGAGTTCCGCTGGAACGACCTCGGCGAAATGCTGAGCCTGGGCAAGGGGGAGGCGGCCGTCACCGGCGCCGGCATCACCCTGGCCGGGCCCGCAGCATTCCAGGTGCGCCGCCTGGCCTATCTCGCCCGGCTGCCGAGGCTTTCGCTTCAAGTGAAGGCGGCCGCCGGCTGGCTGGCGGCCCTGAGCCCATGACCCCCTGCGCGGCCGGTGCGGCATGAAACAGGCTGTGGTCGCCGGCAGAACGGCGGGCCTCCGGCCGGCTGAGCGGCGCCGGCTCGATCAGATCTGCCACCGCCGCCATCCCGCCGATGCGGTGGCCGACCTGCTCACCCTGCAGCGCCTGGCGGCCGAGGCGGAACGGCTCGAAGAACCGCTCACCCTGGTGGTGGACGGCCGGGGACTATGCCGCCTCCTGTGGATCGGGGATCTGGAGGCCTCGGGCCGCCTGCTCGAGAAACTTCCCGGATCCAGTCGCCGCCAGGGCAGCGACCTTCGCCTGATGACCTGTGCGGGCTCGGCCCGCCAGCCCCCGCTCCGACCGGGAGCCCGCGAAGCCGTGGTCGGGCTGGATCTGGCCCCCCGGCTCTGGCTGCGTTTTTCACGCCAAGCGGCGGCGGGGGGGCACTGGCCGGCCTCCCTGCTCACGCCGCAGCCCACCGGGGAGGAGGCCTGGCACCAGGAGCTGGAGGGGGAGCTGGCTGCGCTCTGCAGCCTGGATCCTGCTCTCCTGAGCGATTCAGGTTTGGAGACCTCATCCCGCCAGGGCGCCTCCGGGCTCCATGGAGACACGGCCGCCGCCACTCCCCACCAGGCAGCGGGAAGCACGGCCCCCGGCCGCGCCGAGCGGGTGCTCCTGCTGGTGCTCATCAGTGGCGAAGCAGGCCGAGATGGTCGTCGCCTCGCCGAGCTCGAGGGCCTGGTGCGCAGCGCTGGCGGCGAGCCGGTGGGGGTGGTCGGCCAACGCCGCTCCAGTGGCGCGGCACCCACCCTGTGGGGCGAAGGGAAGCTGCGGGAGGCCGCCCTCGAGGCACGACGCCTTGGAGCCTCCCTGGTGGTCACCGACCGGGAACTCACGCCGGTTCAGGCTCGCAACCTGGAGAGGATCGTCGATCTGCCCGTGAGCGACCGCAGCGAGCTGATCCTCGACATCTTTGCCCAGCGGGCCGCTAGCGCCGCCGGCCGGCTGCAGGTGGAACTGGCCCAGCTGCGCTACCGTCTGCCCCGCCTCAGCGGCCGCGGCCTGAGCCTCTCGCGGCAGGGGGGCGGCATCGGCACCCGCGGGCCCGGCGAAACCCAGCTCGAAAAGGATCGCCGCGCCATCGCCCGGCGCATCGAAAGGCTCCAGCGCGACGTGCGCGAACTCGGCGAGCACCGGGCCCGCCTGCGCCAGGGCCGCCGCGGCCAGCGGCGCCTGGCCCTCGTGGGCTACACCAACGCCGGCAAGAGCTCCCTGCTCAATGCCCTCAGCGGCGCCCGGGCGGGCGAAGGGGTGCTGGCGGAGAACCGGCTCTTCGCCACCCTCGACCCCACCACCCGGCGGGTACGCCTAGGCCCGAACGACGGCTCCTTCCCAGCCGCCAACGATCCAGACGAAGGGGCTGCCAGAGGACGCAGGCCCCAGGGTTCCGGTGAAGAAGAAGGCGGCCCGGAGCTTCCCCTGCTGGTCACCGACACGGTGGGCTTCATCGAAGACCTCCCGCCCCAGCTGGTGGAGGCCTTCCGCTCCACCCTGGAGGAGGCCCTTGAGGCCGATGGCCTCCTGCTGGTGGTGGACCTCAGCGATCCGGCCTGGCCGGAGCAGCTGACGAGCGTGAACGCCCTGCTCGACCGGCTCGGGGCGACCCCGCCGCGGCTGGTGATCGGCAACCAAATCGACCGCTGCCCCGCCGGCGAGCTGGATCGGGCCCAAGCCTTGGTGCCGGGGATGCTGTTCATCTCCGCCACAGCGGATCTGGGTCTGCAGAACCTGCGCCGCCATCTGAGCCACTGGCCCGCCTCCGGTGTCGACCCGGCCGCCCCGGCGGACCGGAGCACGGACGGGACCGCGGCCGACAGCCCGAGGGGGCCTGTGCCAACATCAAAGGGTTGATCCATCCCTGCCATGGCGCTGCAACTCGGCGATACCGTCCCCGATTTCACCCAGGATTCCCAGC
>JBBASH010000062.1:0-18984 GCA_040399305.1 Cyanobium sp.
GTTGATGCAGAGGGCCGTGCAGCGCGACTTCAAGCAGCTGCGCCTTGAGGACTGCCGCGTGGTTTTGGTGGATCCGGTGGATCGGGTGCTGCCCACCATGGCTCCGGTTCTCTCCGGGGCTGCTGCTGCTTACCTGCGGGCTGCCGGGGTGGACCTGCGGCTGGGCCTCAAGGTGGAGGGAATCGCCCCGGGGCGAGTGAGTCTCAGTGGTGCGGACGGCGAGATTGAGCTGGAGGCGGCCACGATCTGCTGGACCGCCGGGGTGCGGGCCTCCCGGTTGGGCAAGCTGCTGGCCGGCCACACCGGTTGCCCGGTGGATCGCGGTGGGCGGCTCGTGGTGGAGCCGGACTTCTCGGTTCCCGGCCATCCCGAGATCCGGGCGGTCGGTGATCTCTGCTCCTACACCCATACCCCCGATGGCAGCCCCCTGCCGGGCATGGCGGGTCCGGCGGTGCAGGCCGGAGGGTGGGTGGCCCGCGACCTCCTGGCGCGTCTACGCGGCCAGACGATCCAGCCCTTCCGCTGGCTGGATCTCGGCAGCATGGCGGTGATCGGGCCCTGGTATGCCGTGGCCGATCTGCGCGGCCTGCATTTCACGGGGCTCGTGGGCTGGGTGGTGTGGGCCCTGGCCCACCTCGCCTTCATTCCCGACACCGAGAACCGGATCGCCCTGTTCAGCAAGTGGATGTGGCAGATCGCCACCCGCCAGCGCACGGCGCTGCTGATCACGGGCCGCCCGGACCAGCACCTCGGCGTGGATGTGGGCCTGTTTCGGGCACCGCGCCCAAGCGCCTAGATCTTGCGTCCACCGGAGCGAGGCGACTGCTGGTTCGGTCGCCTCGCTCCGGGTCCGCCGGCGCCTCAGCGCACGAACAGCAACTCCTGGTAGGTGGGCAGGGGCCAGAGGTCGTCATCCACCAGGGTCTCGAGGCCATCCACCGCCTCCCGCAGGCTGCCGATCAGCGGCATCAGGGTGCCTGCGCAGTGGTGCAGGTGGCCATGGGTGTCGTGGGGGGGATGGGTGAGGCCCTCTTCCAGGGCGCCACACCGCTGCACCAGCTGGCTGTTGAGGCCGGCGATCGTTTCGGCCAGGCTCCGATCGATTGGCAGACCGATCGCCTCCTGATCCCGCAGGGAACGGGCCAGGCGCTCCAGACTCTCCATCACCACCGGGTAGATCTGGGTGCGGGCGATGCGCAGCGCCAGCCGCGCCTCCACCTCAATGGCCAGGATGTACTGCTCGGCATACACCTCGAAGCGGCTCTCAAGCTCCACGGGGGTGAGCACCCCCTGGCGCTGGAACAGATCCCGGATCTCGGGGCGTTCCAGCACCGGGAGGGCATCGGCACTGGTGCGCAGGTTCTCCAGGCCCCGCTCCTCCACGGCCTTGCGGTGCCATTCACTCGAATAGCCGTCACCGCCGAAGACCACGGCGCCGTGGTCGTCCATGGTGCGCTTCATCACGGCGAAGGCGGCCTCCTGGAGGGGAACCCCGCTGTTCAGTTGCTCCTCCAGCCGATCGCCGATCCACTGGAGTGAATCGGCGAGGATCGTGTTGAGCGCCACCAGCGGGCCCGCCACCGACTGCCCGGAGCCCACCGCCCGGAACTCGAAGCGATTGCCGGTGAAGGCGAAGGGGGAGGTGCGGTTGCGATCGCCGGGATCCTTGTTCAGCTCCGGCAGGGTGTCGACCCCGAGGGACATCAGCGCGGCTTCGGCGGAACCCTCCAGGTGGCCGCTCTTGATCTGGTTGTACACATCCTCCAGCTGGCTGCCGAGGTACACCGAGATGATCGCCGGAGGGGCCTCGTTGGCGCCGAGGCGGTGGTCGTTGCTGGCGGTGGCGATCACGGCCCGCAACAGGGGGCCGAAGAGGTGCACACCACGGATCACCGCCGCACAGAAGATCAGGAACTGCAGGTTGGCGTGGGGCGTTTTGCCGGGATCGAGCAGGTTGCCCTGGGTGGCATTGCCGATCGACCAGTTCACGTGCTTGCCGCTGCCGTTCACACCGGCGAAGGGCTTCTCATGCAGCAGGCAGGTGAGGCCATGCTTCTTGGCCGTGCTGCGCAGCACGGTCATCATGAGCTGCTGGTGGTCGGTGGCCACGTTCGCGGCCTCGAAGTAGGGGGCGATCTCGAACTGGCCGGGCGCCACCTCGTTGTGGCGGGTCTTGGCCGGGATGCCGAGCCGGTAGAGCTGGTCCTCCACGTCCTGCATGAACACCTGCACCCGCTCCGGGATCGCCCCGAAGTAGTGGTCGTCGAACTGCTGACCCTTGGCCGGCGGAGCGCCGAAGAGGGTGCGGCCAGCCAGCAGCAGATCGGGCCGTAGGGCGGTGTAGCTGGAATCGATCAGGAAGTACTCCTGCTCGGCGCCGCAGCTGGAGTTCACCGGGGCGATCTCGGTTTCGCCGAGCAGCCTGAGCAGCCGCTGGGCCTGCTTGTTCATCGCCGAGTTGGAGCGCAGCAGTGGCGTCTTCTTGTCGAGCGCCTCGCCGGTCCAGCTCACGAACACCGTGGGGATGCAGAGCGTCACGCCGTTGGGGGTGCGCATCAGCCAGGCGGGGCTGGTGACATCCCAGGCGGTGTAGCCGCGGGCCTCGAAGGTGGTGCGCAGGCCGCCGTTGGGGAAGGAGGAGCCGTCGGGCTCACCCTGCACCAGCAGCTTGCCGGAGAATTCGGCGATCGCCTTGCCGTCGGACTGGGGTGAGATGAAGCCGTCGTGCTTCTCGGCGGTGAGGTTGGTGAGGGGATAGAAAACGTGGGCGTAATAGAGCGCGCCGCGGGCGCTGGCCCAGTCCTTCATCGCCTGGGCCACCACGTCGGACACCGAGGCATCGAGCTTGCGGCCTTCGCGGATGGAGCGCTGGATCGAGCGAAACACCCCCTTGGGCAGCGCTGAGCGCATCGATTCGAGGCCGAAGACATCGCTGGCCCAGATCTCCTCCAGGGGCGCCGCCGGCTCGACCGGCGTGGGAGGCCGCTGGAGAATCGTCTGGAGGGCCTGGAGACGCGCTGGGGAGGGCATGGGCGGGTTTAGGGGTTTGGGAGATTACTGCCACTAAGCCAACACAAGGGCTGGTGCCTTGCGATGCAATGGTCGCTACATAAAAGGAAGGGCGTCACCAATTAACCGAACCTGGCGGCCTGCTCCAGGAGCGGCTCGGCTTGGTGGGCCGGCTCCCCGGAGCTGGTCAGCGCGATCGGTTCGGTGATCACCGTGAAGCCGCAGAGCTGGTGGGCGCCGAAGGAGCGCAGGAAGGGCACATCGGCGGCATCGCGCCCGCGGGCGATCAAAACCCTGCCGCAGCGGGGGAAGTTATGCCGCGCATCGAACACATGCCAGCGGTCGGCCAGGAACACCTCAAACCAGGCGGAGTAATCCACCGGCGCCTCGGCTGGGGTAATGCCGGTGTAACCCAGGTAGCCGGTGCAGTAGCGGGCGGGGATGTTGAGGCAGCGGCAGAGGCTGATCGCCAGGTGGGCGTAGTCGCGGCAGACACCGGCACCCTCAGCAAGGGCATCACTGGCCCGCTTGTGGGGATGGATCGCGTTGTAGTCGAAGCGGATCCGCCCATGCACCCAGTCGCAGATGGCCTGCACCAGGGTCCAGCCGGGTGGAATCCCCGCGAAGGTGCTCCAGGCCAGCTCCATCAGGGCGGCCGTATCGCAGTAGGTGCTGGCGTTGAGGAAGCGGTAGGTGTCGATCGGCAGGGCCTCGACGGGGCATGCCCCCACTGCGGGCAGCACGGGATCGGTGCTGTCTGGGCAGTGGATCGTGGCGGCGTAGCGGAAGTGGGTAGTGCCGGGGCGAGCCAGCAGGCGACACCAGCGGTTACCGCTCTGGTCGGCCAGCACCTCATAGGTGCGCTCGGGGGCGAGCTCCAGGCGCTCCGGTGCCACCAGATCCGGCACCAGGCTGGCGTGGGGATGCACTAGGGCCAGCAGGGGGGTGGCCGACTCGCAACGCAGGTCGAGCTGGCAGCCGATGCTCAGATGCACGTGAGAAAGGGCCTAAGGGGTTGATCCCCTGGATCCTGTTCGTGGTGGAGCCGATCCGCTGGTTTGACGGTGTGCACGACAGGAACCGCTGATCGTTGAGGCACCGCTGCTGCGGAGCCGGGAGCCTTCGCCACGCTGCGAGTTCCTGCATTCCAGCCTGAGCTGGTGCAACTTTGGGGCACAATTGCAGCAGGCGAAAGCGGGTTGTGGGGTATCGGCAACAGTGACATCGCAGGACCTCGAGCCGAGTAGCCACCCTTCCCCCGCAGTCGATTTCGCCGCTCATCAGGTCCTCACGGTCTCTCCGCCCGATCCCGCCCAGCACCTGGGGCTCCTGGCAGAGAGCATCAGCGAGGTGGTCTGTCTCCAGGACCAGGCCGGCCGGATCCTCTGGATCTCGCCAGCGGTGCAGCCCCAGCTCGGCTTTTCACCGGAGCATCTGGAGGGCCGTGCCCTGGTGGAGCTGGTTGCCCCCGCCGATCGCGCCTCATTCACGGCCCTGATGGCGGATCCGGCGTCAGGCCCCCCCGGCCCCATCTCTCTGCGGCTGCTTCCTGCGGCAGGGGAGAGCCGCTGGATGGAGCTCACGGCCCGGCCCCTCGATCCCCTTAACCCGGCGGCCGGTGTGGTGAGCCGCTGGCGAGACATCGGGGCGGAGGTGGAGCTGCGGCGCCAGCTTGAGCAAGCCCTGCGCACCGATCCCCTCAGCGGCCTGGCCAGTTGGAGCGTGCTGATCGCGCGGTTGGAGGAACGGCTGGAGCGGCCCGAGGCTGGGGCCGGTGCCCTGGCGCTGCTCAGCATCGGGATCGATCGCCTCTCCCAGGTGAACGATGCCCTCACCCACCGGGCCGGTGACCGGTTGATTGCCACCCTCGCCGCCCGGCTCTCCGGGGTTGTGGAGGCGCCCGATCTGGTGGCCCGCGGCACCGGCGACACCTTTCTGGTGCTGCTGGACGGCTGCGCGAGTAAGGCTGAGGCCGGCGTGATGGCGGAACGGCTGCGCCTGGCCTGCAAGGGCCCGATCGCCTTCGAGGCCCAGGTGCTGGAACCCACGGTGAGCATCGGTCTGGCCCTCGCTGAGCCCGGCCAGAGCGCCGATGAGCTGCTACGCGATTCCAGCTTGGCCATGCGACAGGCGGCTGCCCAGGGTCGGGACCGCTGGGTTTTGGCTGATCAGCAGGTTTCCGCGGAACCCCGCCGTGCTCTGGCCTTGCAGGCCGAGATCCGAGAGGGCCTGCAAGCCGATGCCTTTGAGGCGTGGTTCATGCCCGTGGTGGATCTGGCCAGCGCCGGGCTCCGCGGCTACGAGGCCCTGGTGCGCTGGGTGCAGGGGGATGGCAGCGTCGCGATGCCCGACACCTTTCTGCCCACGGCCCTCCGCAGCAACCTGGCGGTGGAGATCGATCTGCGAGTGCTGCGCCGCAGCATCGCCGCGCTGGCTTCCCTGCCTGCCGATTGCTTTGTGGCGGCCAATGTCACCCCCGCCACCCTCAGCCACCCCGATCTGGCCGATCGGGTGAGCCAATGGCTTGAGGAGGCCGCCGTTCTCCCCGAACGCCTGCATCTGGAGATCACCGAAACCGACCTGTTCACCCTGTCACCGGCGGTGCGGGAGTTGATCGATCGCCTGGCGGCCCTGGGCGTGCGCTGGTGGATCGACGATTTCGGCACCGGTTTCTCCTCGATCAGCCACCTGCGCGATCTGCCGATCCACGGCATCAAGCTTGATCGCTCCTTCACGGCCGCGATCGGCGAGGGTGATCTCAAGAGCGTGCGGTTGGCCCAGGCCCTGGCCGGGTTGGCCGACGGCCTGGGTCTGGCCACGGTGGCCGAGGGGGTGGAGTCGGCGGCAGAGGCGGCGGCCCTGCTGGAGTTCGGCTGGCAGGCGGGTCAGGGTTGGCATTACGGCAAGGCAGCCCCTTTGCAGGCTGGAGCCGAACTCCAGGCACCGCTGGTCGGCGCCCCTGCCAGCAGTGGCGCTGTTCCGTTTGCTGCCGCGCCCTTCAGCCGCCAGCGCTGGGCCGTGGCGGTCACCGAAAGCGTGCCGGTGGGTCTCTATGCCTTGCGCATCACTCAGGAGGGTGCGGTTCAGTTCTTGTTCGTGAGCCGTCGCTGGCTGGAGATGTTGCAGCTCAGCAGGGAGGCGGTGCTGGCCGATTCGGCTTCGGTCTTCGATCGGATCCATCCGGAGGATGCCGAGGGCTTCGAACGCCGTTGGCAAGCCAGTGCTGCCGCTTCGGAACGGCTGCACTGGGAGGGGCGGCTGCTGGTTGAGGGCACCCCATCCTGGGTGCGGATCGAGGGCATTCCCCAGCGCCAGGCCGATGGCAGCAGCGTGTGGCAGGGGGTGATGAGCGACATCACCGAGCCCAAGCGGCGCGAACTCGACCTGCAGCGAAGCCTCGACCATGCCCCCATCGCCATCGTCGCCCTGGCGCTGACCGATCCGGACCCCCCGATTACCTACGTGAACCGCGCCTTCCGGCGCACCTTCGGCTACGACCGCAGCGCCATCCCCCGCCGTTCTGACTGGGCCCGGCTTTCCTTTCCGGATCCCGCTTACCGCGAGGAGATGCTGGCTGCCTTGCTGGTCGATCTGGAGGCCGTCTCCGTTGAGGAGGGAGTGCTGCCGACCCGTGAGGTGATGGTGTGCGCGGCGGATGGGCGCCAGCTCGATGTGCTCGTGAGCGCCGTGGTGTCCGAGGGGATCCTGCTGGTCTCCTTGCTTGACATCACCGAGCGGCGGCAGGCCGAAAGGCAACTCCAGCTCGCCCACTCCGCCCTGGCCGAATCCGCCCTGGCCATCACCGAGGCGATTCCGGTGGGCACCTACACCATGGTGCTGCCGCCCGATGGGGTCATGGCCTCGTTTTCGTTCGTGAGCGAGCGCTTTCTTCAGATCACTGGTCTGGAGCGGGAGGCCGTCTTGGCCGATCCGTTCCAGGCCTTCGCCTGTATCCATCCCGACGACTACGACGTCTGGGTGCGGCGGAACGCCGAAGTGTTCGCCGCCAAGCTCCCCTTCTATGGCGAAGCTCGCATCCTGGTGCGGGGCGAGCTGCGCAGGATCAGCGCCGAATCGGTGCCCCGCGAGCTTTCCGATGGCAGCACGGTGTGGGAGGGGGTAGCGATCGACATCACCGATCGCTTCAAGGCCCAGGAGGAGCTGCAGCTGGAGAGGGCCCGGCTCGCCACCACCCTCGATTCGCTGCTCGATCCCTATCTCACCCTGCACCCCCTGCGCAACGGCGATGGGAGCGTTGTGGATTTCGTGATCCTCGACGCCAATGTCGCCGCCTGCGCTGACCTGGGTCTGCAACGCAATCAGCTCTCGGGTGCAGGCCTGCTGGAGCGGTTGCCGGCCCACGCCGAGGCGGGTCTGCTGGAGCGGTATGTCCATGTCGTTGAAACGGGGGAGCCGTTGGTCCTCAACGACTTCTCCCTGCGCCATGATCCCGGCGAGCAGCCCCACATTCTCGATATCCGCGTGGTGCAGGTGGGGGATGGGCTCAGCTGCACCTGGCGTGATGGCCGTGAGCGCTATGAGGCCGTCCGGCGCCTGGCGGAATCGGAGGAGCGCTACCGCTTGCTCGCTGAGAACTCCTCCGATGTGGTGATGCAGCTCGCCAATGACGGCATCATCCGCTGGGTGTCGCCCTCCCTCACCTCCATGCTCGGCTGGCATCCTGCCGAGTGGATCGGTCGCCCCGGCATGGAGTTTCTCGAGCACCGCGGCGACACCGAGACCTATTTGGCCAACATGGAGGCCCTCAAGGCCGGTCGCTCGGTGGTTGCCCGGGATCGCGTGCGGGCCCGCTCCGGCAGCTGGCACTGGGTGGAGACCCATGCCTGTTCCTTCCGCAACGCCAGCGGCGCCATCGATGGCCTGGTGGCCTTCTTCCGCACCATCGATACCGAGGTGGAGGCGGAGGAGGCGCTGGCGCGCCAGGCCAGCACCGATGCCCTCACCGGCCTGCCGAACCGGCGCGAAACGTTCCGACAGCTGGAGGAGCTGACCCGGAGCTGCGGGGCGGAGCTCCCCCCCCTGGCCCTCGCCTTCTGCGACCTCGATTGGTTCAAGCGGGTCAATGACAGCCATGGCCACGGCGCTGGCGATGCCCTGCTGGTGGCGGTGGGCGAACGCCTGCGCGCTGCGCTGCGCCCCGACGATCTGGTGGGCCGCATCGGCGGTGACGAGCTGCTGGTGGTGCTGGTGGGGGTGACCGACCTTGAGGAGGCCCTGGTGCGGGCGGAAGCCCTGCGGAGCGCGGTGTGCCAACCGCTCCCGATCGCCAACACCAGCCTCGAGGTGACCGCCAGCATCGGGGTCACCCTGTTCCAGCGCGGCGAGAGCGTCGATGCGCTGGTGGCCCGGGCCGATGCCGCCATGTACCGGGCCAAGCAGGCCGGCCGCGATCGGGTGATTCCCATCACTGCATGAGCCGTCTGGCTGGGGTCGGCGGGTCGCCTCAGGCCAATCGATCCCGGGAAAGCTCCCCGAAGGCCTGATTGAGGCTCACCACCTCCTGAAAGGAGGTCTCCAGGTCGCGGCGGCGGGCTGGATCAAACAGGCCATCGAGATCGAAGTTCAGGATCGGCCGAAGCTTCTCCGGCACGCCCAGGAAGTCGTGCAATTTGCCCAGCATCCGCATCGAGTCCTGCAGATGGCCGGTCAGCTTGCTCTCCTCCTGGGTGAAGGTCCCGAGGGCCTCCTCCAGCTGGGGAATCGCCGGCTCCAGCAATTCGTTGCCCCGGGCCTTGGCCAGGGTGTCGCGGGTGGAGGCGATCATCTCCGCCATGGTCTGCAGCGACTGGCTGGCCCAATCGACTTCCCGCAGGCACGTGATGGCGGCCTGGGTGGCCTTCGCTTCCACCGCAAGGTCATTCACCATCGTGATCCCCTGCCCCTCCAGAAAATCGGCGAAGCCCAGGTTGCTGGCGATGCCGCGCAGATCCGCCGGCGGGGTGAGTCGATGCACCTCCCGCACCAAGGCCAGTTCCCCGGCCCGGGGTTCGATCGAGGCGATGTGCAGCAGCAGGCGGGCCTGGCGTGCGTGTCCTTCGCTGTCGATCGCCTCGACTAAGGCGAAGCGCTCATCGATGCGGCAGACATCGCCGGCAAAGCGGCGCTGGGCCGCCCTGGCAATGCTGCGCAGCCTCGCCACCCGCAGGGCCTGCGCCAGGGTGATCAACCCAGCCCCGATCCCCACCACCAGCAGGAGGCTGAGCACGATCTTCCAGTAGATCAGCGCTAAAACCAGCCCCCCCACCAGCAGCAGACTCCTCAACTCCTCGCTGCCCTGGCCGGCCATCAGGAGTGCAACCTCCACCGGCTTTGTGGACAGGGGGGGGGGAGCATCGGGTTCGGGCCGGTCACTCACGGCGCCCCTAGTTTGCCAGCCAATCAGGGACACCGATCCCTTCGCCGGCCAGGGAGCCATGAAGCTCGAACCGCTCCGCCTCACCCCCGGCACCGATCTGTTCCTCGCCCTGGCCGGCCTGCCCCTCCAGCGGGGTGAACGGGCCGGCGTGGTGATGAGCGGCATCGGCAGCCTGGCGCCGGTGCGGTTGCGCTTCGCCGGCCGCGATGGGGCTGCCACGCTCCCGGGCGATCACGAGATCCTCAGCCTCGCCGGCAGCCTGAGCATCGATGGGGCCCACCTGCACCTCAGCGTGGCCGATGCGGATGGCCGGTTGGCCGGCGGCCATCTCCTGGAGGGCTCCCTGGTTCGCACCACCGCCGAACTGTTGGTGGCCTGGCTGCCGGATTGGACCTTTCGCCGCGGTGTCGACCCGCAAACGGGCTTCCGGGAGTTGCAGATCACCCGCTCGGAGCCGGAACAGCCCGCGGCTATCACCACCACCCGCCCGGGTGATTTCAGCGATGGGAGGCTGTGAATCCAGGCACTTCCAGGCGCCCTGGCACTGCATACCTTGACGGCATGTTCACCCCAATGCACCACCATGGCGTCTGATCAGTTCTATCTCTTCGCCGCACTGGCCACCTTTAATCGCGCCGTGCAGGAGCGGCTGCGCGATGCCCAGACCCCCGAAGCGATCGTGGCCATCGCCGCCGACCACGGCTTTCAGATCACCGTGCAGCAGTTGAGCTTCTTCTCCAACCGCCTCAACGGTGACCACTGGATCTGGGCCCGCAAGGGCGATGCCTGGCGGGAGGGTTTCTTCGCCCGCGAACGCCAGCTCGACCTGCAGGAGGCCTGAGGCCCGTTCTGCAAGGCGGCTCAATCCCCGCGCTCCATGGGCCCGACACCCTGCCACCATGGCCCCAACCAGGCCTGTGGCGGTTGGAGGCAACCTGATGGCTCAGGATTCAGCCCAGCCCCCAGACCAGCCTCCAGCCCAGCCCGCAGGCTCCTCACCAGCGATCGCGCTCACGATCGGCGGCAGCGATTCCGGCGGTGGGGCCGGCATCCAGGCCGATCTCAAGACCTTCATGGCGCTGCAGGTGCATGGCTGCTCGGCCCTGAGCTGTGTCACCGCCCAGAACACCCGCGGCGTGAGCCGGGTTGATGCCCTGCCACCCGAGGCGCTCACGGCCCAGATCGAGGCGGTGCTCAGCGATCTGCCGGTGGCGGCCCTCAAGACCGGCATGCTGCTCAACCGCGGCCTGATCGAGGCCACGGCCCGGGCCCTGGCGCCGCTGGCGATCCCGAAGCTGATCGATCCGGTGATGGTGTCGCGGGCTGGGGCGGTGCTGCTGGAGCCCGAGGCGATCCAGGCCTACCGCGACCTGCTGCTGCCCCTGGCCGACCTGCTCACCCCCAACCTTCACGAGGCTCGCCTGCTGAGTGGCCTGCCCATCGCTTCGGCCGCCGATGTGGAACGGGCTGCCGCGGCGTTGCGAAAGCAGGGGGTGGCAGCGGTGCTGGTGAAGGGGGGTGGGCTCGCGGAACTGCGGGGCCGCGACTACCTCCTGGCCGGTGAGCAACCTGGACGCTGGCTGGTGGGCGCGGTGATCGACACCCCCCACACCCACGGCAGCGGCTGCACCCTCGGCGCCGCGATCACCGCCCACCGGGCGCGGGGCCTGGCCCTGGCCGATGCGGTGGTGGCCGCCAAGACCTATGTGGAGGGCGGCCTGCGCCATGCCCTGGCGATCGGCAGCGGCCAAGGGCCGCTCTGCCACTGGCATCCGCTGCTCTGAAGCACCGGCCTGGACCCCATGCCATCAAGGTCGCTTCTGACGCTCTGCGCTGAGCCACCGCTCGGGACCACTACGCTGAAGCCTCGGCCTAGACCACTGCTCTGAAGCATCCCCCCTTGGACCACTGCGCTGAACCACTCTCTTGAATCTCTGGCTTGGACCAAGGTTCTGGACCACGCCTCTGCAGCTCTGGGGTGAAGCGTTCCCCACAAGATCTGCTCAGGGGTCACTCTTGCTTCTAGGGCCCGACTCACTGGCTGCCCCTTTGCGCCCCCTACGGTGGCGGCCATGCAAGCCCCCCCTCCCCTGCTGGAACGCCTCGCCGCGCTGAACGGCATGGGCTCCGGCCGTCGCCGCCTGGTGCTGTTGCTCAGCCAGCTCGGTGATTTCGACAGCCTCGAATACGCCCAGGCCCTGGTGCCGCTGCTGCCCAGGCTGGAGGCCGCTGCCATCAGCCCGCTGGCGATCGCCATCGGCAATGAGGCCGGCGCCGACCGCTTCTGCGCCTACACCGGCTTCCCCCGCGAGCGCCTGCTGGTGGACGCCGAGCCGACCCTCCACCGGGCCCTGGGGCTCTATGGCGGGCTGGCCACCCCCGGCGGCGCCTGGCCGGCCCTGCTGTTGATGTGCGCGGGCATCGGCTCGCCCGGCACCCTGGCCGAGGTGCTGCGCGGCTACACCGGCGATCGCTCCGCTCCCCAGCGCATCGCCGACGACGCCACGATCCAGGCCGGTCCACTGCCTCCCCTGAAGGGTTCCTTCTTCGCCAGGGCGGGGGGGAGTGGTTTCCAGCGGCCCTTCGAGCTGGCCACGGTGCGGCTGGCCAACATGGCCGAGGTGCTCGGCCAGTGGCGCACCTATGTCCCGCGCGACGACTTCCTCACCCAGCGGGGCGGCACCTTCCTGCTGGAGGTCGACGACTCGCTCCTCTACAGCTACCGCGACCGAGGCATCCTCGGCTTCTCTGCCACCATGGCCCGGCCGCTGAGCTTCCTGGATCCGTATCTGGTGGATTGAGGGCCGTAGCAGGTGGATTGAGGGAAGGACCAATTCGGCACCGATCGCTTGGGTGCCGTCCTTTTCCGGAGCCGGCGAGACCGGCTTCAGCCGGACGTGGCGCTGATCCAGGTAGCAGAGATCCAGGCGCCGCTGGCGTCGTAGCGGCGGATCAGCCGCTCCAGCCGGCCGGGGGAGGGCAGCCAGCCGGCCTCCACGGTGAAGGCCTCTCGGTGGCTCACCTGCAGCGGTGCCAGGCAGTAACCGCTGTCGGGCAGCAGGAGCAACTGCTCGGCTCCGGAGCCGTTGCTCTCCTCCAACGCGCCGATCTGGGTGTGAATGACGATGCTGCCCTTGCCATCGCGGGTCATATCGATGCGGCAGGGGGAGACATCCGGTTCCGGCCAGTCGGCGCTGATCGTGGCGGCCTCGCCGCTCCAGATGCCCATTAGGTGATCGGCCTCCAGGGGGTGGCGCTCTGTGGCGCCGCTGCCGGCGCGGAACTCACGGATCAGCACCAGGCTCTCGAAGGCTCCCTCGGGGCTGTGGAGCTGCACCAGCCGGTGGCGCCGGTCGCCGGCCACGAAGCCGAATTCGGCGCCGAAAGCCGTGCCGGGTGCCACCTGCAGGGAGCCCTTGCAGAAGGAGCCCGAGGCGAAGAACACCACCTGTTTGCCGAGGGAGCGGTACTCCTGGCTGATCTCGCGGGTGGGTGGGGCGTCGGGCCCATGGCCGAAGCGGCGCAGGCTGAAGTGCACCAGCCGCTCCCCATCGCCCTGGGTGAGGCTGAGGATCGAGGGGCTGCAGTCCCGCAGGGTGCCGCTGGCATCGAGGGAGGCGAAGGAGCCGTGCCACTCGCCCAGGTTCTGCAGGAAGTTCTCCCATTGACTTCCCATCTCAGCGTGATTCCGGTTTCCAGAGGCGGGAATCTAGGCAGCGGTTCCATTGGCCGTGCATAGGGTGCCGCCATGACCGCCCAATCTCCGGCTTCCCACCCAGTGGCTCTCCAGCCACTCCGGCGCATCCTGCTCACCGGCGCCAGTTCCGGCATCGGTTTCGAGGCGGCCCGGTTGCTGCTCCATGCGGGCCATGCCCTCACTCTTCCCTGCCGGGACCAGGCCACCGCGGTGGCCACCGTGGAGCGGCTTCTGGCGACCCGCTCTAGCGAAATCCCTCCCCAGCCGCTCTCCTCGGAGCCCAGCGTCGCTCCGGTGGCCTCGCCTGGGGCCGGGGCTTCCCCCACCATCCACGCTCCCGTCTGCGATCTCGCCGACCTGGCCAGCGTCGAGCGCTGCGCCTCTGAGCTGCTCGAGCGCCGCACGCCGATCGACACCCTGGTGCTCAATGCCGGTCTCCAGGAGGCCGGGGCTCCCGAACCCCGCCGTTCCGCCCAGGGCCATGAGCTCACCATCGCGGTGAACCACCTCGCCCACCAGGCGCTTTGCCAGCGGCTCCTGCCCCTGTTGGATGCGGGCCGCTCCCCCCGGGTGGTGGTCACCGCTTCGGAGGTGCATGATCCCGGCACGGCCGGCGGTCGGGTGGGCCTGCCGGCGGGCTTGGCCAACCTGGAGGGCCTGCGCGGCGGGTCGGGCTTCGCGATGGTCGATGGTCAGTCGCCCTTCAATGCCGAGAAGGCCTACAAGGACAGCAAGCTCTGCAACCTGCTCTTTGCCCGGGAGCTGGCGCGCCGCCTCTGCATACGGGGCACCCCGATGCCCGTGCTGGCCTGGAGTCCGGGCTTGGTGATCCCTCGCGAGGAAGGCGGCTTCTTCCGCTACAGCCGCCGCCATAACCCCTGGGGACAGCGGTTCTTTGCCCTGGTGGCCCGAGATCTGCTGCGGATCACGGCCAGCCCGGAGCAGGCCGGATCCCTGCTGGCGGCCCTGGCCACTGATCCCAAGGCGGAGGCTGGATTCCACTACGGCGTCAATCGCCTGCTGGGCCCGGGGCGGCTGCAGTTCGAGCCCGCGGAGCCCAGCGCCGAGGCTCGCGATGATCAGCTAGCCAACGCCCTCTGGCAGGTGAGTGCGGATCTGGTGGGGCTGCCTGTTGAGCTGGCTACTCCGGCCGGCTGAGCGGCCGTTACCCGGCAAAGCGGCCGCCTCTCGGTTGAGCTCCCGCTACGAAGGCCAGCTGAGGTCTCCTGACCATCCCCTCTCGCACCCTCCGCTTAGCCCCCCGAGGTCGCGGCCTGTCAGATCCCGCCGCCTTCCCCAAACGTCTCAGAGATCACCTTGGCCTGGGTGATGGTGGTGCCCGCCGCGATGCTGCGGGTGAGCCACACATTGCCACCGATCTGAGCGCCTTTGCCGATCGTGACCCGGCCCAAGATGGTCGCCCCGGCATAAATCACCACATCGTCTTCGACGATGGGATGGCGCGGCTCACCCTTCACCAGCACTCCCTGATCATCCAGGGGAAAGGATTTCGCCCCCAGGGTCACGGCTTGATAAAGCCGCACCCGATCACCGATCACGGCTGTGCCGCCGATCACCACACCGGTGCCATGGTCGATGAAGAAACTTTCACCGATCGTGGCGCCTGGATGGATATCCACGCCGGTGGCGGAGTGGGAGTTCTCGGCAATGATGCGGGCTACCAAGGGAGCGCCAAGGCCATGCAGGGCATGGGCGAAGCGGTGATGGATGATCGCCTGCACCCCCGGATAGCAGACCAGCACCTCATCGAGGCTCTGGGCCGCAGGATCGCCCCGGTAGGCGGCATCCAGGTCGGAGTCGAGCAGGGTGCGGATGCGAGGTAGCTGGGCGGCGAAGCGGCTGGTGATCGCGGTGGCCTGTTGCTGTTCTTCCAGGCCAGGGCTGTCGTCGGTTGTTGCGCGGGCCACCAGTTCGATACGGATCTGATCCCGAAGCGCCAGGAGGGAGTCGTGGAGGGTGAGGCCCACGAATTCATCGATGCGGGCCTCCCTCAGGGCCACGGCTCCGTGTTCGGCGCCCGTGGGACCGAGTCGGCGGGGATAGAGCGCCGCCATGAGGGACTCCATCACCTTCGTGAGCACCTTCGGCGAGGGCAGCGCCGCCGGCTTGATGGTGCTGCGGTTGTTGAGCGGTGACCGCTCGCGGCACCCCCGCAGGGAGTCCACCAGCTCGTCCAGATTCCATCCCTCTCGGCTCACGGCACCACACCCTGGTTGTGGAACACGCCTTTGAACAGCACCCTCATGAGATCACCCCCGCCCGAATCGGCCAGGCTACGGCTGCATTCAGATCCAAGGGTCACAGCGTCGATAACAGCGACTCCTGTCGTTGTTAGCGCTTCGCCCCGAGGCTTCGATGTGGTTCAGGCCACACCGCTTGGGCAGCGCACGTCGCCTGGCTCTCGGGGCCGCCGAAGCAAAGAAAGAAGTGGCTGGCATTGATATGTTTATTTCTGCTTTTCTGATGCTACCTGGACGGGATTCTTTGCTGGCTTGATTGTGCTATTCCGTCGTCGCAGAGTAGCCTGCCCGGTGAATGTTAAGACTCTCAATGGTTTTAATTGCGGAAGGCTTGGCTGGCATCCTGTCAACTCTGTGCTTTCTCGTGTTGAAACGGCGTGCCTGCCAATACCGATGCCTGTCTTCTCGGGTTTGCTAACCAGCAGGGCCTCGGAACAGGATGCATCCAATCCGCAATCCCGTATCGGCCATGGCTGAACGCGCCGCCATCCTGCAGGCCAATCAGCGTTATAGCGAATCCTTTGGGGAGAAGGGATCCCTGCCGCTTCCGCCGGCTCGCCGCATCGCCATCCTCACCTGCATGGATGCCCGGCTCGACCCGGCCGCCTATGCCGGCCTGCAGGAAGGTGACGCCCATGTGATCCGCAACGCCGGTGGCCGCGCCAGCGACGATGCCATTCGCTCCCTGGTGATCTCCTACAAGCTGCTTGGCACCCAGGAGTGGTATGTGATTCATCACAGCAACTGCGGCATGGAGTTCTTCACCGACACGGCGATCCGCTCGCTGCTGGCCAACAGCCTGCAGACGGCGGTGCTTGGAGCTGATGGTTTCAGTGACGTTGGCCCAGGGCCGGGCTCCAGGGCTGGGGATTTCATCAACTGGCTCACGATCAGCGACCAGCGCCAAAGTGTGGTCGACGATGTTCGTCGCATTCGCGAGCATCCTTTGGTGCCTCGTCGTATTCCCATTTATGGATTCATCTACCAGGTGGAGACAGGTGAGCTGATTGAGATTGCCGAAGCCAGCGCCGTCGGCGAGGTCCGCTGACCTGTGCTCTGAGCTAACAGGTCGTGTTGCCGCAGCAACAAACCGGACTTCCGGGGCTCACTAGTCTCTACTAGGCTATAATGCTGAAACTCCAATTCCGTTCAGGAATCCAAGGAAGCTGACCCCAGACACCATGATCCGATTCGCATTTTTCAGTCGACATCTGCTTGGCTTCGGCACCGGCTTGGCCCTCTCCATTCTTGTGCCTCTGGCTTCAGCCACCCAGGCGGCCAAGGCCGGGGTGATCAAACTGATCTCCCCCGAACAGGCCGCTGCCGGGGTCAGCAGTGGGCAGTGGAAGATTCTTGATGTGCGTCCGGTGCCTCCCTTGGACTACATCAGCGGCCATGTCCCGAATGCTGTTCACATCTCGGAGCAGGCGTTCCGCGGCCCGAACGGCAAACTTCCCTATCAGATCTGGCCTGCGCGCGATCTTGCCAATCTGCTGAGCAAGGCAGGGATCTCCAATAACGATCAGGTTCTCGTCTACTCCGATGGCAACAATGTGCTCGGGGCATCTCTCGTTGCCTACATCCTCGAGAAGAGCGGCGTGCCCAGCATCGGCATTCTCGACGGTGGCTTCTCGGGCTACAAGACCCAAGGCCATCCGGTGACCAAGGCATTCCCCACCTACAGCCCAGGAGTCTTCAATCCGAAATCCGTCCCTGGTCTGGCGATCTCACTGAAGGACGTCTTGGCGTTGGTCGGCAAACCGAATGTCGTGATTGTCGATCCTCGTCCGAAGGGGTTGTTTGAGGGTACGGAACAGCTGTTCATTCGCAACGGCCACATCCCTGGCGCCATCAACATCACCTGGCAGTCGGTGACGGAAGCCAACAATTCTGAGGAGGCACTCAAGAATCCCCACAAGCTTAAATCGATCGAAGCATTACGGCAGCTTTTTGTGAGCCGTGGGGTCACTCCCGATAAAACGGTGATCATCTCCTGCAGCACCGGCCGTGAAGCCAGCCTTCAATATATTGTGCTGAAACATCTCCTTGGTTATCCGAACGTGCGCATTTATGAAGGCTCCTGGACGGAATACAGCACGACCAACAATCCCGTTCAGACAGGTCCCGAAACGCCGTTGAAGAACTGAGTGGAGGTGAAGCGTTTACAGCTCTGAAGCAGCCCACGGTCCATGGCATGTCGCATGGGCCCAATGGCACGCTGTAACCGTCAACCTTGTTTCTGTTCCGAAGGACCTTCATGACCCCCCATTCCCTTCCGCTCGTGGAGCGCCTGCGCCACGGCCTGGCCAGCGCGGTGCTTTCCGCTGCGGCTCTGGCCGCCCCCTCTACCGATACCGCCTCGGCGCAGCAGCCGAGGTTGGCCCAGAGTCCGGCCAGTGCCAGCCGTCCCGCAGCCCGTGGCCAGGCTGCCACGCCCCACCAAACCAAGCCCCTGAAACAGTCTCCATCGGCCAAGCCGAAAACCCAGAGTGGCGGTAAGGGGGCGTCTTCAGCCGCCGCTGGCTGCGGTGCTCACGACGGGGGTTGCGGGCCTTCCCGTTGATGGTCGACCCCTTCGCCCGTTATCGATCGGCAAGGAAGGCTCTCTACCACTGGCTGTGCCTGATTGAACGCCACGGTTCCCTGGTTCGGGCTTTCACCGCCGGATCGATACCGCTGCAGGATCAGCACTTCCCCCCTGGCGATCTCGTGGATCCGGGCAGCGGCACGCATTGCTACTACCACTGCCATCGCGGCGATGGGGAACACGGCCATCTGCATCTGTTCCGGCGCCCCAGGCCCATGCGCCCGCTGACCCATCTGGTGGCTATCAGCCTGGACGGACGGGGACTGCCCCTCGCCCTGTTCAGCGTCAACCGCTGGGTCAGCGATGACCGCTGGCTGCCTGCTGCAGCCACCCTGCATTTGGTCGAGGGGGTTTCGTTGAGCGGCGCCTCCTGCGATCCGCACCTGGCCTGCTGGTTGGTTCACTTCCTCATGTTCTACCGGCCGAGCCTCGAGACTGTTCTCCTGCAGCGTGACCGAAGTCTCAGGCGGAGAGCCACCTCCAGGCATGCAGCTCTGGAGGCAAGGGATCTGGAGATCCCCAGCCACTGCCCCATCGACTGGGAAGCCGATCTGGCGGCAGCTGAAGCGGATCTGCGTTCAGTCGGGTAACCCAAAGCGGGAGCGCAGCCGAACGCCGAAGGCCGTTCCCAGCAGCGCGAACACGATCCACAGCCAGCCGTGCAGGCTGGTGGAGGCGATTCCGGCGAGATAGGCACCGACATTGCAGCCAAAGGAGAGCCAGGCTCCGTAGCCCATCAACAGTCCCCCCAGCAGGGCGCCGGTCACCTGAGGGGCTGAGCTCGGTATGCGAAGGCTGAATCTGCCTGCAGCTGCAGCGGCGGCGGCGGCACCAAGCACGATCCCAAGATTCATCACCGAGGTGACGTCCTCGAACAGACCTGCCTGCAGAGCCGTGGCGAAACGCTCCTGCTGCCAGATCACACTGCTGGAGGGATCCCAGCCCAGCTGATGGGCCAGCTTGGCCGCCCAGAGGGTGAACCCCCAGGTCACGCCCCAGGGGCGACCGGCCAGCAGCAGGGTCAGGCCACTGAGCAAAGCCAGGGCCAGAGCAC
>JBBASH010000063.1:0-18552 GCA_040399305.1 Cyanobium sp.
GGTGACCGGTGGCTTCAATTTCCAGCATTGCTGGAGTTCCGGTTGGTTGGCTGGCCAGGCCCTGGCGGGATCCTGAACGAACCCCTTGGCCCGGGGCAGCGATCAGCGAATCTTTTCAAACACCGAGAACATCGGCATGTACATCGCCAGCAGGATGGATCCCACGATTCCACCTACCAGCACGATCATCACCGGTTCGATCAGGGAGGTGAGGGTTTTGACGGCGGTGCTCACTTCGTCTTCATAGAAATCAGCAACCTTGGAGAGCATGGCGTCCATTTCGCCGGTTTCCTCGCCGATGGCCAGCATGCTCACCATCATGTCTGGAAACACACGCTTGAGGGCCAGGGCGGTGCTTAGGGGCATGCCCTCGCTAATGTCATTGCGGGAACTGCTGATGGCGTCGCCCACCACGGAATTGGTGGTAGTGTCATGCATAATTTCAAGCGACATCAGGATCGGAACCCCAGCCTTGGAGAGGGAGCTCATGGTTCGACAAAACTGGGCCGAAGCCGTTTTCTGAAGCAGGTCCCCGAACAATGGGAGCTTCAGCAGGATGCCATCCACCTGCCGGCGTCCCACCGGTGTCGCGTAGTAACGACTGAAGGCGTAGATGCCCAGGATTATGCCGCCAACCAGAAAGATGGAGAATGAGGAGCGCAGCAGCTTGCTCAGGTCGAGCATCATCTGCGTGAACATGGGCAACTCGGCTCCTAGCTGATCAAAGATGTCAGCGAAGGTGGGAATCAGGAAGATGGTCATCCCCAGAAACACCAGAATTGCAATCGCCAGCACCGTGACCGGATACCCCATGGCGGCTTTTATCTGATTCTGCAGGCGGGCATTTTCCTCCAGGAGTTTGGACAGGCGCTTCAGGGTTTCGTCCAGCACGCCGCCAGCCTCACCGGCCTCGACCATGGCGATGCTGAGGTTGTCGAACACCTTTGGCCAGCGCCGCATGGCCGAGCCGAGACTGCCACCCTGGTTCACCTCATCGGTCATGGCCGTGAGGGCGCGGCGGAACAGGGGCGATTTCTGTTGCCGACGCATCAGATCAAGGCTGCGCATGATCGGCACGCCGGCATCGACCATGGCGGAAAGCTTGTTCGCGAACAGAGCCTTTTCCTTAACACTGATCTTGGTTTCAAACAGGTTGCCCCAGTCAATCCCCTGGGCCGGCTTGTTGGTGAGCACCGCCTTGTTGGCTTCCTTCCGGACCAGCGTGGTGGGGAGAATGCCACGGCTGCGCAGGTCGCGTCGGGCTTCGGCGGGGCTGGAAGCTTCCAGGGTCAACTCCCGCTTGCGGCCGCTGCGGGTGGCGTAGGTCACCAAGAAGGTGGTCATCGCTTCAGGGGGCGGGAACGCGGGTCAGGCTGATCAGAGCTGTTCGAGCAGTCTGGACAGCTCCTCGGGTCGAACGGTCTTCATCATCGCTTCTTCGGCGGTGATTCTGTTGTCCTGAACCAGGTTGGCCAAGCAGCGCTCCAGGGTCTGCATGCCGTACTGGGCTCCGGTCTGAATCAGGGAGTAGAGCTGGGGGGTCTTGCCTTCGCGAATCAGGTTGGCGCAGGCCGGCGTGTTGATCATGATCTCCAAGGCCATCACCCTGCCCATGGATCCGGCCACGGGCCGGGTTGTCCTGCAGAGGGTCTGGGAGAACACTGCCAGGAGACTGGAGCTCAACTGAACGCGTATCTGGGTCTGCTGCCCGGCGGGGAAGACATCCACCATCCGGTCCACCGTCTGGGAGGCGGAACTGGTGTGGAGGGTGCCGAAGACCAAGTGGCCCGTTTCGGCGGCGGTGATGGCGAGCTGGATGGTTTCTAGGTCACGAAGCTCACCGACGAGGATCACATCGGGATCCTCCCGTAGGGCCGCCCGCAGGGCGTTGGAAAAGCTACGGGTGTCCTCGTTCACCTCACGCTGATGGATCAGCGACCGATCATTTTGATAGGTGAATTCGATCGGATCTTCGATGGTGAGAATATGTTCCGACCGGGTGTGGTTGATGTTATCGAGCAGGGAGGCCAAGGTCGTGGTTTTGCCAGAGCCGGTCGGCCCCGTGACCAGCACCAGGCCCTTGGGTTTGCGACTCATCTCCTCCACAACTGGAGGAAGGCCCAGTTTTTCGATGGCGGGGATGCTGTTGCCGAGGGCCCGCAGGCAGGCGGCATAGCTACCTTTCTGGCGATAAACATTCACCCTGAACCGTGACACACCGCGCAATCCATAGGAGCAGTCGAGCTCCCAGGTTTGTTCAAGCTGCTTGCGCTGGGCATTGTTCAGCAGGGAAAAGATCAGCCGGTTGCAGCTGTCTTCGGTGAGGGTTGTTTCCTGCCGGATCGGACGGAGTTGGCCATTGAAGCGGCCGTAGGGCGGGTGACCGGTGGCGAGATGGAGGTCACTGCCGCCATCCTTAACCAGGTCGGTCATAAGGTCTTCAATGGAGAAATCCATGGTCTACATGCGCACCCGCAGACAGTAAGGGCATTCCAGCCATTCGTCCTGAAGGCCGGCTCCGCATCCTTTGCAGGTGAGGGAGTTTAGGGCGCGGGCCCGTCGCTCGGATTCCAGGCCGCTGTCGGTGAGCAGCATCCTCTCCACCTCGTCGAGACTGGTGAGCCCTTGGCGCACCAGATCGAGGCCGTAGCCGAGCAGGGTCTTCATGCCGGCCTCAAGGGCCAGGCGCCGCAACTCCTGGGTGCTGGCCCGCTTCGCCACGGAGGAGGAAAGGGTCTCGGTCATGGTGAGAACTTCGTAAACCCCCACCCTTCCCGCATAACCCCTGCCCTGGCAGGAGGGGCAGGCCCCTTCGCTGCCGGGAGCCACGATGCAGGGCCGGAAGAAGGTGATCAGGGTTTCGTTGCTGGCCACGAGGCCGAAGCGTGCCAGTTCTTCCGTGCTGGGGTGATGGTCTACACGGCAATCGGGGCAGAGCCGACGTACCAGGCGCTGGGAGACCACCCCAAGCAGGGAGGCGCTGACCAGGAAGGGTTCCACTCCCATCTCATCGAGCCGCGCAAAGGCGCTCACGGCGTCGTTGCAGTGGAGCGTGGTGAGCACCAGGTGGCCGGTGAGGGCCGCCTCGATGGCGGTGCGGGCGGTTTCCAGGTCACGCGTTTCACCCACCAGCAGCACATCGGGGTCTTGGCGCATGAAGGCCCGCAGGGCGGTGCTGAAGTCGAGTCCCTTGTCCCGGTTCACCTGGGTCTGGGTGATTCCCTTGAGGGTGTATTCGATCGGATCTTCCACCGTGGAGATGTTGATCGCCGGGTCGTTCCGCTCCGCCAGCAGGGCGTAGAGCGTGGTGGATTTGCCGGATCCGGTCGGACCGGTCACCAGAATCATGCCGAAGGGTTTGCCGCCGATGTCGCGCAGGCCGGCCCGGGCTAGGGGGTCGGTGATCAGGGTGTCAAGTCCGAGCTGGGTGGCGCCGCTGTCAAGCAGCCGGAGCACCACCTTTTCGCCGTGGCGGCTCGGCAGGGTGCTCACCCGGAAATCCATGGTGCGGCCTCGGAACGCCCGCCGGATCCGTCCGTCCTGGGGCAGTCGGCGTTCGGCGATGTCCAGGTCGGCCATGATCTTCAGCCGCGAGGTCACTGCCGGAATCAGGGTCTTGGGCAGGGTCTCGATCGAGCGGAGCACGCCGTCCTGGCGGAAGCGGATCAGCAGGCCGTTTTCCTGGGGTTCCACGTGGATGTCGCTCACGCTGTTGGTGAGCGCCTCAATCAGGATCCGATCGACCAGGCTCAGCACCGGGGAGAGCGTTGCCTGGCGGCTGCTGGCTTCGAGATCCTCGTTGCCGATCGGATCTTCGGAGGCGTTGGCCGCCGCACTCAGATCAATGCCCGCGAAGAGTGAGGTTTCTCGATCGTTGGCGCGGGCCTGCATCTCGGTGCCGTTGGTGGTGGGGGATTGGGCTGATCGTGCCTGGGGTTCGACGGTGGCTGGCTTGAGATCGGAACGGGACTTGGCCTGAAAGGTCTGTGGGTCTTGCGGGCAGTCGTGGACGGATTGGAGCAGGAGCCCGTCTGTTCGGAGTGATCCAGAACACTATTCTGGGTCATCTTGCAGTGGACGGCGCCGGCGTCACTGTGTTGTGTCGCGCAATCCCAGTGCCGACGCCGCGTTGCCGAGGTGCGGGCTTCCGCAGCTTGTGGGGGGGCGGCCCGGCGCAGCAACATGAATGAATCGAAACGCATGTCCTGCAAGCATGAGCGGCGACCCCACCCAGGCCGGCGGTGCCGGTAGTGAAGTCCAGGAGCCTTCCGGGCAGGCCCCGGCGGCCGGAAACCCGGCTGCGGCAGAGGCGGTTCCATCCCAGGAGATTGGAGGGGTGGCCGGTTCCAATCAAGGTGGCGCCTCCCCGGAGTCCCCGGTGGCAGCTGCCGATCCGGTGGCTGCGGCAGCCACGGCGGAGCTCGGGGCTGAGGCCGGATCTCCCTCCCGCCTGAAGGAACTGGAGGCCGAGCTGGCTTCCCTGCGGCTGGAGCATCAGACCGTGCGTGATCAGTACATGCGGATCGCCGCCGATTTCGACAACTTCCGCAAGCGCCAGAGTCGCGACCAGGAGGATCTGCGCATCCAGATCGCCTGCAACACCCTCAGCGAGATCCTGCCGGTGGTCGACAACTTCGATCGGGCCCGCCAGCAGCTCAATCCCGAGAGCGAGGAGGCCCAGAGCCTGCATCGCAGCTACCAGGGCCTCTACCGACAGCTCGTGGATGTGTTCAAGCAGCTGGGGGTTTCGCCGATGCGGGTGGAGGGCGAACCGTTCGATCCGAGCCTGCATGAGGCCGTGCTGCGCGAACCCAGCCAGCTCCATCTCGAGGATGTGGTAATCGAGGAGCTGCAGCGCGGTTATCACCTCCATGGCCGCGTCCTGCGGCACGCCTTGGTGAAGGTGTCGATGGGTCCGGGGCCTGGGGGCACGGTTGCTTCCGGCGAGGAGCAGGCCGGCTGATGGCCGACTACTACGCCCAGCTGGGGGTCGGCCGCGACGCCGACGCGGACACCATCAAGCGGGCCTACCGCCGTCTGGCCCGCCAGTACCACCCGGATGTGAACAAGGATCCCGGGGCGGAGGACCGCTTCAAGGAGATCGGACGGGCCTACGAGGTGCTCAGCGACCCCCAGACCAAGGGCCGCTACGACCAGTTCGGTGAGGCCGGCCTCGGTGGTGGGGGCGGCATGCCCGATATGGGCGATATGGGCGGCTTCGCCGACCTGTTCGAAACCTTTTTCAGCGGTTTCGGTGGTGCCGCCGCCGGCGGCCCCCGCCGCCGTGGCCCGCGCCAGGGCGACGATCTCCGCCTTGATCTCACGATCGACTTCAGCGAGGCTGTGTTCGGGGTGGAGAAGGAGGTGCAGCTGCGCCACCTGGAAACCTGCGGTACCTGCAGCGGTTCCGGCGCTAAGGCCGGCAGCGGTCCCACCACCTGCGGCACCTGTTCCGGCGCCGGCCAGGTGCGACGGGCCACCCGCACCCCCTTCGGCAGCTTCACCCAGGTGGCCCCCTGCCCCACTTGCGAGGGCAGCGGCCAGACCATTGCCGACCCCTGCACCGCTTGCCAGGGCCAGGGTCTGCAGCAGGTGACCAAGAAGCTGCGCATCAACATTCCCGGCGGCGTTGACACCGGCACCCGCCTGCGGGTGGCCAGCGAGGGCAATGCCGGCCAGCGGGGTGGCCCTCCCGGCGATCTTTACGTGTTCCTCGGGGTGCGGGCCCACCCTGAACTGCGTCGGGAGGGCACCACGATCCTCTCGGAGCTGAACCTGAGCTATCTGCAGGCGATCCTGGGCGACACCATCGAGGTGGAAACCGTGGACGGCAAGGAATCGCTGGAGATTCCGCCCGGCACCCAGCCCGGTGCGCTGCTCACCCTCAAGGGCAAGGGGGTGCCGCGGCTGGGCAATCCCGTGGCCCGCGGTAACCACCAGTTCACCGTGAAGGTGCACCTGCCCACCCGGCTCAGCGGCGAGGAGCGCCAACTGTTGGAGCAGCTCGCCGGCCATCACAGTCGCAAGGATCAGAAGCCTCCCCACAAGAGCGGTCTGTTCGGCGGCCTGTTCGGCGGTTGAGCGCGATGCAGGAGCCGCACCTCGATTTGCGCGGCACCCCCTGCCCGCTCAACTATGTGCGTGCCCGTCTAGCCCTGGAGAAGGTGCCCGAGGGGGGGCATCTTCTCCTGGATCTCGACGCCGGAGAGCCCGAGCTCATGGTGGCGGAGGGACTGCGCGGCGACGGTCACGGGGTGGAGCGGATCGAGGTCGGGGATAGCGGCTCGGCAGGGGTGCGGTTGCGGATCCGTCGTGGTTGAGTCCCCAGGGGCCTCCGGTCGGGTGGTGGCTCTGCAGGCCAACTATTGCCGGGTCGAGCTCGATGCTCCCGGCCCTGGCGGCTGCCGCCGGCTTCTCTGCACGCGCCGCAGTCGCCTCGAACACGAGGGCCTTCAGGTGTGGGTGGGGGATCGGGTGCGGCTGGAGGGCATCGACTGGGTAGCGGGCCGGGCCGCCGTGGCCCAGGTGGAGCCCCGCCAAAACCTGCTGCAACGCCCCGCCGTGGCCAATGTGGACCGCGTGCTCGTGGTCACCGCATTGGCGGAACCCGACCTCGATCCGCTGCAGCTCACCCGTTTCCTGGTGTCCGCCGAGGGCAGCGGCGCCCTGGTGGACCTGGTGCTCGGCAAGGCGGATCTGGTGGCGGAGCCGGCCCTGCGGGAGGTTTGCCGTGACTTCGAAGCCTGGGGCTATCCGGTCTTTCCCCTCTCGACCCGCACCGGTCTGGGGCTAGACACCCTCCGGCGTCACCTGCGGACTGCGGCGGGCATCACGGTGCTGTGCGGACCCTCCGGGGCCGGCAAGAGCAGCCTGCTGAATGCCCTGGTTCCTGATCTGGATCTGAGGGTGGCGGCCGTCTCTGGAAGGCTGCAGCGCGGGCGTCACACCACCCGCCATGTGGAGCTGTTTCCACTGCCTTCCGAGGTGGCGGCCGCGGATTCTTTCGCCCTGGTTCCTGACGCCCCGGCCTTGGTGGCCGACACCCCCGGATTCAACCGCCCGGAGCTTCCCGCCGACCCGGTGCAGCTGGCCCAGGCTTTCCCTGAGATCCGGCAGCGTCTGGCCCTTGGCCCCTGCCGTTTCCGGAATTGTCGCCATCTGGAGGATCCGGGCTGCGCCATGGGCACCGACTGGCCCCGCTTTTCCCTCTATCGCCAGTGTCTGGAGGAGGTGGAAGCCATCGCTGCAGTCCCTTCTCGCCTGGCCACAACCACCCGGCGCCGGACGTCCCGACGCCAGAGCAGCCAGGGCATCAGCCGCCTAGGCCGGGAAGATTCAGATCCAGACCTCCCGTGAGGTCATCCATCCGCTCCCGCATGGTGCTGGTGGAGGTTTCGTAGGCGTTCTTGAGGGCTTCGAACACGGCCGTTTCCACGACGTTCGCCGGCTGGCTGAGCAGGGCGGGATCCAGCGTCACCTTGAGGGGTTGCTGGTTCCCGGAGAGCCACACCTTGGCTAGGCCGTCGGCGCTGCTGCCCTCGATCTCCATCGCATCGAGGTCTTCCTGCAGTTTCTGGGCGTCCTGCTGGATCTGCTGGGCCTTGCGGAAGGCCTCGGTGAGCTGACCAAAGTTGGGAAGTCCGAAGCCGGCCACGTCGCGTTGCAGAGGATGTGGGGAAAGGCTAGTCCCCGTCGGGTGGGAATCCCAGCCTTTTGACCTCCGGATGCAGGTCGATGCCAGTGGATTCCCGCACCCGTTGCCGCACCAGGTTGATGAGGGCGTCGATGTCGGCGGCGGTGGCGCCACCGGTGTTCACGATGAAGTTGGCATGGAGCGGTGACACCTCGGCCCCGCCGATGCGGGTGCCCTTCAGCCCCAGGTTCTCCACCAGCCGGCCGGCCTTTTCGGGTTCGGGGTTGCGAAACACACTGCCGCAGCTGGGCTGCTGGTAAGGCTGGGTGCTGGTGCGGCTGTGCAGATTGGCGCTGGTGCGGGCGGTGACGGCTGCGGGTTCGTGGCCAGGCTCGAGCAGGAAGCGGGCTGAGAGCACCAGCAGGGGCTCCTGCTGCAGCCGGCTGTGCCGGTAGTCGAAGTCGAGATCGGCGGCGCGGATGCGATGGGGTTCGCCCGATCCGCTGGGGTCGAGCACCAGCACTGAGTCGAGCCATTCGGCGGTGCAGCCCCCCTGGGCGCCGGCATTCATCACGGCGGCCCCACCCACGGTGCCCGGGATGCCCACCGCCCACTCAAGGCCGTGCAGGCCCACCCTGGCCACCTTGCGGGCCAGGGTGGGGATCGGTTCGCCGGCTTCCGCCTCCACAACCCCGCTCTCGCCATCCACCCGGCTGCCCTGCAGTCGCCGGATGCAGAGGGTGAGGCCCGGGAGCCCCCGGTCGGCGATCAGCAGGTTGGAGCCCGCGCCGATCACCCGCAGGGGAAGCTCACGCTCCCGGGCCCAGCGGGCCAGGGCAACCAGCTGGGCGCCATCGGCGGGCTCGGCGAACCACTCCGCCGGTCCACCCACCCGCCAGGTGGTGAACTCCTGGAGAGGCACTCCCTGCCGCAGGCCCGGCGGGGGATTGGGGCCGGGCCCCATCTCAGGCCACCAGTGGAGCCGGGGCCGCAGTGAGCCACGAACCCTCGAGCTGTTGCAGGCGATCCCAGAGGCTGTTCACATCACCCGCTCCCATCGCCAGCACCAGATCGCCCGCCTCGGTGCAGGCGGCCACCCGCTGGGCCAGGGCCGTGAGATCCGGGCTGGCTTCCACGGTGCTGGAGGGGATGCGCGCCTGCACGGCGGCGGCCAGGGCCTCGCTCGACACGCCCTCGATCGGGGCTTCCCCGGCGGCATAGAGGGGGGCCACCAGCACCAGGTCGGCGGCGGCGAGTGCGTCGGCGAATTCCTCGAGGAACTGGGCCGTGCGGCTGTAGCGATGGGGCTGGAACACTGCCACCAGGCGGCGGGGCTGGCTGGGCAGGGTGCTGCGGCCGCTCTCCACCATCAGCCGGGCCATCTGCAGGGTGGCGGCCACTTCGCTCGGATGGTGCGCGTAGTCGTCGACCACGATCCGGCCACCCCAGATCCCGCGGCAGTCGAAGCGGCGTCCGGGGGGCTGGAGTTGCGCCACCGCCTCCTTCAGCGCCGCGAAGGGAACCCCCTCCAGCCGGCAGGCGGCCATGGCGGCGGTGGCGTTGCTGAGGTTGTGGCGGCCCGGCAAGGGAAGTTCAAAACTGCCCACCAGTTCGCCGTTCTCGAAGAAATCGGCCCGGGTGCCATCGCCCCGCTCCTCACTGGCGATGGCGGCGAAGGCCACCCCATCGGCCCGCTCGGTCGACCACCAGCTGTCCGCCGCGAAGGACTCCCGCAGAATCGGGCAGTCGCGGTTGGCCAGGAGGCGGCGGCAGCCGGCGGCGAAGCGTTGCAGGGTGGCCACCAGGGCGGCCAGGTCGGGGTAGTGGTCGGTGTGGTCGAGTTCGAGGTTGGTGATCACGCCCAGCTCGGCGGCGAACTTCACCAAGGAGCCATCGGATTCATCGGCCTCCGCCACCAGCAGGCGGCCATCGCCATGGCGGCCGTTGCTGCCGAAGGCGGGCACAATGCCGCCGATCACTGCGGTGGGGTCGTGGCCGGTGGCCTCCAGCAAGGTGGCCACCAGGGTGCTGGTGGTGGTCTTGCCGTGGCTGCCGGCCACGGCGATTGAGGGCTGACCGGCGATCAGGGCGGCGAGCACATCGGAGCGGTGGCAGAGGGGAAAGCCCAGCCGGCGGGCTTCCTGCACCTCCGGGTTGCTCTCCGGCACGGCTGAGCTGAGCACCACCAGGGGGAGCGGGGCTGCCGTGGCGGTACCGCCGGTCGGTTCGGCTCCGATGGCGTGGATGGTGGCGGCGTTCTGTTCGTGGAAGATGCGAACGCCGGCCTTGCCCAGGGCCGAGGTCACGGCGTTGTCACGGGGGTCGGAGCCGCTGACGCGGAAGCCGCGGCTGGCGAGGATCCCCGCCAGGGCCGACATGCCGATCCCACCCACGCCGATGAAATGGAGCGGCTGCTGGCGGTCGAGCTGCAGGCCCAAGGGCGTCTCCGGAGGTCTGCCGAAAATACGGCGCCGGATGGCTGCTGTCGCGCCCCAATGTCTTACGAATTTCATCGCTTCCTGCGCTCTCCCCACCTTGGTCCGGTTCGGGGGTCCGGTTCGGGCTCCGGCAGGGCGGTTGGGGTGAGGGGCCAGCTTCGAGATCTTGCCCTGGGTTACGTGCCGGAGATTCAGCTCCGGGGTGCGGACCGGGCTGGGCCGACGATTGCCATTTCGGCCGGAGCCTCCTCAGCCGGCTCTCAGGGGAATTTCATCGGGTCTTCACCGCGTGGGAGGCTTTGGGTGCGCCTCCGGCAGTCCCGACCATCCCCGAATGGGCCCGGAGACCTGCCGAAGGAGCCGAACCGCGATTTCTGTATGATCAGCGGCCAAATCACCCTTGCTAGCGGATCCCGCCGCTTTCTGCCATGACCCTGCGCGTAGCGATCAATGGATTCGGCCGCATCGGCCGCAACTTCATGCGCTGCTGGCTGAGCCGCGGGGCCAATACCGGCATCGAGGTGGTGGGTCTGAACGACACCTCCGATCCGAAGACCAACGCCCACCTGCTCCAGTACGACACGATGCTGGGCCACATCCGCAATGCGGAGGTGAGCCACACCGACGACACAATCGTGGTGAATGGCAAGCACATCAAGTGTTTCTCTGATCGCAATCCCCTCAACCTGCCCTGGAAGGAATGGGGCGTCGATCTGGTGATCGAGGCCACCGGGGTGTTCATTGACCAGAAGGGCGCCGGTAAGCACATCGAAGCTGGCGCGAAAAAAGTTTTGATCACAGCCCCCGGCAAGGGCGAGGGTGTGGGCACCTTCGTCGTGGGCGTCAACGCCGACCAGTACCGCCACGAAGATTTCGACATCATCAGCAACGCCAGCTGCACCACCAACTGCATGGCGCCGCTGGTGAAGGTGCTCGACCAATCCCTCGGGATCGTGAAGGGCATGATGACCACCACCCACAGCTACACGGGTGATCAGCGCATCCTTGATGCCTCTCACCGCGACCTGCGCCGGGCCCGCGCCGCCGCTGTGAACATCGTGCCCACCTCCACCGGTGCTGCCACCGCCGTGGCTCTGGTGTATCCCCCGATGAAGGGCAAGCTCAACGGCATCGCCCTGCGGGTGCCCACCCCCAATGTGTCGGTGGTGGATATGGTGTTGGAAGTGAGCCGCGCCACCACCAAGGAAGAGGTGAATAGCATCTTCAAGGCCGCTTCTGAGAACGGCATGAAGGGGATCATCAAGTATTGCGATCTCCCCCTGGTTTCCACTGACCATGCCGGCACCGATGAATCCACGATCGTGGATGCCGACCTCACCCTGGTGATGGACGGCAACATGGTGAAGGTGATCTCCTGGTACGACAACGAGTGGGGCTACAGCCAGCGCGTGGTGGATCTCGCCGAGGTGGTGGCGAAGAACTGGAAGTGAGATTCGGCTTGCCGGGTCTCGGGTCCGCCCCGTAGTTATCCGATGCGAATCGGCTGATTCTTGTTTGCCTCCCCGCCGTGCATCAGGGTTCCAGGGCCGCCACAAGGCGGCCTTTTTTTGGTCCGTGCCCCTTGGCCAGCGCTCCGGTGATGCGGGGCGTTTCAGGTGTAACCGTCGGTGTTGCGGCGCACGCTGCTGGATGGGGGCTTTGTGGGGCTGCCGATCGAGGCCGCCCATGTCCTGGCGGTGGCCCAGCTGCCGCCGCTGCACCGCGATCCCTTTGATCGCCTGCTGCTGGCCCAGGCCGAAGCGCGAAGACTTGTTGTTGCTCACCGCCGATGCGCTGCTGGCCCCCTATCCGGGTCCGGTGCGCCATCAGGGCAGCTTCTGAGGGGTTCAGGACGGATGGCGGGGGTCATGCCCCGGGTCAACAATCACCCCACAGGCCAGAGCGGGACTACCTGGCTGCGGCGAATGGTGCTGTCGAAGGTCGCCAGTGGCAGACCGTGGGCCAGGGCGGTGGCCACGATCAGGCGATCGGCTGGGTCGCCGTGGAAATCGGCGGGCAGGGAGTTCACGCAGATCACCACCTCGCAGTCGAGAGGCAGCACCGTGATCACGTCCGCGGCCGCGGCTCGGCGCAACCAGTTTTCGAAGGGCCGATCCAGCTGCAGTCGCCCCTTCGCCTGCAGCATCTGCGCTTCCCACAGGCTGATCGCCGCCAGCCGCAGCTGGCGGGCCTGGGCTGATTGATCGATGGCCTGCCGTTCCCGCTCTGCTAGTTGGGGTGAACCGAGCAGCCACCACAGCCAAAGGTGGGTGTCGAGCAGAACGCTCACCGCAGGGCTTCAAAATCGTTTTTCTGCAGCACCGATTCCTCCGCGGAGGCCAGCAGAGAACCACTGCCGCGTAGCTGCTCCCATGGTCTGGCTTCTGGTTCGGCTGGCCCCGGGGGTGGCGACAGCCGCGCCACGGCCTTGCCGTGGCGGCGGATGGTGATCGGCTCGCCACCGGCCTCGATCTGCCGGATCAGCTCCAGGCATTGGGCGCGGAAGGTCGTGACCGAAATGTCCATTTTATTATGTTACTGCCCATTTTTAAGCAGGCGGCTATCGGGGGTCGCTCTCCCTGGTTTTGCGGCAGCCCCGCCTCCGCCTCAGCTGAAGTGGCTGTAGCCGCTCGATGCCGTCCCCCCATCGCCTGTGCTCCAGGGGGCGCCATCGCTCCAGCCCAGGGCCCCCGCCTCCCCCGACACCAGCTCGCCGATCCGCGTCGTGCCCGGCAGGGCTGCGATCAGGGCCTCGGCCCAGACGGGTTCGAGGGCCAGCACGAGCTCGAAATCCTCGCCGCCCCCCAGGCACCAGGCTTCCGCCTGGGGGAGTCCGGCCATGGCGGGATCCAGGGGCAGCGCCATGCGCAGCAGTCGGGCCCTGCAGCCGCTGCTGGCAGCAATCGCCGCCGCCGCCGCCGCCAACCCATCGCTGCTGTCGCAGCCGCCCACCCGCCAGCCCAGGCCGCCGGGCTGGCAGGCGATCAGGGCCCGCACGGCGTCGAAGCGGGGCACCGGCCGGCGGTGGGCTGCGATCGCCCGCTCCCTCAGGCCTGGATCCAGCCGGGCTCCCAGCGGCGCTCCAGGGGATGCGGTTGGGAGGGCGGGCGATGGGATGGGCGTTGACCCCAAGGCTCCGGCCGCGGCCGGGGTCGTGTCTTGCGAAGGGGCCCGCGAGGCTGCCGATTCCCCAGGGAACTCGCTTTGCAGGAGGGCCAGCCCCAGCCGGCTCAGGCCGTGGGGCCCTGAGCACACCAGCCAGTCGCCTGGGCGGCCGTCGCCGCGGCGGATCGGGCCGGAGCTGGCGCTGGCGCCCGGCTGGCCGGTAGCGGTTGGAGGCCCCCCCAGCCGCCCGATCGCCGTGATCGCCAGCAGCCGCTGGGCGCCGCCGCTGCAGTCGCCCCCCAGCAGCACCCCGCCATAGGTGTCCAGGGCCTCCCGCAGGCCGCCATACACCCCGTCCACCCAGCACCAGGGCGTGGAGGCCGGCGCCACCAGGCCCACCGTGAGCCCCACCACCTCGGTGCAGCCCATCGCCGCCAGATCGGAGAGGTTGGCCGCGGCGGCCCTCCAGCCCACGTCGGCCGGGTCCGTGGTGGTCTCGCTGAAGTGCAGGCCTTCCACCAGCACGTCGGTGTTCACCACCAAGCCAGCGGTCTCCCCGGCGGGCAACAGGGCCGCGTCATCAGAGAACTGCCCTGGCGGCGCAAAGGTTCCCAGCCGCCGGATCAGTTCCCATTCGCCCAGATCGGCGAGGGTTTCGGGGGGCGGCTGGGCGGCCTGGCTGCCCTCGCTGCAGGCTGGCCTGGGGTGACCTCGTTCGCTAGCCGGCGGCTTCGGCGCTCCGGAGCCATGGTCCGAATGCTCTTTCGTATGCCCCCCATGTTCCGGCCGAGCTCCCATTGCCCCGATGGGCACGTCAGCGGGATGCTCCTGCGGCTCGGTCACAGCCCTCAGGCGTGCTCCCTCAGATTCTCGGCCCCCTCCAGCACCTTCGCGCTCACGATGCCGTCCTCGGCGGTGAGCTCCTCCAGCACGTCGAAGCCATCCACCACGTAGCCGAAGGCGGCGTAGCGGCCGTCGATCAGGTTGAGACCGGCCGGGGTGAGCTCGGGTTCGAACAGAAACAGGAAGAACTGGGAGGAGCCGTCGTCGAGGGCCTCATCGGAGTGGGCCCAGCCCAGGGTGCCCTTGGCGTTGAAGGGGAGCACCGGCTCGGCCTTGAACAGCCCCAGCTCTTCGAAGGTTTCGTTGTAGAAGGGCGTCTCTTGGCCCGGCACCTTGATCTCCAGGGGCACGCGCCGCACGCTCTTGGTCTTGGGATCTAAGTAGCCGTCGGCCTCACCCTTGGGGTCGCCGCTCTGCAACACGTAGAAGTCTTCGGCCCGCACGAAGGGCAGGTTGTCGTAGAAGCCCCGTTTCACCAGGTCCACGAAGGCGCCGGCGGTGAGGGGCGCGTTGTAGCCGTCCACCACGGCGGTGAGGTCGCCCTTGGTGGTGCGCAACAGCACGGTGGCCCGGCCCAACAGGCGGGGCAGGGCATCGAACTCGCTGGGGATGGCATAGGGGAAGGGGCCCACCAGTAGAGCCTCGGCGGTGCCGATGTTGCTGAGAGCAACCCGGCGGGCCTCCAAGAAGGCTTCGCGTTGCTGGGTTTCGGCGGCGCCCGCGAGGGCCTGGAGCTGGTCGTCGAGGCCATCGAGCAGCTGGCCCACCCGGGCCTGGTCGGCCTCGGAGAAGCTCGCCAGGATCGCCTGACGGCGCGCGGTGGCCAGCGACTGGGTGCGGCGCACCCCATTGGCCAGGGCACTCCAGCGCTTGGAGCGCAGATCGTCGCTGGTGTCCTCGATCCGGTGCTGCAGGTCCTGCAGGTCCCGCTGGTCGATGGGCAGGGCGTTGCGCAGCAGTGCCGTCGGATCGGTCACCGCGTTACCGCGGGGCAGGGCCGCCAGGGCTGGGGCGGCCGCCGGCAGCAGGGAGAGCACCGCGGCCAGCAGCAGGCCCAGCAGGGTGGAGGCCCATCCCATCCCCAGCCGCGACCTGGCTGGTGTCGACCCCATCTCCATCTCAGGCCGGCCGGCCGGGCACTGGCTGGTGATGTCGCTGTGCGCGGTGGCGCGTGATGGCCTCAAGCCCATGCCCTAGTCCAGTCACTGTGCGGACTTTGGCATGGCCAGCCCCCCGGCAGCACCCCCTGCTGCAGGGCCGCTGCCGGGGGGCCTCGGTAGCCAGCCGTACAATCGGCCGGATTCGAACCGCCGGGATGATCTCCAGCAACGACTTCCGCACCGGCACCTCGATCGAGATTGATGGACAGGTTTGGCGTGTCGTCGAGTTTCTGCACGTCAAGCCCGGCAAGGGCTCGGCCTTCGTGCGCACCAAGCTCAAGGCTGTGCAGAGCGGCAACGTGGTCGAGAAGACCTTCCGCGCAGGGGAGTCGCTGGCCCAGGCCGTGCTTGAGAAGGCCACCCTCCAGCACACCTACATGGAGGGCGACGACTTCGTGTTCATGGACATGGCCACCTATGAGGAGACCCGCCTCACCGCCAAGCAGATCGGTGACCAGCGCAAGTACCTCAAGGAGGGCATGGAGGTGAGCGTGGTGTCGTGGAACGGCAAGCCCCTTGAGGTGGAGCTGCCCAATTCCGTGGTGCTGGAGATCACCCAGACCGATCCTGGCGTGAAGGGCGACACCGCCACCGGCGGCACCAAGCCCGCGATCGTGGAGACCGGTGCTCAGGTGATGGTGCCCCTCTTCCTTTCGATCGGCGAGAAGATCAAGATCGACACCCGCAACGACAGCTACCTCGGCCGGGAGTCCTGATCCATGCAGCTCGACCACGACCAGCTCCAGCAACTCCTGGCCCTGCTCGGTGAGAGCGACATCCAGGAGTTCTCCCTCGAAGGGGAGGATTTCCGGCTCGAAGTGCGCCGCAACCTCCCTTCTGCGGCACCGGTCACCCTGGTGCAGGCCCCGACCGCTCCGGCCGCTCCAGTGGTTCCTGCCGCCGCTGCTCCGGCGCCCTCCCCTTCGGCTCCGCCTCCGCCGGCCGCGGCCGCCCGCAGTGATCTCCAGGCGATCAGCGCGCCGATGGTCGGCACGTTTTATCGCTCCCCTGCCCCCGGCGACCCCGCCTTCGTGGAGGTGGGCAGCCGCATCACCACGGGCCAGCCGGTGTGCATCCTGGAGGCCATGAAGCTGATGAACGAACTGGAGTCGGAGATCAGCGGTGAGGTGGTGGAGATCCTGGTGGAGAACGGCACCCCCGTGGAATTCGGCCAGGTGCTGATGCGGATCAAGCCGGGCTGAGCCGATCGTTTCCGGTCCGGGTTGTCGCGGCCGATGCGCTTCCCAGCTCCAGGGCCGCCGTGATTGCGGCCTCCATGCTGTCCGGCCGGGCCTTGCCCTGGCCGGCAATCGCAAACGCCGTTCCATGGTCCGGCGAGGTGCGCAGGAAGGGCAGCCCGAGGGTGGTGTTCACCGCGGCATCGAAGGCCAGCAGCTTCACCGGAATCAAGCCTTGGTCGTGATAGAGGGCCAGGTAGCCGTCGGCTCCGTTCCCCTCACCCCGCCAGGCCGCGGCCGCTTCCAGCCAGCAGGTGTCGGGGGGCAGGGGCCCGTCCACCACCACGGTTGGATGGCGCAGGCGCCAGGCCCGTAGGCAGGGCTCTAGCCACTCCACTTCCTCGCGGCCGAGGTGGCCCGCCTCGCCGGCGTGGGGATTCAGCCCCGCCACCACCAGCCGGGGGTGCGGTTCAAACCGTTGGCAGAACGCCAGAAGCCGATCCAGCTGGCGCTCCACGAGCGCCGGATTCAGCCGCTGCGGCACCTCGGCCAGGGGGATGTGCGTGGTGGCGAGCAGGGTATTCAGGCGCCAGCAGCCGTGCGGAGCCCGGGCGGTGAAGAGCATCGAGGCCTCCTCCACGCCACAGAGCTCCGCCAGGCGTTCGGTCTGGCCGGGATAGCGATGGCCCGCCGCCTGCCAGCTGGCCTTGGCGATCGGCGCGGTCACCAGGGCCCGGCAGCGGCCCTCCAGCACAAGCTGCGTGGCCTGGGTGAGCCAGGCGAAGCTGGCGGCTCCCGCCGCCGCCCCCGTCTGCCCCGGGGCGATCGGCTCGGCGAGCGGCACATCCACCATGCTGATCCCGGCCGGATCGGCCAGGGCGGTGCAGCCCACCTCCCGCAGCAGCCGGTGCTGCTCTTCCAGCCAGCGGCGGCAGCCCACCAGCACCACGGGCGCGTTCAACCCAGCACGGGCCAGGGCCTTCAGCACGATTTCGGCGCCGATGCCAGCCGGGTCCCCCAATGCCACGGCCAGGGGGCCAGAATCAAGACGCGACCGGCGCTCCATACTCCCGTATGCCTGGATACCCATGCTCCGCTTCCTGTTCTTTGGGTTGATCGTCACGGGCTTGGGCCTTGGTCTCCAGCGCGGCTGGATTCAGCTGAACTGGGACCTGTTCTACCGGGATCTGGGCATCCGCCTCGACCGTTCCGGCCAACCCGACCTGCTGCGCTCCTATCCCAAGCCCAGGCAGTCCTTGTAGCCCTCCCGGTAGGTGGGGAATTGCAGTCGATATCCCAGGCCCTCCCGCAGCAGAAGGCTGCTCACCCGGCGATTCTCGCTCCAGAAACTGCGGGCCATCGGGCTCATGGCAGTCTCGATCGCCCCCCACGCCTGAACCTCCGGCAGCTTGCAGCCGAGCAGATGGGCGGCGTAGCCCAGGGTTTCGCTGGAGGGGCAGGGGGCCTTGTCCGCCAGGATCAGGGTGGGCGGACGCCGCTGGGCCGGCAGAGCGATGCAGTGCAGCAGAGCTCCCACGATGTCATCCACATGGATGCGGCAGAACACCTGCCCGGGTTTGTGGATCAGCCGGGCCTTGCCTTGACGGAGATCCCGGAAGGGGTTGCGATCGGGGCCGTAGATCGCTGGCAACCGGAACACCTGAAGGGGCAGCTCCTCGCGGCGCCAGGCCATTTCGCAGGCCAGGCGGGCGCGGCTGCGCTCCAGGCCGGGGGCCTCCGGCGTTCCTTCATCCACCCAGCCACCGCCACGATCCCCATAGACGCCCGTGGTGGAGAGGTAGCCCACCCAGGTGAGCGGCAGGGTCTGCAGCAGGCCGGCTAGGTGGGTCAGCACGGGATCGGCGCCGCTGCTATCCGGGGGAATCGTGATCAGCACATGGGTGGTGCCGGCCAGATCCTCGGCAGGGGGCACCACACCGGCGGCGGGATCAAAGCGCACCCAGCGCGGACCACCCGGATCGCCCTCGTGGCCAGCGGGGGGGGCCCTACGCGTCAGGGTCACCGCCAGCCCGCGGCCGGCCAGGGTTTGGCCGAAGCGCTGGCCGGTGTAGCCGCCCCCCAGCACCAGCAGCCGTCCCTCCGGAAGCGGTGGTGCCTCCTCCTCCCTGTTGACAGACCCGTTGACAGAAGCCGTGACCATGAGTACACCTGTATCAGTGCTTTGCCAGCCAGCC
>JBBASH010000064.1:0-18231 GCA_040399305.1 Cyanobium sp.
GGGTGGGCCAGTTTTCGTGTCGCCGGAGGACCAATTCCGGATGTCGCTTGACACTTCCTGGTGCGGCGTGTGCCGGCCTGGTCGGCCAATGCTCTGGCGCGGGTGGTTAAGACCCCCAAACTCCAGTTTCTCGATTCCGGGTTGCTGAGTGCACTCCTGGGGCTCAGGCTGGCTGGGCTAGTGACGAATCGGACCGCTTTTGGTCCAGCGCTCGAGTGCTATGTCTATGCTGAATTACTACGTCTGGCCAGCTGGAGTGAAGATAGCTACGAACTCTTCATGTATCGCGACAAGGATCAACTGGAGGTGGATGTCGTGATCGCCAATGGCCATGGCCAGCTTGTTGGCGTGGAGGTTAAGGCTGCGGCCAGCGTTCAGGCGGCCCAATGTGCCGGCCTGCGCCGCCTCGCCAGCCAGGCCGGTGAACGCTTCCTCGGTGGCGTGATCCTCTACGACGGCATCCAGACCCTGCCCATGGGCTCTGTTGCCGGCCGCCCGATCTGGGCTCTGCCACTCGCCAGTCTCTGGTACGCCGCACCACCGGTATGACCCCCATCCCCTAAACCGAAGACCAGCTGGTGGAACAGCCCGCCCTGGCCCTTCTGGCCGAGCTGGGTTGGCAAACGGCCGGCGGGTTGGAGGAAACCTTTGCGCCCGGGGGGGGCAGTCTCGGCCGCCGCAACCGTTCTGAGGTTGTGCTGTTGCCGCGCCTGCGGGCCGCCCTGGAGCGCCTCAATCCCGGCCAGCCGCCGGAAGCGATCAGCGCCGCCATCGAGGAGCTCAGCCGCAACCGCTCGGCCATGGGCCTGGTGGCCGTGTCCCCCACATCGAGCAGGCCTACCCCGAGCGCGACCGCAGCGTCTACTCGCTTGCTGGCCTCACCTCATCGCCGCAGCAGCCAGAGCACCAGGGTCAGGCCGGCTGAAACGAGCAGTCCGCTGGTGAAGGGGAAGTAGATCTGCAGGCCAGGACGCTGAATGCTGATGTCCCCTGGCAGCCGTCCGAGACCGCTGCTGCTGATCAGGGGCCAAAGGAGGCCTATCACCAGAAAGGCTGCACCGATCGTGATCAGCAGGCGTTGCATGGTCATTGCGGGGTTCGGGTTGCTGGTTGCGGGTTGGAAGTTTGCTTCAGTGGCCGTGAATCAGTGGCCGTGAATCAGTGATGATGAATCATTGGCGATGAATCAGTGCCGGTGAATCCGCTGTTCGGCCAGCTCTGGAGTGGCGGCCACCCGGCTGGCGGCCTGAGCCGAGGCAGCATCGATCTTGTCCACCCCGAGGCGGAAGATCGGCTTCCCTTCCTTGATCGTTTCCACCACCTTGATCGTGCGGATCGTGGTGGGATCCACCTGGAGTGGATCGCGCTCCAGGATCACCAGATCGGCGAGCTTGCCAGGCTCGAGCGTGCCCTTGCTCTTCTCCTCGAAGTACTGATAGGCCGCCCAGTCGGTCATCGCCTTGAGCGCCACATAGGGGCTCACCCGCTCCGCCGGCCCCAGCACAAAGCCGCTGCGGGTGGTGCGCACCACAGCTGTCTGGGCGAGGCGCAGCATGTCGGGCGGCACCACCGGGGCATCGTTGTGGTTGGTGAAGATCACCCCCTTGCCGTAGGCATAGCCCGTGGGACTGATTCCCGCCGCCCGCTGCTCGCCGAAGCTCTGGCGGTGCCAGTCGCCCCAGAAGAAGGTGTGGGCGGTGAAGAAGCTCGGCACGATGCCCAGTTCCTTGATGCGGTCCACCTGGTCGTGGCGGGCCAGCTGGGCGTGGATCGCCACCGGCCGCAGATCCTTGGCGCCATAGCTGGCACGCGCCTGCTGCACCGCCACCAGGAACTGGTCGAGGGCGGCATCGCCATTGGTGTGGGTGATGATCTGAATGTTGTTGCGGTAGCCGAAGGCCACCCAATCGCTCACCTCCTGCTGGTTCATCACCGCGTAGGCGCGGTAATCGGCCTTCTGGCCCGGCGGCGGAACGGCGTAGGGCTGGCTCATATAGGCGGTCTTGCCCTGGGGTGAGCCATCACCGGTGAGCTTGATGCCGCCGATCTTGAGGTGGTTGCGGTAGATCCCCACCTCCAGCTTGGCGGTGGTGGTTCCATCGGCTGGTGGCGGCGTGGCCGCTTCGGCGCCGCTGGCGAATTCACGGCCGGCGTTCGACACCAATGAGCTAATCGGTGCAGTTGTTCCTGGAGCGCTGGCAGAGACGGCCTTGCCGTTTGCGACGGCCCGTGGGTCGCTCCCGGGTGTGTGGATCACGGCCCTGCTGCTGGCCCGCACATCGAGGCTGTTCAGTTCGCCCAGCACCCGGTAGAAGGGATAGCTCACCACATCGAGGATCAGCCGGCCCTGACGGCCCGCCTCCCGCAGCAGGGCGACGTTGCTGGGGTTGCTGAGCCCGTCCTGAGCGGTGGTGATGCCGAAACTGGCCCACCATTTCTGCACTTGATCGAAGCGGCGCAGCTTCTCGGCCAGATCGGGCTGGGGGATCAGGGCCATGAAGGGCAGGCCGGCCGTTTCCTCCAGCACCCCATTGGGCTCGCCCGTGGCTGGATCCCGCTGGATGTGGCCGCCGGCTGGATCGGGCGTGCCTTTGCCGATTTTCACCAGGGCCAGGGCCGGGCTGTTGGCCACCACCAGGTGGCCGGAGGCGTGGATCAGCAGGATCGGCACCGTGGCGCTCACCGCGTCGAGGTCGGCGCGGCTGGGGTGGCGCTTCTCCTCCAACAGGCTGTCGTCGTAGCCCATGAAGAATTGCAGCTGGCCGGCCGGGGCGGGGTGGCTAGCCAGGTAGGCGCGCACCGTGGCCTGGATGTCGGCGATGCGGCGCGTGCTGCCCACCGGCGGCGGGCTGAGGTCGGGGCGCCCCCAGGTGGCCACGTAATCGGGCAGGTGACCGTGGGCATCGATGAAGCCGGGCAGCAGGGCCCGGCCGGCCAGGTTCACCCGCTTCGCCCCGCCCCCCGCCGCGCGGATCGCCCCGGCCAGGGGGCCCACATAGACAATGCGGCCGCCGCGCTCCACCAGGGCTTCGGCGTAGCTGGCCTGCGGTCCGGCCATGGTGAGGATCGGGCCGCCGGTGTAGAGGGTGGCTCCAGCGGCGGGGGCTGGGGGGGCTGCTAACGCCGCTGGCAGAAGTCCAGCCATGGGCGCAACTCCCGCCAGCAGGGCGGCGGCGATCAGGGGGGAACAAGAGCGGCCGGCAAGCCGTCTGGCGATCGATCGGGGCAGCGGAGAGACCATGGAGCTGGATGGGCTTTTCGAGTTTTAGGCGCCCTGGTGGCGTCGGTCACCGGGGCGAAGGGGTTTCTTCGTTACCCGACAAGCCGAGGCGACCCCGGGCCGCCTCCTCGCGAAGGCGGGGTTTATCCTGAGTGAGTAGTTACTCACTTGCCATGGCGTCCGCCCCTTCGGTCGGTCCCCAGGCGCCCGCGAGCAGCCGTGATGGGGCGCCGCCGCCGCCAAACGGACACGGATCGTCAACGTTCTCCCCTGGCACCAGTCCGGCGGCAGGAGGGACGGCCAGCGCTCCGGCCACCACCGGAGCCAAGGTCAACCCCGCCGGATCGGACCCATCAGCGTCCCCCTCAGCTGCCGCGGGCGCCGACTCCTCCCTGGCCCGCCCCAAGCCCCCGACCTCGCCCCGCCGCTGGCTGGCCCCCCTACTGGGCCTGGCGGCCTTGGCCGGTGGCGGGGCCTATCTGGTGGCCCACTGGGGCCTGGTGGAAACCGATAACGCCCAGCTCCAGGGTCACCTCACCGAGATCTCCAGCCGGGTCAACGGCACCATCGCCCGCGTGCTGGTGGAGGACAACCAGGCGGTGAAGCTGGGCCAGCCCCTGCTGCAGCTCGACGACCGCGACGCCCGCGCCCGGCTGTTCAAGGCCCAGGCCGATCTCGAGCAGGTGGCCCGCGAGGCCCAGGCGATGGCGGTGCAGGCCGGCGCTTCGGTGAGCACCGCCCGGGCGGCGGAGGGGATGGCCGTGGCCGACCAGCAATCCGCCAGCAGCGAACTGGCCCGCGCCGCCGCCGATGCCCAACGGCTTGTGGGCCTTGCTCGGCAGGGGGGTGTGTCCCGCCAGGAGGCGGAACGGGCGGTGAGCACCTACCGCAAGGCCCAGGCCGATTTCACCCACAGCCAGGCCAGCCGCCAGACGGCCCAGGCCCGAATCCAGGATGTGGGGGTGGATCGCCAGAAGGCCGCCGCCGCCCAGGCGAAGGTAATGCAGGCCCAGGCCGCCTTCGCCCAGGCCCAGCTCGACCTCTCCTACACCCGCATCACGGCCCCCAGCGCCGGGCGGATCGGTTCCCGCCACGCCGAGCCGGGGCGCCAGGTGCAGCTCGGCCAGCCCCTGATGACCGTGGTCGACACCAATCCCTGGGTGGAGGCCAATTTCAAGGAAACCCAGCTCACCGCCCTCAAGCCCGGCCAGGCCGCCGAGGTGCGCATCGACGCCTATCCCAACAAGGTGCTGCGGGGCAAGGTGAGCAGCCTGGCTCCCGCTGCCGGCTCCCGTTTCGCCCTGCTCCCGCCGGACAACGCCACCGGCAACTTCACCAAGGTGGTGCAGCGCATCACCGCTCGCATCGACCTTGACCCCCGCGACACCAAGGGCCTCAACCTGGTGCCCGGCCTTTCGGCCACGGTGAGCGTGCGGCGGCCATGAGAGCCGGTGCCCCGTCGAAACCGACCTTGACGCCCGGCTCCCCCGCCATGTCCGGCCCTCCCGGCCAGCCCTCGGCGGGGACGCCCGATCCCCCAGGATCCCAACCCACCGGCCTCACCCCCCGCCAGTGGGCGATGGTGATCACCGCCTCGATCGGCGCCCTGCTGGAGATCATCGACACCAGCATCACCAACGTGGCCCTGATCCACATCCAGGCCAGCCTCGGCGCCACCCTGGCCGAGGTGGGCTGGGTGGTGACCGGGTACGCCATGGCCAGCGTGGTGATGATCCCGCTGAGCACCTGGCTGAGCGGCGTGTTCGGCCAGCGCACCTATTTCATCTTCTGCCTGGTGGGCTTCACCGCCGCCTCGATGCTCTGCGGTCTGGCCCCCAACCTCACGGTGTTGGTGGTGGCGCGCATTCTGCAGGGGCTGCTCGGGGGTGGGCTGCTGCCCAAGGCCCAGGCAATCCTGTTCCAGTCGGTGCCGGCGGCCTTTCAGGCCACCACCCAGGCCGTGTTTGGCATGGTGGTGCTGGTGGGCCCGGCCCTAGGCCCCACCCTCGGTGGGCTGCTCACCGACACCCTCGGCTGGCGCTGGATCTTCTTCATCAACCTGCCCTTCGGCCTGCTCACGGTGCTGATGGCCCTGGCCTTCCTTGAGCCGGATCGCCCCGCCGACCAGCTGGCCGCCGGGGTGGAGTGGGGGGTGGGCCGAGGCGGCGTCGACTGGACCGGCATTGGACTGCTCACCCTTTGCCTGGCCAGCCTCCAAGTGGTGCTGGAGCAGGGGCACCAACTGGATTGGTTTGACAGTGCCCTGATCCGCAACCTGGCCCTGCTGGCGGCCATCAGCCTGCCGGTGTTCGTGTGGTGGGAGCTCAGGCGGCGCAACCCGGCGGTGGACCTGCGGGTGCTGCGGCACCGCTCCCTGGCGGCGGGGAGCGCCTTCTCCCTGGTGCTCGGCATGGGCCTCTACGGCACCGTCTTTGTGGTGCCGGTCTTCGCCCAGACGGTGCTGGGCTACACCGCCACCCAGACCGGGATGCTGATCCTGCCTGGCGCCCTGGCCTCCGGCGTCACCATGGCCCTGCTGGGGCGGGTGGTGAGCAAATTCGACCCGCGCCTGCTGATTGGCGCGGCGGCCCTGGGCATGGTGGCCACGATGTTTGCTATGGGGACGATCGGGCCCGATACCGGTGCCGATGCCCTCTGGTGGCCCCTGATCTTCCGGGGCATCACCACGGTGGTGATGTTCCTGCCCCTCAGCCTGGCCACCCTGGGCCCCCTGCCCCGGGAGGATGTGGGGGCCGGCAGCGGCTTCTACAACCTCACCCGCCAGCTGGGGGGCAGCTTCGGCATCGCCGTGCTCACCCTGGCCCTGCAGCACCAGCAGGCGGTGCACCGCGCCCACCTTGTGGAATCCCTCACGATCACCGATCCCCGCCTGCAGGAGCGGCTGGTGGAATTGCAGCTCTGGCTTTCCTCTCGGGCCGGCAGCGGCGGCACCCTGGCGGACCAGGCCCTCCAGGTGCTCAGCCTGCAGGTGGACCGCCAGGCGGCCCTGCTCGCCTACGGCGATGTGTTTCGCCTGGTGGGCCTGCTCTTTTTGGCCGTCATTCCCCTGGTGCTACTGCTGGGACGGCCCCCGGCCCAGGCGTCCGCCCCGGGCCAGCCCTGAGGAAGAGGGCCACGCTGCGGCGGGAGCGTTCGCTGAGATCGGCAAAGCCGTCGTGCACCAGGGCCTGCAGCATCAGACCCTGCTGGGTGGCCACCAGCAGAGCGGCCAGGTCGTGGGGGTCCAGGTCCGGCTCTAGGTCGCCGTCTGCCTGGGCGGCGGCGATCAGAACGGCCAGCCGCAGGCGAAACCCCTGCATGAAGGCCTTGCCCGTTTCCCGGGCAGGACTGGTGGCTGGCCTTTGCAATTCGGCGAACAGCATCCGCACCAGGCCGGGGTGTTGCTGGAGCAGGCCCGCATGGCTAGCCATCAGGGCCGCCACCTGCTCGAGGGGCCCCGATGGGGGCAGGGGGGCGGCGCCAGGATCCGGGGGCGTGGCGGCGGTGGCGGCCGCGGGGGGCTCCAGGCAGGCATCGAAGCGGCGCTCCAGTTCGCCCGTGGCCCAGCTCACCGCCTCGGCCCAGAGGGCTTCGCGGCTGGGGAAATGACGAAACAGGGCGCCATGGCTCACCCCCATCCTCTCGGCGATGGCGGCGGTGCTGATCGCATCCGGTGCGGTGCTGCGGGCGAGTTCAAGCAGCACCCGCACCGCGTGGGCCCGGCGTTCGCTGGCGGGAATGGCGGTGGCGCGGGGCACGGGGCGGGTCGTGGAAGTGAGTGCTTGCTCACTTACCCTACTAAGGGCGGGGGGACCCAGTCAGCGACCCATTCTGCGCACCCAGTCCGCCCCCCAGCAGCGCCTGCCTTGCGATGCCGTTTCTCCCGGGTCGCGGCGGCCGCTGACGCTCCCGATTCAGAGAAACACCTCCTCCTGGGGATACCCCACCCGACTCGGCAGTCGTCGGGCGTAGAGGGCGGAGAGCAACAGCAGGATGCCAATCCTTCCCACGAACATCCCCACCATCAGCACCAGCTGGCCCCAGCGGCCCAGGGTGGCGGTCACCCCCACATCCAGGCCCACGGTGCAGAAGGCCGACATGCAGGTGAACAGCTTCTCGAGGAAGGTGGGCTGCGCCACCAACGGCGGACCACCGGCGGTCGGTCCGAGCCCCAGCAGCAGGGTCATCGCGAGCACGAACAGGGCCGAAGCCAGAGTCACCCCCACCGCCCGCAGCACCAGCTCCGGCGCGATCGAGCGCCGCTGGATCACCACGTCGGTGCGGTTTTCCAGGGTTGAGCGGGTGGCCCCCATCAGTATCGCGAAGGTGGTGGTCTTGATGCCGCCGCCAGTGCCGCCGGGGCTGGCCCCAACAAACATCAGAGCGATCATCAGCAGCAGGCCCGCATCGGAGAGGGTAGTGATCGAAAGGGGAACGGTATTGAAACCAGCCGTGCGGGTGGTGATCGATTGGAACAGGGTGACCTGGAGGCGTTGCCACAGCGACAGGGTCTGGATCACCCCATCAGGCGCGAACTGCTCGGTAAAGAGCAGCCCCAAGGCTCCCAGCACGATCAGCAGCGCGGTGCTGCGCAGCACCAGTCGCGTGTGGAGGCTGAGGCGCCGCCGGCTCCAGAGCCGAGGCTGGCGCCAGTGGATCCGCTGGTTCCAGAGATCCTGGGTGACCCGCCAGCCAATGCCGCCGCTCACGATCAGGCTGCCGATCACCCCGTTCACAACGGGATTGCTCTGGTAATCCACCAGATTGTTGCTCCGGAGGCCGAAGCCGGCGTTGTTGTAGGCGCTGATGCAGTGGAACAGCGACGCCCACAAGCGCTCAAGGGGATTGGCGATGTCGGTGAAGCCGAAGCCGAACAGCACCAGCGTGCCGAGGCCCATCACGCAGCCGCCGCTGATCAGGATGCGGTTGAAGGTGGGGCCGATGCCCCCCACCCCGAATTCATCGAGAGCGCGTCCCTTGTCGAGCCGCTGGCGCAGGCCGGAGCGCCCCTGCACGAAGCCCTGCAGGAAGGTGGTGATCGCCATCAGGCCGAGCCCGCCGATCAGGATCAAGCCCGCCAGCACCACCTGGCCCAGCGGAGTGAGCTCGCTGCCCACATCGATGATCGAGAGCCCCGTCACCGTGATCGCCGAGGTCACGGTGAACAGGGCCTCCCACAGACCCACGCTGTCGCTCGAGCAGAGGGGCGAAGCCAGCACCAGGGTGCCGGCGGCGATCACGAGCAGGCCCGTGACCACGGTGAACTGGGGCACCGTGAGCCGCTCCCGCCAGTGGTGCAGGCCACTCCACCAGGGAGCCAGGGGGCGCCGGGTCATCGGCAGGGCAATGCAAAACGGATCCAGTCTGCTGGGCGCGGGGTACCGGCGAGTGGTGGAGGCTCACTCTGTTTGTCGCTCCCTAGGGTGAGGCATCGATTCCTGAGCTGAAATCGATGGCGGCCGGTATGTCGGCGGCGGCCTGAAGGGTCACCTTTGGCAGGTCAGCCTGCTCCCCACTGATTCCGATGGCCTCCCCGAGCCTCCTCACCACCCTGCTGATCCTGCTGGTGGGGGTGCTGTGCGCCCGGTTAGCCGCCGGGCCCCTGGCCCGCTGGGCCGTGCCCGCCATCCTGCTGGAGCTTGGCCTGGGATTCCTGCTCGGCAACACGGTGCTCCCGTTTGAAGCGGTCGCCCCTCTGGAGGGGCTCACCCAACTGGGGGTGCTGGCGCTTTTCTTCCAAGTGGGGCTGGAGGTGCGGGGGGATCTGCTGACCTCCAGACGGGGATCGATCCTCAGGGTGGTGGCCCTCAGTGTGTTGGCCCCCCTGATCGCCTATCTGCCGCTGCGATTTGGTTTCGGCATGGCCCCGGCCACCGTGATGCTCTGTCTGGCGGTGCTCTCCGCCACCGGCACCGGCGTAACCCTGCGGGTCCTGGGCCAGCGCCAGGCCCTGCAGAGCCCATCCGGGCGATTGCTGGTGGGGGTTTCGGTGCTCGACGACCTGCCGGCGATCGCCCTGCTGGGTGTGGCCTCCGCGATGGCCGGACGGAACCTGGCCTCCCAGGGCTCCGCCGCCCTCGGGAGCATGGCCCTGGGGGGCATGGCTTTGGGATTGCTGTTGGCGGGGCTGAGCTGGCTGGCGGTGGACCGGTGGGCGGCGGCGCCGACACGCCCCCCGGCCGGTCCGTTATTCATCCTGCTGGTGCTGATCGGCTGCGCCTGGGTGGGGGAAGCCAGCGGTCTGACCAGCCTGCTGGGGGCACTCTGGGCCGGCGTGCTGGTGGCCCGCCTGGAACCTCCGGCCCAGCCGCTGCGGGAGGTGCTGGTGCTGCTGGCCGAGGTGTTCCTGCCCCTCTATTTCATCAGCGTGGGCATGAGGTTGCCCGGCTCAAGCCTCCTGGAGCCCAAGGCCTGGACCCTGGCCGCCTTCCTGGTGGTGGTGGCGGTGCTGTGCAAGCTGGTTTGCGGCCTGGGGGTGTCAGCGGCGGACCGACGGGCTGGGGTGGATCCCTGGGTGGTGGCCTTCGGGCTGGTTCCCCGCGGCCTGCCAGGCCTGGTGTTTGCCACGACGGCCCTCGCCCGGGGTCTGATCGACACCTTGCAGTTCGCAGCCCTGCTGATCATGGTCACCGTGACCACTGTGCTGGGACTGCTCCTGCTCGAGCGCCGGCTGGGCCGTCTGCCGGAAACCTCAGGCCTCAGGAGCTGAGGGGGCATCGCGGAACTGCTCGAGCAACAGGCCCCGCTGATACTCCGCCGACAGGCTGGCCAGGTGCGCCCTGGCCTGCTCATGGAGCTGGGGGTCGACCAATTCAAGGGTGGTTCCCGTGGGAACGCCCATCCGCAGAACCAGGGCCATGGCGTCGAACAACCTCACCTGATCGTTCTGCCAGCCCTGGTAATCGGCCGCCAAGGCGGCGAGGGCGTCTCCCGTGACCGTTCCCCGTTCCACCTGCTCCCGCAGGAGCTGCACCTGGGAGAGACGTGCCGAGGTCACCAGGGCATGGGCAGCCCCGAGGGCCGCCAGGGAATCGGCGGCTTCCCGTTTCAGCAGGGCCATGCTGCGGCTGAGCACCGCCGCTTCCACGGTGAGAGGCTCGCGGCTGGCGGGGCTGAACAGGGCGGCGTTGGGTACCGAGGCGCGCGGCTCGGACAGGGGCTGGGAGGCAGCCGGGTCCACCGAAACGCCCCCCGGCTGGGCCGGCAGCGGCACCTTCACAAGAACCACTGGGCGTTCAGGAGGAGACTCCGCAGCGGGGGCGAGTCGATGGCCGAGCCGCACCAAGAACTCGCCAAAGCGATGGCGCAGGCGGAAGGGGCTCAGCATGGGTAAAGGATCTCGAAATAGATCCCTGAAGATGGCCATTAATCTGGCTTGAAATCCCGCGGATAGCGAGGGTCGGATTCAGCGGTACGGGAGCCCGGAAATCCGACCTTGCCCCCGTGCATAGGAGCCCGGCACCCGGAGGCTCAGCTTTGATCCCGCAACGTGGTGGTGCAGATGGTGATGCACTCCTGATCATCGAGGGAGCAGGTGGTGATGCATTCGAAATAGGCCTCAACCGCATCAAGACCATTCTCAATCTCTGATGCGCCGATCCCGGAAAGGACCTCGAAGCCAGCCTGGGACTCAGGAACGAAGCTGTTCATGGCGGGGAATGTCTGGGTTCCCACACCCTAGGTCGATTGACAGGAAGCACTATTCGGAGTCGCCAAAATTAGGCAGCTTTACTCATCGCCGAGTAAGGAAGTGTGAAGGGGAGAGGCACGCACCCCGTTCCGGCGGGCCGCGCGCGGCCGCCGTGACCCGCCTAGCACAGGCACCGAAACCTGCACCCCAACCGCTCCCCCAACCGAAACGGCCCCCTGGAACCCCAGGCGTTGTCTCTGTTCAAGCAGCCCGGGTAAAGCAGCCCGGGGACTTCATACTGGGCCGAACGCGTAGCTCAACGATGCAACCCTCCCTGCGGCCCCGCACCCTGCACCACCCACGCTCCAGCACGGTCCAGGTGCTGAAGCCACGCCTGGGCGGTCCGCGCCATGCCCGCCCACTGCATCAGCCCCATCCCATCGGCAAACGTCGTCGCCGGTTCTTGGTGGAAGGTCTGATGGCAGGCCTGGCCACGGTCCTGATGACCGGGGTCGCCCTGGCCGCTCCGGCGCTCTTGCGGCAGGACCCGCTCACCAGCCTGCGCGACCTGGCGGGTGTCGTGGTGCCGGGTCTGGGTCAGCCCAGCTCGCCCGGGCTCGACGAATGCCCCTGAAGCTGGCCGAGCCCCATTGATCGTCTCCCGGAGTTCCCTGGCCCCAGGCCTGCTGGCGATCACCCTCGCCAGCACCTTTGGTGCCTCCGTGGCTGCGCCGGAACCCAAGCCTGCCGCCCGTGAGGCGGGCATCCGCCAACTGGAGCGCTCCTGGGCGCGGCTCGACCAGGACATCCGGCTGCTGGACCAACTGCTGCCACCCACGCCGCCCGGGGCGGGATCCCCGGGAACCCCAGCCGGCATAGGGCCGGCTCTGCTGCGGGCCAACGCACCGGCCCGGGGTCCACTGGACCTGGATGCACCGGATCTCAGCCCCCCGGCCCTGGCCCTGCCGACCGGCGCCAACCTCAGCCAGGGGAGCGTTCAGTCCATCAGCCTCAGCCAGGCCCTGGCCCTGTCCTACGCCCAGAGCCCCGAGCTGCAGGAGCAGCGGCTGGCCGTGGCCCAGGCCCTGGCCGATCTGCAGGCCCGACTGGGTCGCTACTGGCCCCAGATCGAGGCGCTGGCGGGGCTGGGATACGAGCAGAGCGGCACCGGCTTCACCGTGCCCTCGGGAAATCCGGCCCTCGGATTGGGTGGCCCCTTCGCTCCCGGCGGGGCCTTCTACGTGCCCACTGGCGCCACGGGCTATCTCAACCAGGGCAACCGCAGCCTCGGCGCCGGGCTGGAACTCCGCTACGCCCTGCTCGACTTCGCCCGCACCCCGGCCGTGCAGGCCGCCCGCGCCCAGCTGCGCGAGGCGCGCAGCCGTTATGCCAATGGCCTGCGGCGCCTCCAGCTCACAGTGAGCGAGGCCTATTACAACCTCCAGCGCAGCGACCAGCTGGTGCGGATCCGTCAGGCGGATCTGAACAACGATCTGGTGATCCTCCAGGACGTGCTGGCCCTCAAGCAGGCCGGCCTGGTGCCGCGGCTCGATCTGTTGCGGCGCAGAGCCATCGAGGCGGACAGCGAGGAGCAGCTCACCCAAGCCTTTGCCGACCGGGCTGTGGCCCGCCGGCGGCTGGCCGCCCTGCTCAATCTGTCGCCCGCGATCACCCCAAGTGCCAGCGACCCGGTGAGCCTGCAGCCCGCCTGGCCCCTCGACCTGGAAAGCAGCCTGCTGGCGGCCTACCAGGGCAATCCTGAGCTGGAGGCGGTGCTCGCCACCCGCGAGGCCCTGGCGCGAGATCGGGATGCCGTGGCAGCCCAGCTACTGCCGAAGCTCAGCTTCGTGGGGCAGGCCGGGGCGAGCGGGGAGCAGACCAGCCAGTGGTCGATCACGGGGGATTGCTGCGGCATCGCTGTGATCCCGATCCTCAACAGCAGTGGCTACGACTGGGCCGTGGGCCTCACCTTCCGCTGGCTGCTCTTCGATGCCGGCAGCACCGCCGCCGAGGTGCGCTCCCTGGCCCGCCGGGAGGAGGCCCAGGCCCAGCGCTATGCGGCCCAGCGCAACGACATCCGCCTGCGGCTCGAGCAGGCCTTCTTCGAGCACGAGGCGAGCCTGGCCAAGCTGGCCTCCAGCCGGCGCGGCGTGGCGGCCAGCCTGGAGGGCTTCCGGGATGCCCGGCTCCGCTATCAGAGCGGTCTTTCCGATGAAACCACCCTCTCGCTCACCCAGGACCGGCTGGTGCAGAGCCTGGTGCGGCGCCTCAACGCCACGATCGATGTGAACATCACCTACGCCCGGCTGCTTCGGGAACTGCTGCCGGTTCCCCGTGATCCGGCCAAACCGCTGCAACCGCAGCTGGAGCTGCCGCCGGCCCCGGGGACTGGGGCCGCGCCCTGAGGTCCTGAGGCTCGCCCATGCTCACCTCCCCTGTTCTGCGAGCGGCCCTCAAGTACGGCCTGGCGGCGGCCCTGGCCGGCACCCTGGCGATGAACAGAAAAGACGTGGAGTTCGCCTGGTACCCCCTGGTGGCCGTGGTGATGTGCATGGACGAAACCGACACTCGGGTGCTCGCCGCCTCCCGCACCCGGGTGCTCGGCACGCTCACCGGCGGGCTGGTCGGCGGCCTGGTGCACATGGTGCTGAGCGGCTGGGTCGGACTCACCGTGAGCTTGCTGCTGGTGGTGCCACTGCTTCGGCTGTTGGGCTGGCAGGCCAGCCGCGGACTGGGAATGCTGGTGTGCTCGATGTTGTTTCTGATCGAGCGCTACACCGAGCAGAACTGGGCCTATGTGGGCGGCCGCATCCTCGACACCCTGATCGGCATCGGCGCGGTGCTGGTGGTGAGTTTCCTCTTCTGGCCCGTGAATCGGCTGGCGGAGATCCGCTCGATTGATGCCCAGCTGCGGCGCGTCATCACCCCCAGGTTGGAGGAGATTCGTCGGGGGCTGAAGGAACCAGGCCCGCTCCTGGAGCGGCCATCGCTTCCGCTCAGCGGCAGCCGCCTCAACCTGCGCCTCGCCCAGCTGGTGGGCGATGAGCTGCGCAGTGCTCCCGGCGGCAGAGCCCACCGGCAGCACTGGCGACAACGCCAGCTGCTCTGGGAGCGGATCCATCACCACAGCCTGCAGGTGGAACGGCTGGCCCGTCTGCTGCCTCCCGGAGCCCTCGCCAATGCCGACACCCCCTGGCTGGACGGCCTGCCGGTGATGCTGGTTAGCGGTGGCAACGCGGCGATTCCCGCCCTGCCCAGCCGGCAGAGCCTGGTGCGGCTGGCCGGCGGCCATCAGCTGCCGCCGCTGCTCCTGTTGGGCCTCGACGACGAGGTCCAGCGCCTGGTGCGCAGCCTCCACAGCCTGGCCCTGGCCAGCCGGCGGGATGAGCCCGCATGACCCGTGCCCAACCACCGCTGATCACTCGGGAGGACCTGCGGCTGGCCCTCACCGCCGGCCTCTCGGCTGGCCTGGGGATCACTCTGGGGCTGCCCGATCCCGTCTACGGGCCGCTGGCGGTGGCGGCGGTGCTGGGCGGCACGGTGGGGGCCAGCCGCACCCTGGGCATCCAGCGAATGCTGGGCACCCTGATGGGGGGAGTGATTCTGCTGGTGCTTTATCCCACCCTCAGCCCGATCCTGCCGATGCCCATCGGTGTGGCCATTGCCCTGGTCTGCACCCGGCTGTTCGGTGGTTCCCTCGGCCTCCACAGCGGCTACAAGGTGGCGGGCCTGGTGGTGTCGATCGGTTGGACGGCCCATTCCGGTGAGATCACCACCTGGGTGCCGATCCGGCTGCTGCTGACATTGCTCGGTGTGCTGATGGCCTGGGCGGCGATCCGCTGGTTTTGGCCCAGCCGCGCCATCGACCGGCGGCAGCAGCTCTCGGTGCAGCTGTATCGCGAATTCGCCCTTTCCCTGCGGGAACAGGCGGCCCTGTTGCGCCAGGGCGACGGTGTGCGCGGTGCCGGCGGGCTAGAACGGCGCAACCACCTCCTGGGCCTGATCCTCGAGCACCAGAACCAGCGCTCTGATGCGATGGCGGAGCTCGGCAATGACCATCTGGGGGAGCGACTGGCGCGGCTCTGGGACCGCCAGGAGCAACTGTGGAGCGAACTGATCGCCTGCTACCGCACCCTGCTGCGCCTGCCGCCGCTGCCGCGCAAGCACGAACCGCTCGCCGCGGTGATCGCAGCAGAGGTGGCCCTGCTGGAGGCGGCGGCTGATCGGCTAGAAACCTGGGCCAGCTGCTGGCCCAGCCCACCACCCCGCCGGGGAATCATGGCTCAGGGCGATGGCGATCCCCTGGCCAGCGCCGGCCGCAACCTGGAGGCCGCCGAAAGCGGTCTGTTTGAGGATGCCGAGGCCACGGCCCTGCTGCTGGGCGGCTCCGGGGGCCGGCGGGCGGTGGCCTGTTCTCAGGTGCTGCTGGCGTTGCAGGGCTTTGAGGCCGCCTGGAGGGCGACCCCTTGAAACACTGCTGCTCATAACCGAGAACGTCAGCCGAATCCTGGCCGACACGCCAGCTTCAGCAAGTTCGGCCCCCGCTCCGCCTGGCTCGAGGCCCCGCTTCCAGGTGCGGTTGATTGCGGGGCTGCGGTAGCCACAGGTGATCGAACGCAGGCCCGGCAGCACGTTGGAGAGCGGCGTGCGCCACTCCACGTAGGGATGGGACTTGGATGGAACCCCCAGGCTCAGTGCTCCGTGCCAACGCTCTATGTCGACAGCGAGCTCAAGATTCAACTGTAGGTAGATGCCGAAGGCCCGCAGCTGACGCTGCAGCTGCACCGAGAGGGGCCGCCGCCGCAGGCCGGCCAGGCTGATGGCGCGGCTCTGACCCAGCACTAACTGGGTGATGCACCGGCTCCGGGCCACCTCCACGAGGGTGGAGAGCACCGCCAGGCCCTCCAGCCGCAGAAACTCGCCGCCCAGATCGCGGCCTGGGGCAGCTCAACCAACTGCTGGGCCTAAACCTACGAACACCGAAACCAGCCAGTTGATGCGATGGCGGAGCTCAGCAATAACCATCAGGGGGAGCAGCTGACGCGACTGTGGGAGCGCTAGGACCAATTGTGGAGCGAACTGATTCGGTGTCAGCAGTCCGGCATTATCCCTAGACACATAAGGGATTCTCCTCACCACGATCGGGGCATTCAACCTGAAGGAGTTCGGCGGGCTGTGCCAATTCACAGCGCTTCAGCGCTTCAATCCAGTCATCCGGGTCCTGAGCTGCCGGGACCAGCCGAAGGCCGCCGCTGCTCCAAAGACCGGCAAGGGAACGGGAACGGATGAGGCAGCCGAGTTGAGGGGTGTGGCGATCGCATAATTCACATCGAAATTATAAGCAATCGCTTCTAGGTTCTGGCTGGCAGGATCGGTAATGCTCTGGGACCATCCCTGGATGTCAATGCCCGAATCTTCATAAGCGAAGACAGGGCCAAACCCGGTTGTAGGACCTTGGCCAAGCTGATCGTAGACCTGAGCGGCAAAATCGAGAGCCAGAAGGTCATCTCCCCACCAAGGCATCACCCCGGTGGGAGGGACCTGGAAGGAAGCTGAATTGCTGCTGAACGAGCCATTGAAGATGGTGACGTCGTAGTCGGTGGAGCCGACCGTCACCGTCACAGCGGATGCGGGCGCCCCGGCAAGAAACGGCAGAGCGAGAGTGACGGAGACCGTGAGGAAAGCAGCGCTGAGTCGACGGTTCATGGCAGGGGTAGGTAGGAAAACGAAGGAGAAGTCATTGAAGCTGGAACAGATTTGATGGAATCTACGGCCTATCTCTAGGGTACAGATGCATTAAGATAAGCAAACTGATTGAGATCAGCAAGGTTCAGGTTCGCGAGGGTTGCAGCCTGAACAAATCCGATGGGTTCTGGGGTAGAAGCGGGCAGGAGGGCATTGATTTGCAAACCTTTGAACTTATTATAGGCAGCAGCTTTGAGTTCGTAGTTAGCAGCGCTACCAAAGAGGATAATCTTATCGCCAGCGGAAAAGTCGGTGATCAAGGCCATGTCCTTGGTTCCAGAAACAGTGGGATTGCCGTCGTCGTAGAACACACCAGAGGTATCTGCGAGCACGAAATCATCGTTTCCAGCCCCTCCGGTGAGCTTGTCAACCGTTCCCCGGCCCCGCAGAGCTGAGCCCGTTGGAACGCCCCTGATCGTTTCAGCCGCAACCGTTCCGATGATGACATCGGGGCCGTCGGTGACGACGCCGACGGAGGGCTCCTTGATGGTCACCTGGATGGTGGAGCCTAGCTGCTGGGTTCGGGCTGAATCGCTGAAGAATTTCACCTCCAGCCCCTCGTCACCTTCAACCACGCCATCGGCAGCGATGGTTTTGGTGAACGCGGCCCCGCCATCCGATCCAAGCGTGCTGGTGCCCGAAAGGCTGCCATCACTGAAATCGGTGCTGGTGATGCCGGTGCCGCTGAACGACCAGTAAATGTGGGTAGCGGGCGCCACATTGGAGGTGCTGATCCCGAGGGCAAGGGCCCCACCCTCATAGACGATGGCAGCACTTCTGCTGAAGCTGTAGGAGGGGGAATCCGGCAGGTCATTCACGGCCAACTGCACATGGCGCTCGAAGCTCAATCCCCCCTGGTCTGTCGTTTTGAGGCGGATGTCATAGGAGGACTTGACTTCATAATCGGGGGAGCGGGTGATGTGAAGCTCACTGCCTGTAACAAAGAAGGCCAGGTTATCGGTATCCCCAACGCCGGCAATCAGGGCATAGGTGAAGCTCTGGGGTGAGCTATCGGGATCGCTGCTGCTGAGGCTGGCCACCCAAGAGCCATCAGGGATGTTCTCATTCAACGCCGTAGCGCTAAGGGCGAACGCTGTCGGCGCCTCGTTCACATCGGTGACCGCAAGGCTGTAGTTGGTGCTGACGGGGCTGGAGCCGCCGAGGGTGCTTTCGCCCGCGGTAACGGTGATGGCGTAGGCCGACTTGCTCTCATAATTCAGGCTGGTGCCGGCCTTGAGATAGAGGACGGTGCCCTCCACCTCAAAGGCAGCGGCATCGGCGCCGAGCAGGGAGATGGTGCTCGTGCCGAGGGCGTCATCGGTGATGGCGATGTCGGCCACCTTGATGCGGCTACTCGTGTTGGTGTTCTCCGCCAGGGAGGCGGTGACGTTGGTGAGGGCAACCGCCGTCGGCGCCTCGTTCACATCGGTAACAGCGAGGCTGTAGCCGGTGCTCACGGGGATGGAGCCAATGATCGAGCTGTCGACCACAGAAACAGTGACTGCGTAGGAGTTCTGGTTCTCGTAGTTGAGGCTGATGCCGGCTTTCAGATAAAGAGTGGTGCCATCAACCTCAAAGGCGGCGGCATCGGCGCCGAGCAGGGAGATGGTGCTCGTGCCGAGGGCGTCATCGGTGA
>JBBASH010000065.1:0-18021 GCA_040399305.1 Cyanobium sp.
TGGAGACCATGGCTCGATTGAACTGAACTCACTGCCATTGATGCCATGCCCTACGAACCCGGTTCCACCGAATGCCGCGTGCTGATCGATTGCAAGGGTCAGATCGAAACCATGCTTCTTTCGCTCGAGAAAATCGACAACAGTCGCCACATCCGGGACCAGCTGGTGGCTGTCTACAACCAGCTTGAGGGGCTCCATGAGCTGCACCGTCGCCACGGCTCCGGTGTGGAGGTCTCAGCCCTCTGAGGTCTTCTGCCGCTGATCACGGCATCCCAGATTCGGCCCTCGCAACGGTGGCGAAAGCTCCTTGTCTGATGGCAGCCGCCGGACGGAGGTTGCAGTCCCTGACAACCCAAAACGGAAGGGCTGTTCATTTTGGCTGGAGCTCCATGGGTGTAGCGATCCGCCGAATCCCTGGCCAGGGCCAGCTTCTGTCTATGCCTAGGCGGCTAGGCCTCGGGGCTGAGGCTCCGAGGCTCAGGCTCCGAGGTTGTCACCGACGCGAAGATTCAGCTGCTGGAGAAGGGCCGTCCCCTCCACCGCTGCCTTGCCTTCCAGTTGTGCTTTCCTGATCAGCACCGGACAGCCGCCGGTGGCCACCACCACCCCGACCCCTTCGGCCAGGGCCAGGAGGCTGCCCGGCTCCCGGTCCTCGGGACCGCCCCAGAGATCCGCGAGGCTGCGGCCTTCTGGTGTGAGCTGCTCCCGCAGCCGCTGCACCAGAGGCTCGGTGGCCAGGAGCTTCAGCCGCTGGCCCCGACAGCCGGTCTGGGCGCCCGGATAGAGCCCCATCACGCGCCGATGCACCGCCAGGGCAGGGGCGCCCCAGTCGACGAGGGCGTCTTCCTTGGTCAGCAGGCGGGCATAGGTGGTTCCATCGATGGGTTGGGTCCGCACCCCTAGCCGTGCCAGCCGTTCGGCCTGAGGGCCTTCGCCCACCGCGGCGATGCCATCCATGGCTTCCACCAGCAGCTCGCCGCTGAGCCTGGCCAGCCGTTCTCCCAGCTGTGCGGCATTCTCCAGCAGGCCCACGGCAAGGCGCCGCTCTAGTAGCACGGGGCCCGTGTCGAGGCCCTCCTCCATGGCCATGATTCCCACCCCGGTTTCGGAGTCTCCTTCCAGGAGGCACCACTGAATCGGGGCCGCCCCCCGCCAGCGGGGCAGTAGCGAGCCATGGGCATTCCAGCAGCCCAGAGGGGGCTGGTTCAGCACCTCGGCCGGCAGGATCTGGCCGAAGGCCACGACCACCGAGAGGTCAGCACCGAGGGCGGCCAGCTCGCCCTGGCAACCGTGTTCCCTGCGGATCCGCTCCGGCGTGAACACCGGCAGGCCCAGATCCAGGGCTCGGGCCTTCACCGACGAGGCCATCAGGGCCTTGCCCCGTCCGCGGCGCCGGTCGGGCTGGCTTACCACCCCCACCACCTGATGGCCCGCCACCAGCAGGGCCTCCAGGCTCGGAAGGGCGTAAGCGGGCGTGCCCCAGAACAGGATCTTCACGGCCGCCTTGATGCTGGGTTCAGCACCTCAGGCGTCGCCGGTCACGGCGAGCCCCTCCACCCAGACCCATGGGCAGAGGCCATCGGGGGTGATCTTCGCTGCTCCCTCAAAGCCCAGCAGGGACTGCAGCACGGTGCGGATATCGCCGGCCACCGTGGCGGCATCGATGGAGCGCTGCTCACCATCGCGGATCAACCAGCCGTCAAAGGGCAGAGAAAAGGATCCCTGACTGGCCTTCACACCGGCATGGAGTGCGGAGAGGGAGTCGATCACCACCAGGCCCTGGCCACCGTTCCGGCTGGCCAGGAAACGGTCAAGGCCGCCGGCTCCGCCACCGCTCTCCGGTGAGGGCCCCACTTCGAACCAGTTCGGCCCCACGCTCGCCTTGGCACCCATGCCGGCATGGCCGGTGGGTTCGACCCCAAAGGCCCGGGCGGTGGCTTCGGAGTGGAGGAAGTGGCTGAGCACCCCGCCCTCCACCAGGCTCAGGCGCCGGGTAGGCGTGCCCTCGCCATCGAAACGGGGAGCTCCAATGTTGCCGGGATGCAGGCCGTTGTCGTGGATGGCCAGGAAGGGAACAGCCAGGGACTGGCCGAGGGAATCGCGGCTTGAAAGGCTCACGCCATCGAGCACGGCGCGGGCATTAAACAGGCTGCTGAAGGCGCCGATCAGGTCGAGGAAGGCTTCGGGGCTGAACACGCAGGTGTAATGACCCGTGAGGATCGGGCCGTAGTCGAGGTGGGCGATCGTGCGCTCCGCCGCCTCCTCGATGCAGCCCGCCACATCCAGCGAATCGGCGCCGTAGGCCAGTCTGACCGCCCCACTGCTGCGGGGCTTGCGGCCGGTTTCCTCGGCCCGGGCGTAGAGGTAAACGCTGGCGGTGGTGAGCTTCTGCTGGCGGCAGGCGCCCTCGCTGTTGAGGTAGATCCGCTCGCTGCTGCGCTCCCCGAGGCCGTTGTAGGGAACAGTGGCAATGGCGGGGTGGCGGCCGAGCAGATCGGCCTCCGCCTCCTTCAGGGTGGCCAGCAGCTGAAGGATCCCCAGGGAGGGGTGCAGGGGCTGCTCCAAAGGTGGCAAAGGAGCCGTGGCCAAGGGAGAGAAGGCCGGGGTTTCGTCCTGGTTGCCGAAAGCACTGGCGGCCTTTGCCCCCTCCAGGGCGCGTGCCAGGCCGGCCTCGGAGAGGTCGGAGGTGCTGGTGATGCCGATGCGGTTTGCCTCGTTCCACACCCGCACGGTGATCGAACGACGCTGGGCGGCCTTGAGCTGTTTGGCTTCACCGCGGTCCACCTGCACGGAGCGGTCGCTGCTGCAGGCGGCCCCAAGATCCCACTGGTGGATGCCGGCCCGGCGGGCCATGGCTGCCACGGTCTCCTGCAACCGGGGGGCTTCGAGGCGGCTGTCCTCCTGGTCGCCTGCCGGCTGCTCTGCAGTGCGTTCATTCCGGATGGAGGGCGGCCTGTCGAGGCTTGAGCTGTTCATCTCCATGGTCAGCGTCCCCCCACCGTGATCGCATCGACCTTGATATGGGGCTGGCCCACCGTGACATTGACGCTGCCGCTCACGGATCCGCAGAATCCGGCCGCCAGTTCGAGGTCATTGGCGCACATGGAGATTCGGGGCATCACCTCTTTGGCCTCCCCGATCAAGGTGGCACCCTTCACCGGGCGGGTCAGCTTGCCGGCTTCGATCAGATAGCCCTCTTCGACCGCGAAGTTGAACTGGCCGGTGGGGCCGACGCTGCCGCCACCCATCGATTTGCAATAGAGCCCCCGATCGATGGAGCCGATCAGCTCCTCCGGACTGTGGGGACCGGCGGCGATGAAGGTGTTGCGCATGCGACTGGCCGCAGCGAAGGCATGGCTCTGGCGGCGTCCGCTGCCGGTGCGCTGATGACCGGTGCGCAATTCGCCGGCCCGGTCACTGAGGAAGTGCTTGAGAACGCCGTTCTCGATCAGCACGCTGCGCTGGGGTTCCATGCCCTCATCGTCCATGGCCAGGGATCCGAAGGCTCCGTTGCTGGATCCTTCGTCGATCGCGGTCACGGAGGGATGGGCGATCAATTCGCCCACCTTGTCGGCGAAGGGGGTGGTGCCCCGTTCCACCTGGGTGGTTTCCAGCAGGTGGCCGCAGGCTTCGTGGAAGATCACCCCGCCGAAACGATTCGCCAACACCACCGGGAACTGTCCCGCTTCGACGTAATCGGCGTAGAGCATCGTGGCGGCACTGGCGCAGAGGTCGATGGCGGCGGACTCCCCATCCCAGTGACGCAGATCGTCGGGGTTGTCGGTGGTGCCGAAGCGACGGCTCAGGCTGGCGCGATGATCGCCATCGGCGGCCAGCACAGAGAGGCCCAACGTCTGATGCAGCCGGATGTCGCGGGCGTGGGTGCCATCGCTGGCGACGACCAGCACCTCTTGCCAGTTGCGGGCGTAGCTGCCGCGGCGGGCCTGCAGATGGCTGCCGTGGCGCTCGAGATCATGGGTGCCCTGCAACAGCCGGGCTGTGGCCTCGGTGAGATCCGGGCAGGATTCCAGCCAAGGTTGTTTGGCCACTGCGAAATCCCGCAGATTGCCCAGACCTTCGAAGGATCCAGGGCCTGTTGAGGCGCTGCGGCGTAGTTCCAGCATTGCCAAGGCCTCATCCAGGGCGGCATGGAGAGCGCTCTCGCTGAGGTCGTTGGTGGAGACAAAGCCGTCACGGCCGCCCCGGAACACGCGCAGGCCCGCCCCCATGCCGAAGGCTGGGCTGACGCTCGTGATGGTGTCCTGCTCGGCGAGGACGCCGATGTGGTCGGTGCGTTCGACAAACACCTCCACCAAGTCGGCACCGGCGGCCCGGCCGGCGGCGAGAACGGGTTCGAGGCGCCGGATCCAGCCTTCGTCGTGGAAGGGAGCGGCCGGGCTGAGGGTGGAGGGGGCCAAGGCTCAGCGCACCGCCGGCTGGAAGGCTTCGCTGCGGATCGGGGCCATCAGGAAGAGCTTGGCCATTTCGAAGCCATTCGCTGCCCAGTAGGGAAGCTTGCGCAGGGCCTTGATCGGGGCAGGGCCATCGGCAGCATCGACGGCGCTGAGGGCCTCGTTGTTGTGCACCAGCCGCTCCAAGCGGACCCAGAAGCGGGGATTTTCCACATCGAGCACCACGGGGAAGACGCGGGCCGAGGTTTCGTTGGTCTTGATGATCACCTCTTTGTCGTACTCGCGGGCATCGAGGCCGAGCGCTTCATAGAACTCCTTACGCGCAACATCGCGCACGTACATGGTGGCAAAAACAGCCAGCAGGAAAAAGCGGCACCACAGCCTCGAGGTGAAGCCCCGCACGGTGTCGGGCTGGGCCTTCATCAGGGCATCGAAGAAATCGCCGTGGCGATTCTCATCTTGGCACCAGTTCTCGAAGAAGTTAAAGATCGGGAAAATCTTGCTTTCGGGGTGCTTCTCGAGGTGGCGGTAGATGGCGATATAGCGCCAATAGCCAATTTTTTCAGAAAGATAGGTGGCGTAGAAGATGAACTTCGGTTTGAAGTAGGTGTAGGCCTTGTTGGCCGTCAGGAAGCCCAAGTCGAGCTGCAGCCCGAAATCAGCCATCGACTTGTTCAGGAAGCCGGCGTGGCGGGCTTCGTCGCGGGCCATGTGGGCGAAGCACTCGGCCAGGAGCGGGTTTTTCTGCTTGATCCGGCGGCTCAGCTCCTTGTAGAGCAGAAAGCCGGAAAACTCAGAGGTGCAGCTCTGCTCAAGAAACTCGACGAACACTTTGCGGGTCTCGGGATCGAGCTTGTCGGCGGCCCCTTCAAATTCTTCGTTGCGAACGAAGTGGTGACGGTTGTAGTCCTTGCGGAATTCCTCGCAGATCGCCTCCAGCTCTGCTTCGTTCGGGCGAAGATCCATCGCCGCCATGGCGTCGAAATCCGTGGTGTAAAAGCGTGGTGTGAGGATCGTGTCCTTTGCGGGATCCTTCACAGCCGGAGCCGACGGGCTGCCGACCGACACTGGGGCTTGGGGCGAGCCCTGGACGCTGGTGGAGGCTGTGGCGGCGGGAGGCACCATCGCTCGGGCTACAAACATCTGTTCAAGTCATCGTAGGGGGCGCCCCTGCGTTTCCGCTGGGATGTAAAGGCCTTGCCTCAGTTGGGCCCCAGCCATTTCTGGCCGTTTAGCCGTTGAACCAGCCGCGACACCAGTAGCGCCAGGGTCGTCTTGCGCTCATCGATCAGGAAGGATTCCAGCAGGCTCGGCTCAGCTCCCGCTTCCGCCACGGCCACGGTCTTCGACGCCTGGATGTCGGGGCTGGTGAAGCAGAGCCAGAAGCGGCGCTCTCCGGGCAGCTGGCCCTCCACCATCCAGCAATCGCTGCCCACAACCGGCATCGGACCTTGACGGAAGCTCAGCTCCGGCGCGGGACCGCCGTAGGTGCGGCATTCCGTGGCGATGGCCGGCAGCAGCAGATCGGGCACGAAGCGCTCGAACGGCTGCTCCTCCGGCGCTGGTGGCTTCGCCTTGGCGGCTGGCTTGGCATCGGCGCCAGGCTTGGAATCGGCGCTAGGCGCAGGGGAAGCCGCCTTTGGGGCAGCGTCCGCAGCCGCGCTGACCGGAGCCGCGCTTTCACTGGCCGAGGCTGCGGTTGTTGCCGGCTCGCTGGCTTTGGCTGCGGATGCCGCCGGTGGGGTGCCGGGGTCGGGGTTGGCGGGGCTGGAGCTCTCGGTCACCGGTTCGCTGGTCGGCGGATGCTGGGGCGAACTCTAGGGATTCCGGCGGCCTTGGTTGCCCGGGGTTCGCTCACCAATCCTCCAGCGTGTCGCTTCCCCAGTCATCAGAAGCGGGCACGGGTTCGGCGCTGCGCCCCTGATTTGCCTGCCGAGACCAGCCGCCGCGATCGTTGCGTTGATCCTGACGCTCCGCCGCCTCGGGGCCCATGGGTCCGGAGGGGGAGTCATGCCGGCCGCGCCGGATCACCCGGTAGGGAACCGAGAGGGTGGGCGGTGGCTCGCCGGGTGCCCTGTCGGGACCGGCTGTGGCTGCCTGCCGCCAGGCCTGTGGTTGCTCAATCTCCCGGAGGTTCTCGTTCCGATTGGCTCCCGCGGCCCGGCTGCGCTGGTCGCTGCCGGCTCGCCGGCTCGCCGATTCAGACCGCTCGTCGCTCCAGGCCCGTCCCCAGGGAACGCCGGCGGAGCCTTCCCATGGTTCCTCTCGCTCCTGCTCCCGCCGCACTCGACGTCGCAGGCCCGGGCCCGGCTCCCGCAGGGCCAGGGCGGTGCCCCCGGCGCTGAGGGCGCTGCCGCCGGCCGCCGCCGCCGCGATCCAGGCCCCGAGGGGCAGTGAAGGGCTTTGCCAGGTGAGCAGCCGCAACGCCACCTTGGGCCTGGTGTTGAGCGCACCGGTCACCAGCAGGGCGAGCAGGGGCGCCAGCAGGGGCAGCAGCAGCAGGCGTCGGATCAGGTTCAGGGCTCGGCGGGGGGCGGGGTGCTGGGCTGCTGCCGATCCTGGCCCGTGGGGTGGGCTCCCTGGGGAGCCCCCTGCCAGCGGTTCAGCGAGCCCAGTTCGAGGTCGAGGCCATCGAAGACGCGGATCACCAGAAAGTCCACCATCTCCTCGATCGTGCGGGGCTGGTGATACCAGGCCGGAACCGGCGGTGCGATGCGGGCACCGGCTTCGGCCAACCGAGTGAGATTACGCAGATGCACGAGATTCCAGGGCAGCTCCCGCGGGGCGATCACCAAGGGGCGTCCCTCCTTGAGGTGCACGTCGGCGGCGCGTTCAATCAAATCCAGGGCAACGCCGGAGGCGATCCGGCCCACCGTTCCCATGCTGGCGGGAAGGATCACCATGCCCCGGGTGCGGTGGCTGCCGCTGGCGATTGCGGCCGCCTGGTCGTTCCAGCGATGGCAGCGCAGCTGACCGCTGCCGCAGCCGGTGCGTTCCCGCCAGAACTTCTCTTGAGCCTCCGGTTCGGAGGGAACCCTCACACCCAGTTCCGCCTGCCACACACCGATGGCACCTCGGCTGGTGACCATTTCCACAGCCACATCCGCCTCCAGGAGCAGTTGCAGGGCCCGTTGGGCCAGCGGTTGGGCTGACGCACCGGAGACGGCCAGGACCACCGGTGCTGCCGTGGGGTTGAAGGTAGGCATTCCGAAAGGTGGGGGCTGGGGCGTCGCTCAGAGGGGAGCGAGCACCAGCGCTTCCGCGCCATCCTGCACGCCATTCGCTGCGGCGTTGGCCTCCTCACCCGACTCGGGCAGCACCACGGCCAGATCGATCTGATGGCGAAGGGCGTCCACCTTCTGGATCTCCACCTCCACCCGGTCGCCCACCATGTAGACGCGGCGGTTTTTCCTGCCCACCAGGCGATTCTGGCGCGAGCGGTATTCGTACCAGTCGTCCTTGAGGGAGCTCACGTGCACCAGCCCCTCCACCTGAGAAGGGGGAACCTCCACGAAGAAGCCGTAGCTCTGCACCCCGCTGATCACGCCCGTCAGGGTCTGGCCCACCAGGGGTTCGGCGTAGCGGGCCTGGGCCATGGCCAGGACATCCGCCTGGAACTCAAGCAGGAAGCGGTTGCGGGCGTTGAGACGTTTGGCCAGCCCATGGGCAAGGGCTTCGTGGAAGGGGGCCAGCTGGGATGGGGTGAGAATCGGCCAGTCGGTGCTGCCATGGCAGGCATCGCTGGCTAGATCGACGCCACTCTTGTGGCGCACGCTGGGCCGGTCTTTCCCTTGGGAGAGCAAGGTGGCCAGCAGCTGCTGGTTCCAGAGGTCGGCGTAGTGGAGGCCGGGGCAGCACCAGGAGGCATAGGCCTCGGCTTCGCCCGCTAGGGCGTGGGCTCCGTTTTGGCTGTCGAGCTCCACGGGTTGCAGGCTGCCCCGGAGCAGGTTCTGAAGGGCGCGGCTGCGGTCCGTCGCGGCGAAGGCGGCGGCGAGTTCGGCGGCATCGGCGTTGCCTTCAGCACTCAGCTCCAGGGGGATCTCGAGGGCGAGGGCTGCCTTGGCGACCTCATTAAGGTCATCGGCTTCAGCCGCGTTGTTGCGGGCAAACAGTCCCGGCAGCTGCAGGGCGGCGAGGTGGCGTCCCAGGGCGCGGTGGGCCACCACCACGGCCTCCCGCAACAGGCCTAGGGGCTCGTCGCTTGGAAGCTGCACCAGCCAGCCCTCCCGGGAGGCATCGGGGAGCGGGATCCGCAGATCGCCAAGGTTGTCGATGGCAGGCGCGGCAAGATCCAGATCCGGCGACCCGGCCTCAAGCCGGCGGCTGCGCAGCAGGCCCAGCACCGTGAGCAGGTTCTCCACCAGCGGCAGGTGCTCCTTCAGCGGTTTGAGGGCAGCGGGCACTGTGCGGGCCTTGGGCTTCCGTTCCGCCAGGGCCACCAGGGCGGCGGAATCCAGGCGGGCAGAGGGTTTGATCAAACTCAGGCAAAAGCGGAAGTGCTCCAGCACCCCTTCGCTGCTCAGCTCAAGGGCTACGGAAACGGCCTCACTCCGTTCTCCGACCCGCCATGCCGATGCCTTGTCGAGGGCGGGGGGCAGCAGGGGGAGCCATTGGGTTCCGGCACAGATGGCCTCGGCTTGCTGGCTCAGCCAGGTGTCCAGGGCGCTGCCAGGGGTGAGGCGCTCGGCCACTGCCTGGGCATGGACCCACAGGCGCCAGCCGCCCTCTTCTTTGGCTTCGAGGGAGAGGCCCGGTAGGGAGGGCGCATCCACGCCACTCCAGCTCTGAGGCAGCAGCACCGCCAAGGCCGTGAGATCGGTGCGTTCCTTCTCCTCAAGGTGGCGGAGGCTGGCGCGGGGGGCCGGTGGCCGTCCCTGGAGGTGATGTTTGGTCAGCAGCAGATCCCGGTCGGCATCGGGACCACCCCGCACTGGGAGGTTGCGGGCCACATGCCCGCGGGCGGCGAACTGACCCACCGGGAAGCGGTCGATGCTGACCTCCACCACCGTCTCTCCGGCATCGTCCGCATGGATGCGGTCGTCGGAAGGCAGTTCGATGCTGGTGAGCAGCCGGTCGTCGAGGGGAATGGCCAGCAGGCGGTCTTCGTCGCGCGCTTCCACTTGGGCCAGCAGGCTCGTGGTGTCCCGGGCCAGGATGCATTGCACCCCTCCTTCGGGGGAGCGGCGCCGGCCCCCCTCCCGGGTGACCTTCACCAGTACCCGGTCGCCATTCCAGGCGTGATTGAGCTGGTGGTCGCGGATGTAGATGTCTTCGCCACCGTCGTCCCGGAGGGCGAAACAGAAGCCCTTGCTGGAGCAGCGCAGCCGGGCCGACACCAGATCGGTGGGTTCCAGCCGCTGGAGTCCGGCGTCCGATTCCGCCACCACCGCTAGGCGCACCAGAGCATCGAGGCCGATGCGCAACTGCTTGCACTCTTCCTCGCTGCCCAGGGTCAGGGCCTTTTCCAGGTCCTGGAGGGGCAGGGGCTCCGTGTTCGACAGCTGGTCAAGCAGGTCTGCGACCGTGAACTTCATCGTGGGGTGGATGCGGGGAGCGGGCGCACGCGCTTGGGGTGCGGAAGGAAGGACGACCTGACGACAGCCCTTGCTGTGGAGCTACCGGGGCCAGGGTTAGGAGCCGGTCCGGGTCGGTTCCGAAGGCCTGGCCGGCGCCGGGGAGGCACGGCCAGGGATGCCCAGGCGGCGGTCGGTCGGAGAGGGAACGGGTGCCTGGAGTGGGGGTGCCTGGAAACGGGCAGACCGGGTACCGGGCGTGTGGGGGTTCGGCGTCTAGGACCGGATGGCCCCCCTGCCGAAGCTGCGCTCACTCTAGGGAGTGGGGGTCTGCCCGTCCCCGCCATCGCCGCTGCGGGAGGAGCGCACGATCAGCCGGGTCCCCAGGATCAGGAAGCCCACTGAGGCCAGCAGTTGCAGGCCGTCCGGCGGGATCACACTCGAGAGCGATCCCCCCGCCGCGGCCCCGACCAGGCTCGCCAGTACCAGGGCTGCGGCACTGCCGGCGAAGACGGCGCCGGGGCGGCTGGTGGTGCCGCTGATGCTCACGATGGCCAGCTGGGTCTTATCCCCCAGTTCGGCTAGGAACACGGTGATGAAGGTGGATCCGAGCAGCGCCAGCATGGAGGACAGAGGCGGGGGGTTCTAGCGGACGAGAGCTGATAGGCCCGGTTCAAGCAGGTGCAGTGGGGCCAAGCTGAGCACCGCCTGGCGGCCAAGCCAGAGGCCGAGGGCCACCATCAGCAGGCCGGCGGCCCGCTCCAGTTGTTCCGGCGCCATCACCGTGGAGAGCCAGCGCCCCAGCAACACCCCCACCAGGCTGGAGCAGATCAGGGCCAGGGAAGCCCCCACGAACACCACCACCGGCCTGCCGGATTCCGCCGAGAGCAGCAAGGCGGCGAGTTGGGTCTTGTCGCCGAGTTCGGCGAGAAAGACCGTGGTGGCGGTGGTGAAGAACACCCCGAGCCAGGAGGCGGACGCTCCGGCCTCCGCCGCTGCGACCTGGCCGGTTGGGGCGGCGGTGGATGGAGACAAGGCGTTGTTGCTTCCGCCGCTGGAGTCGATCGGTTCGGGTGTGATCGCTGGATCGGGCCCTGGATCGGTGGGGCTGCTCATCGTGGCCTCCGGATCGCCCTCAGAAAGCGTCGCATCACCCTGCCACGTCCCCCATGCTCACTGCGGATCTGTTGTTTGCAGCAGGCGATGGCTAGGGCATCGCCCGACTCCCCATCCTCGCCGAAAAGGCCCACCAGGTTGCTGATGCGGCAGAAGTCGGGTCGGTCTTCGTAGATCCGGCAACGGCAGCCGCCGGTGTCGAAATGGATGCACCAACCATCGCTGCCCACCATGGCCAGATAGGTGCTCCGCTGCTGGGGGCTGAGGGCTTCGATGGCTTCACCCCGCAGGGCAGGGTCGAGGCGGCAGCAGGAGCCGCAGCCCGGGATGCACCGCCACACCTCCCTTGGGTTGGAGCCGCTTGGGGTGGGCCCCTCCACATTGCTTCCGCTGGGATTGCTGAGCCTGGTCATGGCATTCGCCCATGACAAGCCATCACAGTGGCACCCCGGCGGGCCGGGATTCCATCCCCCATCCCACTAAGATCAGCTGGCGAAAGACTTTTGCGAGGGCCATCCATGGGCATTGATTTCCACCTGATCTCCAACTTCGCAGCCCTAGCCCTGATCACCCTGGCGGGCCCGGCCGTGATCTTCATCCTCTTCTATCGTCGCGGTGCTCTCTGAGGCTTCCGGCTTGGGCTACGGATTCCTTTGAGGGCTTTGTTCTGTCGGGGAGATTTGTCTTTAGGAGTCTTGAGCTTCCCAGCTTCCCCCCATTGAGGGGGCGATGTTCAGAACTGCCTGTTCTGTGTTCCGGGGCTCGTCTCTCGTACAGCCAAGGTGCCCTGTTGCTCAGCCGCGATGGTTTCCAGCGCCCTGTAGAGCGGTAGCGGCATCAGCCATCGGCCCACCACCGCACCCAGCAGGGCTGCCAACAGCAGTCCCGGGAGCAGTTGTTGCGCTCCGGCGATCCGTATCGCGAAGGCCAGGCTCATCACCGGCAGCTGGGTGGCGCCAGCCAGCCCCGCCGCCATACCCAGCAACACGCCCAACCCGCTCGGTCCTCCCAGGAGGTGCAGGAGCCCTCCACCGAAGCTGCCTCCCACGGCGAAGGCTGGATCGATCACCCCTCCAGGGATTCCAGCCGCCAGGGCGAGCACGGGTCCCACTAGGCGCATCACCACAAGGGCCCCCCAGCGAGCGGCGCCCGACCAGCCCAGGGTCTCATCTGAAGATCCATCGGGGCCCGCCGCGCCCAGCAGGTGGCGCAGCAGGGTTTCGCCATCCCCACAGCTTTCCCCTCCACTGATCAGGGTGAGGGTGGTCAGGCCCCCCCCCAGCGCCAGCCCCGTGGCCAGGGGATGGGCCCGGGCCAGGGGCAGGATCCGGGCGGTGCCGAGCACCAGCAACCGGGCCATCAGGGCCCCGAGGAGTCCTGCCCCCAGGCCGACCGGAAGGGCCCAGAAGGCCTGGTCCAGCTCCGCCCACGGGGTGGCCTGGATGCCGAGCGCGAAGAGTGGTTGGCCGCCCAGGCCAGCCACCTCGGCCGCCACGCCAGCCATCAGCAGCGAGGGCCAGATCAGGTTCGGCTGGAAGCGGCGGCTCAGCTCCTCGGCCACGAAGATCACGCCCATCAGGGGGGTGTTGAAGGCACCGGCCAGGCCTGCCCCGGCGGCGGCGGTCATTAGCTCGGTGCTCAGGCGGCCCCGGCCCAGCCAGTGGGCCACGGCGGCCCCGAGCTGGGCGGCAGGACCTTCCCTGCCGATCGGCAGCAGGGCCAGGCTGGCCGCGCCCCAGAGTGCCAGCCTTCCGGCTGTGGTTCCGGCCGCTAGTTGTTGATCCCGCCGTTCCGGCCGTTGGAGGGCCTCCAGCAGCTGGGGCAGACCCGACCCCGCGGAACGGTGCAGGGCACCAGCCTGGAGCGCCAGCAGCAGGGGCACGGTCGCGATCGGTGCCAGGGCCAGGAGCAAGGCAGGGCCCGTCCAGCTGCCGCCGAAAGCCGGAAGCCGGCCGATCAGGGAGTCCTGGAGCCTGTCGATGGCGTTGAGGGGCCAGCAGGCCAGACCCACGGCTAGGCCCACTCCCGCCATGGCGCAGCCCTGAAGGAGCAAGTCGGTCTCGTTCTTGCCGGCCTGGGCGCGAGCGGTTTTCCTCATCAGGCCGTCAGGCCCAGGGCCATGGCGGCCTCCTGCACCAAGGCGCGCAGGTAGGGGTGGGAATGGTTGTCGTGGAGGCCGCTGCGCACCTCCTCGCCGGCGGCATTGCGGATGATCAACCCATCGGCGTGGCGGGTGCACCAGTAGGTGCGATCGCGGCGCCGCAGCACCACTCCGGCGCTGCCGGCAGGCCGCACGCCCACCAGCTCCAGCTGAAGCCTCTCTTCCCCTTGCCAACGATCCATCCGCAGCCGGTAGGCCACATCCACCTGGGCGGGCAGCTGCGCCTCCCCCTGCCAGCGCCAGCCCATGGCGCGGCGCTGCAGCCCGTTCTGCTCGAGCTGGAGCTGCAGGTGGCCACCCCTCAGCAGCCGTTGCTCCAGAACACGGCAGCCGCTGCTCCAGAACACGGGGGCCGGATGGCCGATTCCGAAGGGCTCGAGACGCCGCAGCTGTTCCCAGAACTCGCGGTCGATTCGCTCGAAGCGCAGCAGGGCTTCGGGCTCGACGGGCATCGCCTGACCGGCCCCGTCGAGCCAGGCCTGGGCCAGCTCTTCAAGGCGCCCCTGAAGCTCCCCGACCCGTTCCGCCAGCACGGTGAAGCCGCCGGCGGCCGGATGGCCGCCGTGGCGCAGCAGCAGATCAGTGCAGCTCTGGAGGGCCTGGTCCACGGCGAAGCCGCGCGGCGCACGCACCGAAGCCCTCAGTCTTCCGTTTCCCTCATCGGCTAGGAGCGCCACCGGACGACTGCAGCGCTCCATCAGCCGGGCGGCCACGATGCCGATCACGCCATGGTGCCAATGGGTCTGGGCCAGCAGCACGAAGGGCGGAGTCGGACGGCCATCGGCCTCCAGCAGGGCCACCGCCTCCGCCTCGATGGCGCCGCAGAGCTCGCGCCGTTGCCGGTTCAGCCCATCGCATTGCCGGGCCAGTTCCAGGGCCCGCTCCGGTTCGGTGGTGGTGAGGAGGTCCACCACCAGCAGGGGATCGCCCAGCCGTCCCACGGCGTTGATCCGCGGGGCGATCTGGAAGCCCACGGCTTCGGCATTGAGCTGCGGAGCCTCCAGGCCAGCCAGGCGCTGCAGGGCCCGCAGCCCCTCCAGCCGGGTTCGGCCCAAGCGGGGTAGGCCGTCGAGCAGCCAGCGTCGGTTCACCCCCACCAGGGGGGCCATGTCGGCGATGGTGCCGATGCAGAACAGGTCGAGGGCGATCGCTTCGCCGTCCTGGCGGCCCACCCGGCGGCACAAGGCGCTGGCCAGCACATGGGCAAGGCCCACGCCCGCCAGGCCCCTGTAGGGGGAATCCACCGGGGTGACGGCCGGATGGATCAGGGCTAGGTGGGGCGGCCGTTCGGCCGGCAGGGTGTGGTGGTCGGTGAGGATCACATCCACCGCCAGGGCAGCGGCCCTCTCCAGGGCCTCCCGGGCCGCCACGCCGTTATCCACCGTGATGATCAGGCCCACGCCATCGGCCGCCAGCGCCTCGACCATGCCGGCATTGAGGCCGTAGCCATCGTTGGCACGGCTGGGGATGGCGGCCCGCGGCCGTGCCCCGAGCCTTTGGAGCACGCCCACCAGCAGGGCCGTGCTGGTCATGCCATCGGCGTCATAGTCGCCGCAGACGGCCAGGCTTTCGCCAGAGCGGCAGGCCCGCTCCAGCCGTTCCACCGCCCTTGCGAGGTCGGGGAAGTGGTCGTGGGGATCGGGCGCCCGGGGGGGATCCAGGAGGCTGCGGAGGCTGCTGTCGCTGAGGTGGCCCCGGCGTCGCAGCACCGCCAACAGCTCCTCCGGCAGATCGACCGCGGGGCCATCCAGCGAAACTCCGGGACCGGGATCAACCCCGGTGGGGGGATCCGGCCGTGCCAGTGGTGGTGGGAGGACCCAGGGCTGCGTGTCGAGGGAGGGCAAGGCATGGGTCAGGCACCTCCGCATTGTGCTGCCCGCGGCCGGTGCTGCCAGCCCTAACCTGCGGCGATAGGACCGGCGGCGCGGTGGCTCCTTCCCTCGAGGCGATTTTCTGGGATGTGGATGGCACCCTCGCCGAAACGGAACTCGAGGGCCATCGGGTGGCCTACAACCAAGCCCTCGCCGAGGCGGGTCTGCCCTGGCGCTGGGATCGGGCTCGCTATCTCGACGACCTAGGGCTCTCCGGGGGGCGGGAGCGGATGGCCCGCTTCCTCACGAACCTCGAGGGCAGCCCACCCTCTGAGCCCCTTCTCGACGCTCTGGTGGCAGCCAAGAAACGCCACTACGCCGAGCTGATGCGCAGCGGCTCCATCCCGCTGCGGGAGGGGGTGGCGCGATTGATTGGCGCCGCCGCCGCCGCCGGTCTCACCCAGATCATCGTGACCACCAGTTCCCGGGCCGCGGTGGAGGCCCTGATGGCCGGCAGTCTGGCGGGGGTGGCCGGGGCCTTTCGGGGCTGGATCAGCGGCGATGACGTGAGCCTCAAGAAACCCGACCCCCAGGGCTACCGGCTGGCCATGGCCGGGCTGGATCCGCAGCGGGTGGTGGTGGTGGAGGATTCGACCCAGGGTCTGGCGGCGGCCCGGGGAGCCGGTCTCACCACCCTCGTGACCCTCAGCTCCCTCTCCCGCCATGAGGGGGTCGGGGCCTTTGCCGCCGCTGAGGCCGTGGTGGATGGCCTGGGAGCTCCGGATCGGCCCCTCGACTTGCTGCACGGTCCAGCCTGTCCCGAGGGCCAGGTCACGCTCAGCTGGCTGGAGCGGCTGCTTCCTGCCCCATGACGATTCCTCCGCAGCGCACCCGCTACGCCGCCTTCGAACGGCGCCTCGGCCGCTCCCTGCTGGGCCAGCTGCGCCGCAGCTGGCGCCACGCCAGCCTGGCGTTGCTCTCGTTGCTGATCGGTTATTTCCTGAGCCAGAACCTGATTTCTCTGCTGCTGGTGCGGGTGCCGGGCGGCCGGCCGGCCGTGGTGCTCACGCTGGTTCTCTCCATGGAGGTGCTCGTTCGGCTACGCACCCGGGTGGTGCGCACCGAGGAGACACCGTTGCTCTGGGTGATCCTCGACAACCTGCGGCTTGGTGCTACCTACGCGGGCGTGCTGGAGGCCTTCAAGCTTGGAACCTGAAAGTGCCTCCCCCACCCTTTCGGCGGCCGGACTGCTGAATCATGTGGTGCAGCCTCTGCTGGGCCGCCTGGCGGACCTGCAACGCCGCCCAGGCCAGCGCCGGCCCCTGCTGCTGCTGAACGGACCGGTGGGTGCCGGAAAGTCCAGCCTGGTGCGGCAACTGGCCCGCCTAGCGCCCGCCCACGGACTGCGCCTGGCCGTGGCCTCGATCGATGACGCCTATCGGCCTCTGCCCGAACGGCTGAGCCGCCTGGAGGGCAATCCCTTCGGCGTGACCAGGGTTCCGCCGGGCAGTCACGATGTGGAACTGCTGGTGGATCGCATCGAGGCCTGGCGCGGCGGCTCCTCCCTGCGGCTGCCCCGCTTCGACAAGACCCTGGCTGCCGGCCAGGGTGATCGCTGCGGCGACAGCGAGGAAACCGCCGATGCGCTGGTGCTGGAGGGTTGGTTGATGGGCTGCCGGCCGCTCGGCCAGGCAGCTGTTTCCGCGGGCCTGGCACGGCTACAAGACTGGAATCTCAGCGAAGCCGAACGGACCTGGCTGCCCCGCTGGGATCGGGAGCTGGAGAGCTACGAATCCCTCTGGCGCATCGCGGATGGACTCTGGGTGCTGCGGCCCCGCCACTGGAGTCTGGCCCGGCGCTGGAGATTCCAAGCGGAAGCTCGCCAGCGACGAGCCGGCGGCGCCTGGCTGGCTGCCGATGAACTGGAATGCCTGGTGCGCTCCAGCCTGCATTCGCTCCCGCCACCTCTCTACCAAGACCCGCTGGTGGCCGGGTTCTGCGGCGGAATAGAGCCCAATGGGCCTCCCCAAAGCAGCTCGTCCTCCTCAGGAGACGACCCGACTGGAGCCCTGCCGATTGTCGGGGTCACCCAGCTTGATGGTCGGCGCCGCTGGGAACCTCTGGATCATCCCGCTCAGCTTTCGCCGTCTTCCTCGTCCTCGGCGATCGGATAGACAAAGCCTTGAGCCTTGCCACTCAGCACGGCCTTGCCGATCGAAAGGGCCTTGGCAGCGGCGACACCGGCCTTCGCCTTCCAATGGGCATGACGCTGATTGCGCTTGCCTTTGGAGGTTTTCTTCTTAGGAACAGCCATCCCTTCGTTGGTGCAGCCAAACGAAGATCATCCGTTGCGAACCTTCCTTTCGTCAAATCGCTAGAGTCATGTCTCGCCTCGCAGGCCTGTGGCAACGACGTCGACTCAGCCCCAGCCATCCCCCACGCCCGAGGGGACGGCCCAGAAGGTCCAGGTCCAGGGGGTGCGTCCCACGGACTCCGGCACCGAGCCCAAAGAGGGGAAGCCCGGGGCGATCAACGTGTCCCCCCGGAGCGGCGATGACAGGACCGGGGCCCGGCCCGCCGGCAAGGTGGAGGTGCGCCAGCAGCCCTTCAGCATTGGCGGTGGTGGCGGCGATATCCCCTCCTATAGCCAGCTGCTCCAGGATCTGTCGTCGGGCAGGGTGAAGGATCTGCTGCTCTCCCCGCGCCAGGGCGTGGTTGATGCCACCTACCGCGATGGTCGCAGCATTCAGGTGCCGGTGTTCAACGACAACCAGCTCCTGATCCGTACCGCCTCCCAAGCCCGTGTGCCCCTCACCGTGCGCGATGAGCAGCGCGATGAGGCGATGGCCGGGCTGCTGGGCAATCTCCTGCTGGTGATGCTGCTCCTCACCGGCCTCACCCTGCTGATCCGCCGTTCGAGCCAGGTGGCGAACCGAGCCCTCGGCTTCGGCCGCAGCCAGCCTCGTCTTCAGGCCGAGGGTTCGGTGGCGGTGCATTTCGAGGATGTG
>JBBASH010000066.1:0-17083 GCA_040399305.1 Cyanobium sp.
AAGGGTTCACAGCTTCCAGATTCCGATCTGAATCAAGAATTGAAGCGGCCAAAAAGGATCACGATCACGGTGAATCACTCGCTCTATACAAAATTGGTTGAGCGCAGTACTCGCGAAGGTCGATCGATCTCCAATCTGGCCTCGTATCTGTTACAGCACGACCTAGAGGGCTTGTCTTGAAGCGGCAGCTGCCGAGGCCTGTCGGTTCCCATCCAGCGCTCCGGCCTGGAAGCCAGCGGCCTTTGATCCCCTGCCTATCCGTTGTCGGCTCCGGTGCGGCAAACCAGCGCGGCAAACCGGCGGCCACAACTTTCAGCGCATCAGCGTGTCAGCGCCTAACGTTGCCCCGAGTGCCCCCCCCCCCTCCATGGGCTTTTTTGATCGGCTCAGCCGTCTGCTGCGCGCCAATCTCAACGACCTCGTCAGCAAGGCGGAGGATCCGGCGAAGATCCTCGACCAGTCCGTCGCTGACATGCAGGCCGACCTGGTGAAGCTCCGCCAGGCCGTGGCCACCGCCATCGCCAGCCAAAAACGCCTCCAGAATCAGGCGGAACAGGCTGAAAGCCAGGCCAAGACCTGGTATGAACGCGCCGAGCTGGCCCTCAAGAAGGGTGAAGAGGATCTTGCTCGCGAGTCCCTGTCCCGCCGCAAGACCTATCAGGACACCGCCACCGCGCTGAACAGCCAGATCAGCTCCCAGGCCGGCCAGGTGGACACCCTGAAGCGGAGCCTCACCGCCCTCGAGGGCAAGATTGCCGAGGCCAAGACCAAGAAGGACATGCTCAAGGCCCGGGCCCAGGCCGCCGAGGCCCAGGAGCAGCTGCAGGGCGCTGTGGGCAACCTCAGCACCAACAGTTCCATGGCCGCCTTCGACCAGATGGAGGAGAAGGTGCTGAGCATGGAGGCCCGCAGCCAGGCTGCGGCCGAGCTCGCCGGTGCCGACCTCGAGAGCCAGTTCGCCTCCTTGGAGGGCAACAACGTGGATGAGGAGCTCGAAGCTCTCAAGACGCGCCTCTCTGGTGGATCCACCCCGATCCAGCTCCCGGCGCCGGATGCCCCCATGCCCCAGTTGGAGCCCGTGAAGGTGGCGGAGGTGAATGCGGAGCTTGAGGAGCTGAAGCGCTCGATCGACAAACTCTGAACTCGGCTCTGATTTCGGTCGCGGCCCCTGCGGCCTGAGCGCCATTGTCGTCGTCAGTTCCTGAAGGGTGGCTTCGCTGCCCTATCGGGCTGGGGTCTAGGGCCTCCCGGGTGGCGTGAGTGCTTTCGTGCTTGCGCCACACCTTTTTCTCTGAGGTTCTGGCCGCCATGGCAGTTCCGGCGCTTGCCATGCTCCCTTCAGCTGCCAAAGCAGCTCCGGCGTTGCCCGAATCCTCCGGCCGCCACCGCAGCCCGGTGTCCCCCATACAATCGCCCATCTCACTCCGTCATCCGTGTCCGACGCCGTCCTCGAGATCAGCGATGCCAATTACAAGGAGCTCGTGGTCGAGCATCCCGGTCCGATGCTTCTGGATGTCTGGGCCAGCTGGTGCGGCCCCTGCCGCCTGATCGCGCCTGTGATCGCCTGGGCTGCTGCTGAGTACGAGGGCCGTCTGCGGGTCGGCAAGGCCGACTGTGACGCCAATCCGGTTCTGGTGGAATCCCTTTCGGTGAAGGGGCTACCCACCTTGGTGCTGTTCCGTGATGGCAGCGAGATCCGGCGTCATGAGGGTGTGCTCACCCAGGCCCAACTCACCGCCTTCCTGGATGCCCATCTCTGAGCGGATCTCTGATCGGGTCGCCCAGCTGGGTAGCGGCGTCTTCGCCCGCAATGACCAGCGCAAGGAGGCCTACCGGCAGCGGCTGAACAGCACCCCGGACCTCCCTCCGCTTCTTGATCTGTCGCTCGGCTCCACCGATCTCCAGCCTCCGCCGGTAGCGATTGAGGCCATCGGGGCCGCCCTGGGCAAACCGGCCAGCGCTTCCTATTGCCTGCACGGCGCCACCCTGCCCTTTCGCGAGGCGGTGGCAGCCTGGGCCCGGCGTCGCTTCTCGGTGGCGGTGGATCCGGAGCGGGAGGTGCTGCTGCTGGTGGGCTCCCAGGAGGGCACCGCCCACCTACCCCTGGCGGTGCTCAACCCCGGGGACGCCGCCCTGCTGCTGGATCCCTGCTATCCCTCCCATCGGGGCGGCCTGCAGCTGGCCTCCGCCGAAACGGTGCTGCTCCCCCTGGATCCGGAGCGGGGCTGGCGGCCGGATTTCAACCACCTGCACTCCTCCCAGTGGGATGCCCTGCGGCTGATGGTGCTCGGCTTTCCCCACAACCCCACCGCCACCACGGGCGAGCAGGCCTGGCTTGATGCGGCCGTGGCCCGCGCCATTGACCACGACATCGTGTTGGCCCACGACAATCCTTATGTTGATCTGGCCCTCGATGGCGAGGCCCCGGCCCTGCTGCGCCACCCTGAATGGCGCCGGTGCGGCATCGAGTTCTTCTCCTTCTCGAAGGGCTGGTGCCTGGGGGGCTATCGCATCGCCTTCGCCATCGGCGCCGAGTGGTTGATCACGGCCCTGCGCCAGCTCAAGGGGATCGTGGATTTCAACCAGTCGCTGGCGCTCCAGGCCGGGGCGATCGCCGCCCTCGAGCAGGCGCCCCAGTGGCCGGAGCATCTCCGCGGCGTCTATCGCGAGCGGCGGGATCGGATGGCCGCCGCCCTGCGGTCCGAGGGCTGGCAGGTGCCCCACGCTTCGATGGCGCTCTACCACTGGCTGCCCGTGCCGCCGGCAGCACGGGAGCAGGGTCTGGACTCCGAGCGCTTCTGCGCCGCCCTCTTGGAGGCCACCGGCGTTTGCCTCACCCCGGGCAACGGCTTCGGGCCCGGCGGCGAGGGCTGGCAACGGCTGGCCCTGGTGCATCCCAGCGAGGAGCTTGAGGACGCTGCGGCCCGCATGGGCGCCTGGCTGCGGCAGCTCTGAGGTCGCGCCGATGGTCGGTCGGATCGTGCGGGCCCACCGCAACCTGGCGCGGGCCCGGGGCGGCCGGGGCCTTCCCTGGCAGCTGCGGTCCCTGCCGGTGTGTGCCAGCACCGAGCGGGAGCTCGATCAGTGGCTGCGGCAGGTGCCCCCCGAAGGAAGCCCTAGCGCCGCTGGAGCCGCCGAGCCAGCCTCCGCTCCGCTCTCCGGCCCACACCTGGGGCAACCGCGCGCCGTGTTGGCCCGCCGGCAGCGCTTCGGCCATGGCCAGCAGGGGAGGGTGTGGGTGTCGCCGCCCGGGGGCGTGTGGCTGAGTGCGGCCCTGCCCTGGCCCGAGGATCCCGAAGGCGCCGCGGCACCCGCCCTAGCGGTGGCGGTGGCCCTGGCCGCCGAGCTGGGCGCTCTGGGGGTGCCCATCGGCCTGAAGTGGCCCAACGATCTGATGCTGCTCACTCCGGCGGGGCCCCGCAAGTTGGCCGGCCTGCTGCCCGGGCTGCGCCTGCGGGGGGGGAAGGTGCGCTGGGCCCGCATCGGCGTGGGGCTCAACGGCTGCAATCCCGTGCCAGACGGGGCCGCCGCCCTGGGGGGCTTTCCCCAGGCCCGGGCCGGCCGTAGTGATCTCTTAGTGGCCCGGGTGCTGTTGGCCCTGGATCGAGCGATGGAGCTGGCGAGTCTCCCCGAAGCGGTGCGTTCCGCTGCGGAAGGGCTGCTGTTGCCGCTGGGCCCCCTGGAGCTGGAGGGGGACCTTTGGCGACCCCAAGGCCTGGCTGCCGATGGGGGGCTGAGGCTCGTGAACGTCGCGGGCCGCCAACGCATTCTGCGTCGCTTCTGATGCCATCAGCGGCGACTCTGCTGTTGTGGTCGCTACGCGGTGCGGCCTCCCTGCCGTCGTCGCTCCGGCGGCGATGCACCACAATGCCTTCGGTTTTCCCGCAGCGCTCCCTCCGCGGCACCGATCCATGCCCCGCCAGCCCCTGCGCAGCCTTTTGGCCCTGCCGGCCCTGATCGCCATGCCCCTGGCAGCGGTGCCCTTGGTGATGGCCCAGACCGCGCCACTTGAGACGGGCGGTGGATCCCCCGCCTCCCAGCCCGCGCCGCCTTCGCCCCCCCCTTCCCTACCGGCTGCGCCCAGCCCGGCCGCCCTCGCCCCCGCGCCTGCCGTGGCTCCCCCTGAGCGACCTGCAGCCTCCCCGCCCGCCGCTGCCGTCGCCCCGGTGGCCAGCCCAGGCTCTGGGGCAGCGGAAACCGTGCCGCCTCCCCGGGCCCGCGTCACGGTGTCCCCCGAGCGATTGGTGCCGTCCTCCGGTGCGGTCGGCTCCAGCCCCTCGCCCTTGCAGCCGGGTCCCGATCAGCGCCAGGTTCAGGCCCCCCGGCGCTTTGAGGCCTCCTTGGAGGCGCTTGAGCGCGATGGTGTGGTGTCACCACGCGAGGTGAGGATCCGGGATTTCGGGCGTTTCCCCCGCGGCGATGCGCAGGTGGTGCGCGAGGGGTGCAGCAGCGGAGCCTTGTCGGCCCGTGAATGCGGCGTGAGCGATGGCGGCGTGCGATTCAGCAGCCGTGGCGATGGAGGGGGTGGCTCGATCGGCTTGGGCTTTGGTGGTGCCGGCGGTGGCAGTGGCGAGCGCTACGGCATCGACGCCGCTCCCTTGCCGCCGATCGCCGTGCCGGTCACGGCCCTGCTCTCCGGGATCGGCGGGCGCTTCCGGCTCAGCGATGTCCTCCAGGTGTCCCCAAGGCCAGCCGGGATGCGGGGCAATGGCAACCGGGGCCTGATCTTCCCCCTGATCGGCAGCGCTGAAATCACCAGCGGTTTCGGCTGGCGCCTCCACCCGATCCTCGGCACCTGGCTGATGCATAGCGGCCGCGATCTGGCCGCCCCCGAGGGCACCCCCGTGGTGGCGGCTCTCTCCGGCCGGGTGGTGAGCAGTGGTGATGCCGGCGGCTATGGCCTGGCGATCGAAATCGAACACGACAACCCCCGCCGTAACACCCTCTACGGTCACCTCTCCGAGCTCTACGTGCGTGAGGGCGACCGGGTGCGCCAGGGTGAGGTGATTGGCCGGGTGGGCAGCACGGGCCGGAGCACCGGTCCCCACCTGCACTTTGAGCTGCGCATGCCCCAGGAGGGCGGCTGGGTGGCGGTGGACCCGGGCGAATTCGATCCCGGCGATGGTGGGGTCCAGGTGGCCGGTGGCGGCCAGCCGGGCCTCGCGGGCCTGCTCAATCCGGGCGTGGCCCCCCCCAACGACGTCATCGCCCTGCTGATGGGCCAGCTTCTCCAGAGCCTGGAGCGTCCTCGTTCGCCCCTTGGAGCACCGGCTGCGGGCCCCGCGCCCCAGGCGGCCACCGCCCCCAGGCCACTGTCCACCGACCGACTGCCCCGGAGCCTGCCCCCCTCCGCCGCGTTGCCGGCGCCGGCCCCCCTGCCCCGCAATCTCCCCTCCGCAGCTACACCAGGCAGGTAACCCCTGCGTAGGTCAGCCGCGATGGGCAAGAAGCAACCAGGCAAGAAGGACAAGCACCCCCCCAGGGATCACGCCGACCGCCGCAGCGTTGTCGCCGCCGCAGGACATGCGGCTCCCCTGGCCCCTGGGGAGGCTGCCGAGGGCCTGAGCCTGCCCACCGATCGCCATCACCATCACCAGGCTGCTGCGGGTGGCGGCCAGGGCCATTCCCCCAGCTCGGTCCAGAGCGAGCCCACCACGCCAGTGCCCGGCGCCCCCGGCGAGAAGCTCGACCGCCGCTTCTACGAATCGGAACTGGCTCAGCTCCAGCTGGAGCTGGTGAAGATGCAGTATTGGATCAAGGGCACCGGCTTCCGGGTGATCGTGATCTTCGAGGGGCGTGACGCGGCCGGTAAGGGCGGCACGATCAAGCGGATCACCGAGCCCCTCAATCCCCGCGGTTGTCGGGTGGTTGCCCTGGGCACCCCCTCCGACCAGCAGAAGACCCAGTGGTATTTCCAGCGCTACGTGGAGCATTTCCCCGCCGCTGGCGAGATCGTGATCTTCGATCGCAGCTGGTACAACCGCGCCGGGGTGGAGCGGGTGATGGGCTTCTGCACAGAGCATGAGGTGGAGCAGTTCATGCGGGCCTGCCCCGAATTCGAACGGATGCTTGTGGACAGCGGCATCCTGCTGCTCAAGTATTGGTTCTCGGTGAGTGATGCCGAGCAAGAGGCCCGCTTCCGCGATCGCATCGAGGATCCGATGCGCCGTTGGAAGCTCTCCCCGATGGATCTTGAGGCCCGCGACCGCTGGGAGGCCTTTTCCCAGGCCAAGGACGCGATGTTCTCCCACACCAACATCCCCGAGGCGCCCTGGTTCACCGTGGAGGCGGACGACAAGCGCCGCGCCCGGCTCAACACCATCCATCACCTGCTCAGCAAGGTGCCCTATCAGGACATGACCCCTGCTGCGATCAAGCTGCCGCCCCGCAAGCCGGCCCGGGCGGTGGAACGCCCCCCCATCGGCGAGCAGTTCTTCGTGCCTAATTGCTACCCCTGAACCCGCAAGGCGGTCCCTGCAGTTGTTACGTGCTCACGGTTCGCCTTTACCCGGCTGCTTCTGATCGCCCGGCAGCAGGCTCACGAGCACCTTGTCGACCCGGTTGCCATCCATGTCGAGGATCTCGATCCGTAGCCCATCGATATTGAAGAGTTCACCACTGCGGGGGATGTGGCCCAAGTGGTGCATGGCGAAGCCACCGAGGGTGTGGAAATCGCCGCTGCCCTCGCCCGCCAGGCTGGTGCGCCCCACCAGTTCTTTGAAGGCCTCGAATTCCAGCAACCCATCCACCAGCCAGGATCCGTCTTCGCGCTGCACCACGGAAGGGTCCTCCTCATCTTCGGCGGAGGGCAAATCCCCCACGATCGCCTCCATCAGATCGGTCACGGTCACCAGTCCCTCGATGCCGCCGAATTCATCGGTGACCAGGGCGATGTGGCTGCCCGATTCCCGGAACCGCTCGATCACCGCCAGGGCTCGCATCGTTTCCGCCACGTAGAGCGGAGGCTGCAGCAACGGCTCCAGGGCCACCGGCCCCCCCGCCTCGGGCTGCGGGCTGTCCGGTGCTTCGGCCGGTTCCCGCCCGGTCCGGGAGAGGCGCTCGGCCACCAGGAACTGGCTGGTGCGCAGCACGCCCTCGCACGCATCGAGGCTGCCCCGGCCCACGGGCAGGCGGGAATGGTTGCTGCCGATCACCGTCTCGAGCTGCTCTACGGGGCTCTCGTCGGCATCCAGCCAGCTGATCTCGGTGCGGGGCGTCATGAAGGCCCGGATCGGGCGGTCCCCCAGGCGGAAGACCCGCTGAACCATGCTGTGCTCGGCCTTCTCAAACACCCCCGCTTCGGCGCCCTGACGGATCAGCGCCTTGATCTCGTCTTCGGTGAGGTCGGGTTCGCCGCTGTCACGGATGCCCATCAGCCGCAGCAGGGTCTCGGTGGAACTGCCCAGCAGGCGCACCACCGGAGCGCTGAACCGGGAGAGGGCGCGCATCGGGCCCGCCACCGCGCAGGCGATGCCCTCGGGGTCGTTGAGGGCGATGCGTTTGGGCAGCAGTTCGCCGATCACCAGCGAGAGGTAGGTGATCACCCCCACCACCAGCGCCACGCTCATCCCCTGGGAGGAGCGGCCGATCCAGGGCACGGAGGCCAGCAGGGGCTCCAGGCGTTGGGCGATGGTGGCGCCGCCCACGGCACCGCTGAGGATGCCGATCAGGGTGATGCCGATCTGCACCGTGGAGAGAAAGTCATTCGGCGCGTTGGCCAGCTTGAGGGCCGCCCCGGCCTTGCGGTTGCCGCGCTGGGCCTGCTGCTCCAAGCGCACCTTGCGGGCCGAGACCACGGCGATCTCCGAACCGGAGAAGATGCCGTTGGCGATGATCAGCACCAGGATCAGCAGGCCTTCGATCAGTAGTCCCGAAGCCATCTGAACGGCATTCTTGTGGCCGAACCCTATCAGCGCCTCAAGGCCGGATGGTCGGAGTATGGGGTTGGCAGCACCCTCCTGGCCTGCGCGTCGACCCAGCGGCAAGTCGACGAACCGGAGATTCGACTAGCCGGCGAGTCGTCCATCGCGGAAGTGAACCACCCGTCGAGCCCGGTCGCCCACCTCCTGCTCGTGGGTCACCAGCAGGATTGTGATGCCTTGGCCGTTGAGGTCATCGAAGATGGCCAGCACCTCCTCGGTGGTGCGGGAGTCGAGGGCGCCGGTGGGTTCATCCGCCAGCAGCATCGCCGGCCGGTTGATGATCGCCCGCGCCACCGCCACCCGTTGCTGCTGGCCTCCCGAGAGCTGGTTGGGGCGGTTGTCGATCCGCTTGGCGAGGCCCACCCGCTCCAGGGCCTGCCGGGCCCGCTCGCGCCGCTCCTCGGCGGGCACCCCGGCATAGATCATCGGCAGCATCACGTTGTCGAGGGCGCTGATCTGGGGCAGCAGGTGGAACTGCTGAAACACGAACCCCAGCTCCCGGTTGCGCAGGTCGGCCAAGGCGTCGTCATCGAGGCTTTCCACCGGTACTCCGTTGAGCCGGTAGCTGCCGCTGCTGGGCCGGTCGAGGCAGCCCAGGATGTTCATCGCCGTGCTCTTTCCCGAGCCCGAAGTGCCCATCACCGCCAGGTAGTCACCCCGCTCCACCGTCAGACAGAGGTCGTCGAGGGCGCGAACCATGGTGTCGCCTCTGCCGTAGACCTTGCTCACATGCATGAGTTCGGCCACCGGACCCTCCGGCGCGACCGGCTTGGCCTCGGGGATGGACAATTCCTTGGCTGTTGGGTGGACCTCTGACGACCTCTTGGGTGCGAACCAGCGCCGGGCCGCTTGGGAATGGGGATGGGCCATGGGGGCGATCAGCCCAGGGGCAAGGCCCCGGCCACCGCAATCGCCTGCTGGAGGATCGGAGTACCCGCCACCGTGGAACTGGCCCACTCAAACAGGGGGCTTGAGAGAATGCCACCCACAGCTGTCACGAACACGCAACCCACGAGGGCGGCGCGCAGCGATTGCATGCCGGCCAGGTTCCAGGTGATCTCGGGGTAGGCCTTCACCGCATCGGAGGCCTCCTGCGGCTCCTTCACCACCATCATCTTGATCACCGAGATGTAGTAGTAGATCGAAACCACGGAGGTGATTAAACCCACCACCACCAGGAGATACTGCTTGTCGGCCCAGCCGGCGAAGAAAAGATAGATCTTGCCGAAGAAGCCCAGCATCGGGGGGATGCCGCCCAGCGAGAGCAGGCAGAGGCTGAGCCCAAGGGTGATCAGGGGGTCCTTCTGGTAGAGACCCGCGTAATCGGCGATCCGGTCACTGCCGGTGCGGAGCGAGAAGAGGATGATGCAGGCGAAGGCCCCGAGGTTCATGAACAGATAGGAGGCCAGGTAGAGCACCATCGCGGCGAAGCCGTCCTCGGTGCCACACACCAGGCCGATCATCACGAAGCCGGCCTGCCCAATCGAGCTGTAGGCCAGCATTCGTTTCATTGAGGTCTGAGCCAGAGCCACGATGTTGCCCAGCACCATGCTGAGCACCGCCAGCACGGTGAAGAGGAATTTCCACTGGGCATCGAAGCTCTCAAAGCAGCCCACCAGCAGCCGCAGGGCTAGGGCGAAACCGGCGGCCTTGGAGCCCACCGAGAGGAAGGCCACCACTGGGGTGGGCGATCCTTCGTAGACATCGGGAGTCCACTGGTGGAAGGGCACGGCGGCGATCTTGAAGGCCACCGTGGCCAGCACAAACACCAGCGAAAGGGCGGTGATTGGTGAGGCGGCCGTCTGCAGGGCCACGGCGATCGCTTCGAGGCTGGTGCTGCCCCCGCTCAATCCGTAAAGCAGCGATGCGCCATAAAGAAAAACCGCGGCCGCAGCCGAGCCCACCAGAAGATATTTCAGGGCCGCCTCGGAACTGCGGGCATCGCGCTTCATGTAGCCCGAGAGCAGATAGCTAGAGACCGAAAGGGTTTCCAGGGAGATGAAGATGCTGATCAGATCGGTGGAGCCGCACAGGAACATCGCGCCCAGCGTGGCGGCCAGCAGGATCGCGGCGTATTCCCCCACCGGCGTGCCGCTGCGCTCCACGTAGCGCCAGCTCAGCAGCAGGGTCACCAGGGTGGAGGCCGCTACCACGCCCCGGAAAGCGATCGCCAGGTTGTCGGCCAGGAAGGAGCCCAGGAAGGAGGGTTCCAGGGGGCCGTTCCATTGCAGGGTGAGCAGCACCAGGGCCGTGCCGAGGCCGCCATAGCAGAGGGGCGGAACCCAGCGGGTCGCCGCCTTCTCTCCGGCCAGATCCACCAGAAGGCAGGCGATCAGGGCGATCAGCACGGCCGCTTCCGGGGCGATCGCGCCAGCGTTGAGCTGGAGGTTCAGGCTTCCCGTGCTGAGGCCCGAGGCAATCGTGTCGGTCACGGCGGACGACGCCGTCGTGAGAGCCATTGGCAAGCGGGCCAGCGGGTGGGGGCCAGTCAGCAGGCCAGCGAGCGCACCTGGAAGTTCCACGGTGATGGCCACTGGGTTCAAGGCATCTGGAGATGCGGACTGTAGCGGCCGTTTCGGGAGGCGATGGGCCTTGCTTGTCCTGCTTTGCAGGCACCGGATTAGGCGCCCCGCCCGCCGATGCGATAAAGAGGGAAGCGGTTTCCTGCGTTTCTGTGGCGCACACCCTGGTCATTGTCGAGAGCCCTACCAAGGCCAAAACCATCCGGGGGTACCTGCCGAAGGACTTCCGCGTGGAGGCCTCCATGGGCCATGTGCGGGATCTGCCCAACAACGCCAGCGAGATCCCCGCGGCCCACAAGGGCGAGAAGTGGGCCAACCTCGGCGTCAACACCGCCAACGACTTCGAGCCCCTCTACGTGGTGCCGAAGGACAAGAAGAAGGTCGTCAAGGAGCTGAAGGACGCCCTCAAGGGCGCCGAGCGGCTGCTGCTGGCCACGGACGAAGACCGGGAGGGCGAAAGCATCAGCTGGCACTTGCTCCAGCTCCTCTCCCCCAAGGTGGAGGTCAAGCGGATGGTGTTCCACGAGATCACCAAGGAGGCGATCGGCCGGGCCCTGGAGAGCACCCGTGAGCTCGACATGGAGCTGGTGCATGCCCAGGAGACCCGCCGCATCCTCGACCGGCTGGTGGGCTACACCCTCTCGCCGCTGCTGTGGAAGAAGGTGGCCTGGGGCCTCTCGGCCGGCCGGGTGCAGTCGGTGGCGGTGCGGCTACTCGTGCAGCGGGAGCGTGCCCGGCGGGCTTTCCGCAGCGGCAGCTACTGGGATCTCAAGGCCAGGCTCAGCCACGGCGGCCTCCGCTTCGAGGCCAAGCTCAGCCAGGTGAAGGGCGAGCGGATCGCCGGCGGCGGCGATTTCGATGAGAGCACCGGAGCCCTCAAGGCCGGCAGCAAGGTGCGGCTGCTTGCTGAGGCCGAGGCCCGCGCCTTGGTGACGGCGGTGGAGACTGGCCCCTGGCGGGTCTCGGCGGTGGAGGAGAAGCCCACCGTGCGCAAGCCGGTGCCCCCCTTCACCACCAGCACCCTGCAGCAGGAGGCCAACCGCAAGCTGCGGCTCTCGGCCCGGGAAACCATGCGCACCGCCCAGGCCCTCTACGAGCGGGGCTTCATCACCTACATGCGCACCGACTCGGTGCACCTCTCCGACCAGGCGATCAATGCGGCCCGCAGCTGCGTGGCCGACCGCTACGGCAAGGAGTACCTCTCGCCGGCCCCCCGCCAGTTCACCACCAAGGCCCGCAACGCCCAGGAGGCCCACGAAGCGATCCGCCCGGCCGGGGAATCCTTCCGCACCCCGGCCGACACCGGTCTCGATGGCCGTGACCTGTCCCTCTACGAGCTGATCTGGAAGCGCACCGTGGCCAGCCAGATGGCCGACGCCAAGCTGACCATGCTGGCGGTGGATCTGGAGGCCGCTGCCGGCAGTGCCGAGGGTCCGGCCACCTTCCGCGCGAGCGGCAAGCGGATCGACTTCGCCGGCTTCTTCCGCGCCTACGTGGAGGGCAGTGACGACCCCGACGCCGCCCTGGAGGGGCAGGAGGTGTTGCTGCCGGCCCTGAAGGTGGGTGATGCCCCCGCTGGCGAGGCGGTGGAGGCCTTGGGCCACCAGACCCAGCCCCCCGCCCGCTACAGCGAGGCGGCCCTGGTGAAGATGCTCGAGAAAGAGGGCATCGGCCGCCCCTCCACCTACGCCTCGATCATCGGCACGATCGTGGACCGCGGTTACGCCACGCTCCAAAACAATTCCCTCACCCCCAGCTTCACCGCCTTTGCGGTGACCGCCCTGCTGGAGGAGCATTTCCCGGATCTGGTGGATACCAGCTTCACCGCCCGGATGGAGAGCAGCCTCGATGAGATCTCCACCGGCAAGGTGGAGTGGCTGCCCTACCTGGAAGGCTTCTACAAGGGCGAGAAGGGGCTCGAAACCCAGGTGCTGCAGCGGGAGGGCGACATCGACCCCGGTGTCTCTCGCACCGTGGAACTGGAGGGCCTCCCGTGCGTGGTGCGGATCGGCCGCTTCGGGGCCTATCTCGAGAAGAAGCGGGTCGCCGAGGATGGCAGCGAGGAGCTGCTCAAGGCCACCCTGCCGGTGGAGATCACCCCGGCCGACCTCGATGCGGACCGGGCCGAGCTGATCCTCAAGCAGAAGGCCGATGGCCCCGAATCGATTGGGGTGGATCCCGAGACCGGCGAATCGGTCTACCTGCTGTTCGGCCAGTACGGCCCCTATCTCCAGCTCGGCCAGGCGAGTGAGGCCACCCCCAAACCCAAGCGAGCCTCCCTGCCCAAGGGCAGCAAGCCCGAGGACATGACGCTGGAGGATGCCCTCGGCCTCCTGCGTCTTCCCCGCCATCTGGGCGAGCATCCCGATGGCGGCAAGGTGCAGGCCGGCCTAGGCCGTTTCGGGCCCTATGTGGTGCACGACAAGGGCAAGGGCGAGAAGGATTACCGCTCCCTCAAGGGCGACGACGATGTGCTGGCGATCGGCCTCAGCCGGGCCCTCGAATTGCTGGCCGAACCCAAGCGGGGCCGCGGCGGCCGCACCGCCCTCAAGGACCTCGGCACACCGGAAGGGGCCGATGAGGCCATCCAGCTGTTCAACGGGCCCTATGGGCTTTATGTAAAGCAGGGCAAGGTGAATGCCTCCCTGCCGGAGGGCACCACGGCCGACACCATCACGCTGGAACAGGCGGTCGAGCTGCTGGCCGCTAAGGCCTCCAGCGGCAAGGGTTCCAGCCGGGCCCGCCCCACAAAGGCCACAGCCCCCAAGGCCTCTGCTGCCAAGTCCCCTAAACCCGCCAGCAAGGCCAGCGGCAGCGCGAAACCGGCAAAGCCGGCGACCAAGCCCCCGGTCACCACCAAGACCGGCCGGCTCCGGGCCAGTGCCGTGAGGGTCATCAAGCCGGCCAGCAGCTGATGGCCCCCGCCACCTTCCCGCTCCAGCGTCCCAGCCCGCCAGCCCTGCCAAGGGTCCTGCTGGCGCTGCTGCCGCTGTTGCTGGGGGGTTGCAGTGGCACCCCCTTCGGTGAGGCCCTCTCCCGCAGTTTTCCCGGCCCCTCCGCAAGCATCGGCGCGACCACCACCTCCCCCCCTGGCGCCGCCCCGACCCCCCGCCAAGGCGACGCCCCATCCAACCCCGGCGCGCCTTCGGTAGGCCCAGCCGGAACGGCCGGTGCCCAGCCAGGATCTGTGGCTTCCGCCGCCGCCGGCCCAGGTGCCACACCCGCTGGAGCCGGAGCTGCAGCGGGTGTGGCCATTCCGAAGCCCGGAGCTGCCAGCGCGCCCGGCGCCGTCCCCACCGTCCCCGCTGCCGCAGCTAACCCTGCCGTTGCCCAGCGCCCCGCTGCCCGGGCACCGGCCAATCCGGCGCCCTACCGGGTCACGATCCGCCTCCCCCAGGCTGATCCCTCCGCGCCGGCCGAGGTGGTCACCGAGGCCCTGCGGGCCGCCGGGGTGCCCTTTGAGGTAGAGACGATCGAACGGATGGGCGGTGGAACGACTGCAGCCCCAGCGGCGGCGCCGGTGGTTCCCGCCGTTCCCCAGGTGCGTCCCGCCCCGCCACCCCGCTGAGGCCCTGTCCCTCAATGTCCCTCCCCCCCCAGCGGCAGCTCAGCCCCCGTCAGGCCCGCCAACTGATGGACACCGCTTATCTGGCGGCCGCCACCGCCCTGCTGTGGGTGGCCCTCTATTACCTGCCGGTGGGGAGCCCCCTGTTCCGTCTGGCCTTGCCCCTGCCCCTGGCCCTGCTGCAGCTACGCCACGGCTGGCGCTGCGCCCTCGAGGGGGTGGTGGTGCTGGGCCTGCTGGTGGTGGCCTTGATGGGGCCGATCCGCGGCCCGCTGGTGCTCTTCCCCTATGGCTTTCTCGCCCTATGGCTGGGTTGGAGCTGGCGGCGGCGGCTGAGCTGGTGGATCAGCCTGGCGGTGGCTGGGCTGATCGGCAGCCTGGGCTTCTTGGTGCGGCTGGCCGTGCTCTCGGTGCTGGTGGGGGAGAACCTCTGGGTGCTGATCACCACCGCCGCTGCCGGCCTGCTGGAGCGTCTGCTGGGTCTGGTGGGGCTGGGCGCCGGCATTGACCTCGCCCAGGTCCAGGCCACCGCCCTGGTGCTGGTTCTGATTCAGAACCTCCTGATGGCCCTCTGCCTCCATGCGGTGGCCTATTGGATCTTCCCCCGGCTCCAGTCTCCGATCGGCGAACCGCCGGAGCTCCTGAAGGCCTTGGTGGCCCTCGATCCCCTGTGAACGCGCTGCCCCGGTTGCTGCTCGGAGCGCCGGAAACGGCCGAATCCTGGTGCCGTTCCTGGCGGGCGAGCCTTCCCGCATGCCGGGTGCTGGTGCTGCTCGCTGCTACCCATACGGCTGCTGTGCCTGGAATCTCCGCCGCGGGCACCAGTCCCGAATCCCGTCGCGGCACGGCCGCCGCCGATGCCGAGCTGCTGGTTCTGGGGCCCACGGTGCCCCTGCCCCACGCGCTGCCTCCCCTGCCAGCCGGGGTTTCACCGGCCCTGATCTCCAGGGTTGTTCTCCAGGGTCTGGGTCTTCATCCCCTCGTCGTGGACCTGGGCTGCGCGGTGGCGCCCGCGGTGCCCCACCTGCGCCTTCCGTCTCCGGCCGGTGCCGGTCCGGCCAGATGCCTGAGCACAGGCTCCGCCATGGACCGCATCCGCGTCGAGGCCTTGCTGGAGCAAGGCCGGAGCTGGGGGCGGGCGGCGGCGCGTTCCGCCCCGTCCGATGGGCCCCTGCCCCTGGTGCTGGCGGAATGTGTTCCGGGGGGCACCACCACGGCCCAGGCGGTGCTCATGGGCCTCGGCATCGAGGCGGGTGGCATCGTGAGCGGCAGCCTCCACCGCCCGGCCCATGCCCTCAAGGCCGATCTGGTGGCGCGGGGCCTGGCGGCGGCGGCCGCCCACGCCCCGGGCCCTGCCGCGGCCCGGCGGCGGCCGCCCGACCCGGTGGCGGTTCTGGCTGCCCTGGGTGATCCCATGCAGGCCCTGGCGGCCGGCCTGCTGCTCGCTGCCGCCGAAACGGGTCAGCCCGTGCTTCTGGCCGGTGGCAGTCAGATGGCGGCGGTGCTCGCCCTCGCCCTGGCCCTGCTCACCCCGGAGCTTCGACCCCGGCTGGCGTCTTTGGCGGCCATCGGTACCACGGCCTGGGTGGCCTTCGAGTCGGACAGCGATCTCCCCCTGCTGCTGCGTCGGATCGGCCGTCACTGGGGGATCGATCATCCCCTCGCCTTCGCCGCTTCCCTCCGCTTCCGCGGGCCCCTCCACCCCGCCCTGCTGGATTACGAACGGGGTTATGTGAAGGAGGGGGTCGGGGCCGGCGGCCTGGCGATCCTCTGGGAGCTGGCCGGTCGCTCTCCCGAGCACCTTGCCCGGGCCTGTGATGCGGCCTGCAACGAGCTGATGGGCCCGCCCAGCTCCCCGGCCGCCTGCTCCCTGGTCGCCCCGGGGGGCGGCGACCCCCTACGTTCCCGCCATGGCTGATCGTCTCTGGTCGCGCCGTCAGGTGCTCCGCACCGGCGCCGGTGGCTCCCTCGCCCTGGCCACCTGGGGCCTCACGGGGTGTGCGGCCGCGACTCCACCCCGGTTGCTCGCCAGCTTGGGCGACCTGCCCGCCGCCTGGATCGCCCGCCTGCCCGGCCCCTGGCGGTCCCAGCTGCTGGAGGGGCCCGATCAGGTCCGCACCGTGTTGCTGGCCTCTGGCCCGCGCCGGCCGGCTCTGGCGCAGCTCAGCGATGGCTGGGCGGCGACCCTGCCCCGAGCCGAGCTCCAGCCGATCGGCACCCAGGCCCTTCTGGCCCGGCTCGACCCGGCTGCCGCCCAGGTGGCCCGCCTCTTCGCAGCCGATCCGGCGCCGCAGCTGGCCTTCCCCTGGGCCATCAACCCCTGGGTGCTGCTGCTGCGCAATCGACCCGACCTGGTCCGGCGCCGTGCCGAGGGCTGGGAGTTGCTGCTCGATCCCAGCCTGGCCGGGGCGGTGGTGCTCCCCTCCTCACCGCGCGTGGTGCTGGAGCTGGTGGATGGCGATGCTGAGCGCCTGCGGCGCCTTCGCCGCCAGGCCGTGGCCTTCGACGATCACGATGGGCTGAGTCTTCTGCTGAATGGCCAGGCCGAGGCCGCCGTGGTGCCACGCCAGCGGGTCCTGCCGCTCCTGCGTCGCGATCCCCGCCTCGCCGTGGTGCTGCCCGATCAGGGGGGCCCCCTGGGCTGGAACCTGCTGCTCAGTCCGGCTGGGGCTCCGCCTGCGCCGATCGACTGGCTGGCGGAAGCGTTGCAGCCCCCCCTGTTGCCCCGCCTCCTTGCGGCCGGTTGGGTGCCCCCCCTCCCAGCCGCGGAGCTGGAGAGGGCCGTGGCCCCATTCCCCCCGGAGCTGCGGCAGCTCCTCCATCCCCCCGCCGCCGTGCTGGCCCGTTGGCGCAGCCTGCCGCCGCTGCCGCCGGCGGAGCGCCTCCAGCTCCAGGCCCTCTGGGATGGGGCCGCCCCCGATCGATCCTGACCTCCGGCCCACCCTTGGGTGGGACTCAGGCTCTTCAGCGCGGCGCCCGTGGGCAGATCATCCCCACAGGCGCCGCCGCGGCGGTGCCGCCAGCCGGCGGTGGGTGTCGGCCAACAGCTCGGGGATGGCCAGGTCGTGGGGGCA